>NZ_FXTB01000001.1:1182082-1268995 GCF_900182605.1 Saccharicrinis carchari
GCGCTCCGTTACAAGCACCGTTTCGGTGGCTGCTAAGGTACTCGAACAACCCAGGTTGTCGGTTACCGTTACAGTATAATCGCCCGAAGCCGCCAGGGTAGCATTAGCCACCGTAGGATTCTGTGTGCTGGCGGTAAAACCATTAGGGCCCGTCCAGTTAAAAGCGGTATAGGTTCCTGAACCGCCCGCAGGGCTTGAAGTAAGGTTTATGGCCGAACCCTCGCATACGGGGCTGTTGCTGCCAGCTGTTATGCTTGGGTTGGCATTGATCGTCACCGTAGTGTTTGTGCTTTGTTCACAGGTATTGCCGTCGGTGACGGTAAGCATGTAAACGCCGGCATCGGCCATGCTTACATTGCTCAGCACCGGATTTTGCAGATTGCTGGTAAAACCGTTGGGACCGGTCCATGCGTATGTTATGCCGGCAGGGCCACCCGATAGGTTGATTGTTCCGCCTTCACAAACTGGGCCGTCGTTACCGGCTGTAGGTACGGGCAGCGGATGAACTGTTACCGTTGCCGTTCCATTCATTATTGATGAACAAGAATTATTATTGGGGTTTATTGCTTCTACATAGTAGTCTGTAGCTCCAACAGCAAGAGGAGTGAGCGGAAAATTAATTGAACCACCACCGGATGCACCCGTTATGGTAAAACCAACAGGGGCATCATCGGAAACTCTTTTCAAAGTGTACTCTACACCTGCTTCTGAATTACTAAGAGTAACCATAGCTGAGTTACCTATACATACTTCCGTATTACCACTAACGTCAAATGCTGTTGGCCTAAGATAAACCGTAGTATAATCAAACTTAGTATCTACAATAAAACCTAAGCTATTTCTTTGTATATATTCAAACCATATAGGTGCACCAAAATATTCCGGTGTAACTCTATCCGGATAAAACTTTAAAACAGTAGCGTTGCCCGTGCCAACAACATCCGCCCAATCCGGATGAAATTCGGGGGCACCAACAAAAGTTTGGATAGTCCAGGTTATTGTTGTAGTACTCGGATCCCAAGTATCTGGTGTAATATCTATTACTCCAAAGTCAGAACAATATTGGTCATCAAAACTGTTAATTTTTCCATCCGCTCCCTTAAGGCTTGATTGTTCTACTCCCAAAGATTTCGCCCTATCAGAAAAATATTTATTAATCTTTGATCTATTCCATTGATTTGTCGGAATCTGTGCTGTACCATCCTGAATAAAACAGAACAATACAAGCATTACATAGGGAATCGACAATACTCGGTATAAGTTTTTCATCATAATTATAATATATAATGACTTCGGTGCTTTAAGATGCTTACAACTAAAGAATTAAAAAGTATAAACTACAATCCTTTTCTCGCGTCAGAAACAAATTCTACAGTTTATGCTTACTAACAACTGGTACACATCAGGTTTTAAACAATTTCTACGGAGAAAAAAGTGTTTAGTTTCAAACTGTTGTGATATAACTCCATATTTTTTTGTCAAATATTAAAATTTATTAACTATGTCACAATACTTGTCATAAAAAAACTTACCTAATTCCGAGGTAAGTTTTTATTACTTTTATTAATATTTATAGCTAAATAATAACCATGGTAGCCCCAAATCCATATTCTTTAAACGAGGCATCCTGATAGTTGTGCCAGGTATACTTTTTCTTTAAAGTTTTGATAATTTCCGATTTAAGTACTCCATTTCCTTTACCATGGATAAAAACAATTTTTTTATTTTTGTTATTCTTATTGGCTTCCATTATTTCGTTAAATTTAGCCAATTGGTATTCCAGTATTTCTTTGTTCGACATGCCCCTGGTATCATCTAAGAGTGCGTGAATATGTAAATCCACTTCTAACATTTCCTTGTTGTCTTTTTTACGCTGTTTTAGCGTGTTTGGTTGTTGCTCCTTCTGAATTAAGGCCTTGTTAATTTCTGCATGGGAGAGTTCTTCCAGCTTTTTTTCGAATACCCCTTTTATTAGGTAGATGATTAGGGCTTTATCCTCTAAATAATCGTTGGATTGATAGCTACTTTCTTTAAGTAATTTGGCTCCGGCCAATTTAAAGCTGTGTGAAACGGGCTGCTGAAGATCATATGGCTTGCTTTGTCGATACAACAAAAACTGACATACATATTCTATCCCATCCACAAAATTTATGGCTAGCGTATCCAAATGTATTTTAGTATTTGGCTCGATTAGTCCATGGTACGCATTGTTAACCACAGACTTATCCATTCTTCCAATTGTATAAAAAACAAAGTAATTGGAATCGTTTATAAGATAAAGTTTCACATTCCCACTTAAATCTTCATCCCTTGCGAAAGCCAGCAACAGTTTCGGTTCACCTGCCTCGTCGCTTTCTTCGAATTGATATGTGTTTTGTGCAGATGCGTCGAGGCTTACTGCAGAATCATCAGATTCTTCCTCTACTTTTTTACCAACCACCACCACTTCGTTTATCAGGGTTGGCACCTCAAACCCATCATCATCCAGCACATAAATCAACTTCCCTTCTTCCACCCTACTTACCGTTCCACCACCTATTTCGTTCAGAAACCTAACCTTATCACCAACTGAAATTTTCATAACCTGTTCTTTAAATTATTTTGATTTGTAAAATCTAATAACGTACACCCTAACAATAACCTGAACCCTGCCTTGGTTATTTTACTAAGCCAAATAATTGACTATGCATGCTTTCTGTAAACGCAAAAATTACTCTTCGGCGACGTTAGCTTATGGCATAGTCAACTATTACTATCCCCGCCAACCACTACGTTAAACAGCCATAAAAAAACCTGAGGCAGGCTGTCGATTTTCAATTCAGTAAAATTATTTCAATAGTTTCACTTCAACTAAGTCGGCATCGCCCATGCGTAATTGCCACGGTATAGCATGGGGTCAATCCCTCTCTGGCCGAACAGGCTCCCACTCGCGCGAGCCTGATTCTGAACTTTATTCATAATATTTCCAATAATTTTATGAATCGTTCAGGTTTAAAAAGTTCCCAAATATAGTTTTATAATAATAAATGCAGCAATAAAATAAAATTTCGTTATCAACAGATAGACACCACCTCCCGTTTAAAGCTTGAAATTTTTACATAATAAATAGCTTTAGACCTTTAATAAAGAGAATAGTAACAGCTTTTTCTAAAACTTGCTTATTTTTGTTGCTTCAAAATAAAAAAATGAACACGCAAGACATAAAAATAGAACACTACACCTACCTTCTACCTGAACATAGGATTGCTAAATACCCTTTAAAGGAAAGGTCTGACTCTAAGCTTTTGATTTACAACAAAGGTATCCGCGAAGATAAATTTTGTAATATACCCTCTTTGCTGCCTTCAAAAAGCCTTCTGCTTTTTAACAATACGAAAGTTATACAAGCGCGTGTGCTTTTTAAGAAAGAAACAGGAGCTCAGATTGAAGTTTTCTGTCTGGAGCCGGTACAACCTGCAGATATTTCCATGGCTTTTGAGGCAAAAACAAAATCTGTTTGGAAATGCATCGTCGGTAATTCAAAAAAATGGAAAGATGGTAAACTATATAAAAATATCGCACATGCCGGTAAAACGATACGCCTGGCCATAAGCAGAAAGCAGACACTGGAAGATGCACAAGTAATTGAATTTGAATGGGACAATAATGAAGTAAGCTTCGGCGAGGTATTGGAGGCCATAGGGAAAACCCCTATCCCACCCTATTTAAAGCGTGAATCAGAACAACTGGACACCTTACGCTACCAAACCATTTACTCCAATTATAAAGGTTCGGTAGCTGCTCCCACCGCCGGCTTGCATTTTACCAAAGAAATACTGAATCAGTTGTATGACAGAGGAATTAAAACCGGTAACGTAACTTTGCATGTTGGGGCCGGCACTTTTAAGCCTGTTAAGTCAAAATCGATTGGTGAGCACGAGATGCATACTGAACACTTTTTTGTGGATATGGAAACCCTTAATCTTATCCTCGAATACAAAGGAAATATCACCAGCACCGGAACAACCACCGTGCGCACCTTAGAGAGCCTGTATTGGTTGGGTGTAAAATTACTGGAAGGCAACAAGGATTTGTTTATTAATCAATGGGATGCCTATCAGTTACCCAAGCACTATTCATTAACGGAAGCTATTGGAAAATTGAAAGCGTATTTAATTGATAACGATTATTCAACATTAGAAAGTTATACGGGTATATTAATTGCACCCGGGTACGAATTTAAAGTGGTAGATAGGCTAATTACCAATTTCCATCAGCCAAACAGCACTTTATTGCTGTTAGTTGCAGCCTTTACAAAAGGTGAGGCATGGAAAAAGATATATGAATATGCCCTCAACAACGATTTTAGGTTTTTAAGCTATGGCGATAGTTCGCTTCTTTATAAAGGTCAATGAGATGTGATATGATGTGTTGTGATGCAAGCTACACCCGATAATACTTAAATAATTCAATACACTGGTTGCAACCTATCGCCTTAGAATTGATTATTCAACTTAAAACTATTGCCATTGTTTAATTCCCATGTGGACACTTTTCTTTTATCTGTATCCTTTTAACAGCAAATCAACTCTATTTTTTCCGCAAACCCAAATATTGCGCATGATCCCTGAGGACTTGCACCTCGGCAGACTATTACCCTGCCTGACATACCAAAAAAAGCGTCTAAAACTTAAGTTTTAGACGCTTTTAACTAATTTTGGAATGATTTGATGTGAACCTGAAGGGACTCGAACCCCTAACCTCTGCGGCCGTAACGCAGTGCACTATCCAATTATGCTACAGGTCCATTTATACTTTTGCTTTGGGAAGCATTTTCCTCAAATGCGCTGCAAATATAGGGATTTTATTTTTAATCATCCAAACAAAAATGTGAAAAGACTTTCTATTTTTCTTTCCCGCAACACTGAAAAAAGCTTAACAAATAGGTTATCAGAATACTATACCTTTAAAAAAAAAGGGAACATTAATCATGTTCCCTTTTTTTATTATTTAATCCAACTGAAATTAATCTTTTTATTGGGTTGGTAGTTGCTTTTCATCAAAGCAGCCGTCTCGCTCGACCCAAAGATATAAGTAAGCACTTTGTTGTAACCATACTCGCCATCTTTATCTTTGCTGCGTACTAAAAAATCCACCTCATCCTTACCCTCAATTTTAAAACCCGATACATCAAAAGATGCTATACCCCACTGTTTATAGTTGTAACGATCCATATTTTTATTATGCTTCAACTCCAGGATAATTTCGCCTGTCTCGGTTTCGGAATTTTCCTGATCGTACACCAGGTTAATAAAATGAACAGATCCACCACCACCATACTCAAATTCTACATTTAAATAGTCTCCGGTAAACCAGGTATCCACTATTGTTACGGCATCGTTGCCAATAGAATCCAGCACCTCATCGGGAGTTTGTGCAGTAAATTCAAAAACCGGTTTGGTAAGTATTTGTGATACATCGTTTATTTTAACCAGATAATCATAAGCCGAATCAAGGTTGGCATCACCTAAAATGGTGTAATTGACCAAAACACGCATCCCATCTTCCAATAAACTCACATTAACATTGGTGGCCGAGGGCCACAATTTTTTTCCTTCATCGGTGGTAACATAAAAAGAACCCACCTCTTTGCTGATCGTTCCCGAGGACAGCCAAAAATTATTCAAGGAATAATGATCGTCGTCGTCATTGCACGATGTGTAAGTCAGCAAAGCCATCACTCCAAACAATAATAATAACTTCTTCATTTTAAAATTTATTTAATTGGTTTGTTTGTTTGTATGACTGCAAAAAGGTGGAATGGTTGCTTGCAGAGCACAAAAAAATTATATTTTATACGAGGCACCGTTTTAATGCACTCATATTCAATATCCTTATATCCTTACCTTTAACATGTAAAATTCCTTCGTTATGCAGCTCGCGCATACCACGACCTACCGAAGGACGAGCTACACCAAAAAGTTCTGCCATCTGGTTTTGCGATAAAGGAAGGGTAAGCTGTTGCGAATCATCTCTTTGTGTAAGCTGCAAAATATAGTTGGCTATCTTTCCACGAACAGACTGAAACGACAGAAACCTGATCTTATTACTTAAAAACTGCGACCGATCAGATATTGTGTTCAGATAGTTAAGCAGAATTGTTTGGTTCAGGGTGAATAGCTTCAATACCGATTCCTTAGGAATAAGAAGTAATTCCGATTGCTTGTTGGAAACCACGTTTACCGGGTATTTATTACACCTACCAAACATAAAAGCAATAGCCAAAGGCTTGGGCGCCTCAATATCTTCAATTTTTATGGTTTTACCCGAAAAATCGACCATCTCCCCTTTAACACTACCATTTAAAACAACTATGAGTTTTTCAACATTATCTCCAGCATGAGCCACCACTTGACCGTCACTGTATTTTTTTACCTGAAAATGAATCTGGCCAAAAAGTATTTTTATTTCTTCCAGTGACAATCCGATGAAGACAGGACAGTTTTCAAGTATTATATAGTTAGTGAGCATAGCTTTGTATTATTTTTAAATTGAACGGAAAGTACACTTTATTTTAACAACTGTAACATTTGTTACAGGCACGATGTTCAAAATCACCTCATATTTGCAATGAACAAAATTACTACACAAAAACAGCAATGGTAAGAGACGTTATAAAAATAGATGAAGAGCTGTGCAACGGATGCGGAGAGTGCATTCCCGGATGCCATGAGGGCGCATTGCAAATAATAGACGGCAAAGCCCGCCTGATAAGCGACTTGATGTGCGACGGACTGGGCGCCTGCCTGGGACATTGCCCCATGGGAGCCATGGAAATAGAGCGTCGCGAAGCCGAGCCCTACAACGAAACAAAGGTGATGGAAATAATGGTAACCAAAGGCATAAACACCGTTATTGCCCACCTAAAGCATTTACGCGACCATAACGAAATGGGCTTTGTAAAAGAAGCAATGACTTATTTAAAAAACAACACAGATAAATATAATTTTGATATTCAAGAGGTAATAAACGCTATGCACGGAAAAAACAACCCACAAGCCACCGGCCACAATGGAGGTTCATGCCCGGGGTCGCAGAGTAAAGAGATTAAACGACCCACGTTTTCGATGGCCGGTGCCGCAACGACCGCGCCACAAAATTCCGAACTTAGACAATGGCCCACGCAAATGCATTTGATAAATCCCGGTGCCGGGTTTTTTAAAGATGCTGACATGGTGCTGGCTGCCGATTGCGCTCCGTTTGCCATGGGCAATTTCCATCAAAAATTTCTGAAAAATAAAGTTTTGGCCAACGCCTGTCCAAAACTGGATGATGGCATGGATTCCTACTTAAAAAAACTCGTATCGTTGATAGATGATGCCCGTATCAATTCATTAACGGTAGTTATGATGGAAGTACCCTGCTGTGGCGGCCTGATGGCCTTGGCACAACAAGCTTTACAATTGGCATCGCGCAAAGTACCCCTCAAAAGAGCCATTATATCCATTGAAGGCGAAGTATTAAGCGAAGAGTGGGTGTAGGCAGAGTATTGTTAACATTGGGCAGTCAATAATTAACCCACTCACTTAAAAAGTGATAGCGGTAAGTAAAAAACTAAAACAAACTGAATACCGGAGGCTCTTCTATCTAAGAATAATTGCCATACACGGCCCTATTGACTGAAGAAATAAGTATATTTAAAGTATATAAACACATTATCCATAAAATAAAAAATTAAGTTATGAACATGTTTTGTTATCAGTGTCAGGAAGCAGCCAAAGGAACGGGCTGCACCATTAAGGGAGTTTGCGGCAAAACCGATGAGGTAGCAGCACTGCAAGATGTATTGTTGTTTGTATCCAAGGGATTGGCTCATGCAAACACAGCGGCAGCCACCAAAGGATTGGATAGCGACAAAGCCTACAAATATTTGATCGACGCTTTGTTCATCACCATTACCAACGCCAATTTTGATGGGGCTAAGATAGAAGAAAAGATACGGGAAGGTATCGCACTTAGAGATGAGCTTATAGCCAACATAGAAGCCAAAGGTGTAACAGTTCCTACGGACGAACCCAGTGTTAAATACGCAGGTAAAACCAAAAGCGACTTTTTGTCGATAGCACCTTCTATCGGTGTTTTATCTATCGAAAACGAGGATATCCGCTCCTTAAAAGAACTCATGATATATGGCGTAAAAGGTATGGCTGCTTACGCCGAGCACGCCATGAACCTGGGTTATGAGAATAAAGAGGTTTGTGCATTTATTCAAAAAGCTTTGGTAGCCTCTACCGACAACAATTTAAATGTTGATGAATTGGTTGCACTGGTACTGGAAACCGGGAAAAACGGCGTTGATGTGATGGCACTGCTCGACAAGGCCAACACTGAAACCTACGGTAACCCGGAAATAACATCGGTGAACCTGGGCGTACGCAACAACCCGGCTATCCTTATTTCGGGTCACGACATGAAAGACATGGAAGAGCTATTAAAGCAAACCGAGGGCACCGGCGTGGATGTTTATACGCACAGCGAAATGTTACCGGCTAACTACTATCCTGCCTTTAAAAAGTATGCGCATTTTGTGGGTAACTACGGGAATGCCTGGTGGAAACAAAAAGAAGAGTTCGAGAGCTTTAACGGGCCTGTACTTTTTACCACCAATTGTATTGTACCACCAAAAGAGAGTTACATAGACCGCATATACACAACCGGCACCAGCGGATTTGAAGGATGCACGCACATTCCCGACCGTAAAAACGGACAGCCCAAAGACTTTAGCATTATAATAGAACATGCCAAAAAATGTGCTGCCCCAACAGAAATAGAAACCGGAGAAATTGTGGGCGGCTTTGCACACAAGCAAGTGATGCAACTGGCCGACAAAGTAGTAGATGCCGTAAAGAGTGGTGCCATTAAAAAGTTTGTGGTAATGGGTGGTTGCGACGGAAGAATGAGCGACCGCAATTATTATACTGATTTTGCAAGCGAACTGCCCAACGACACGGTTATTATGACGGCAGGATGTGCCAAGTACCGTTACAATAAACTTCAGTTGGGCGACATTGGTGGTATACCAAGGGTATTGGATGCAGGACAGTGCAACGATTCGTATTCACTGGCTGTAATAGCGCTTAAACTAAAAGAGGTGTTTGGCTTGGACGACATCAACGATCTCCCTATTGTATACAACATTGCCTGGTACGAGCAAAAAGCTGTAATTGTATTATTGGCTCTGCTTAGCCTGGGTGTTAAAAACATCAACCTGGGACCTACATTGCCCGCATTCCTATCACCTAACGTAACCAAGGTATTGGTTGAAAACTTTGGTATTGGTGGCATCACAGATGTAAAAACCGATATCGAACGATTAATTCTTGCCTAAACCGTTCGGATAGTTATTAGAGAAATTCATCCCCCATTGCATGCTCAGTGGGGGATTTTTTTGTATCTCAATTTCACACATTATACTTTTGCACCCTATTTCAAAAACCGCTCAATATCCTTATCCTCGCCAAAAACCACCATTATATCATCCTTGTGCAGCACGGTATCAGCTTTGGCAATACCTTGCACTTGCAAGTTCGATTGTTTAAAACCCAGTAAGCTCCGCTTATAGGTTTTCCTCATGGTGGTTAGAATGGTGAGATTAAATTTTTCGCGCAAATCCAACTCCTGTAAGGTTTTGCCTTCATATTGTTCGGGCACATCAATTTTAACGATGCTGTACCTATCCGACAATTCAAAGGAATCTATCAGGCCTTCCGTCGTTAGGTTTTTGGCCAGTTTATCGGCAGAATCCTTTTCGGGATGAACGATTTCCTCAATCCCCATGGCATTTAACACGGTGGCTTGTGTATCGGAAACTATTCTTCCAATAATCCGTTTAGCATTCAATTGTTTAAGTACTGCAGTTGCCATAATCGAATTACCTTCATTTTCACCAATGCACATGATAACAGCATCGGCATCGCTTATGGGGAGCTCCATAGCCGAGTGCAAGTCCGTACAGTCGGCACGAATGGTATGGGTAATGTCGTTTTTAAGCGCTTCTACATTAGCCATACGGCTATCTACCCCGATAACCTCATGCCCAAGCTCCGTTAGGCGTATGGCCAATGACGACCCGAAATTTCCTAATCCGATGATTAAAAAGTTCATAATACGTAATTGTTAGTTGATTAAAACACCCTCGGTAGGGTATTCGTTATTCTTTTGTTTTATTTTCTTGAGCAGTGAAGTCAAAAAAGTGAGTGCCCCTATCCTACCTATAAACATGGTACTAATAATTAAATACTTGCCCCAGATGGATAAATCGCCTGTTATTCCCCTGCTCAACCCTACAGTGCTAAAAGCCGAAAAAACTTCAAAAATTAAATCATGTGCTTTTTTATCCGGCTCAACTACAGTGATTAGTAAAATAACCAAGCCGATAAAAAACAGGGATAGAAAAACAAAAGCGAAGGAACGCCTAAGCGAACTGTCCTGTATTTCGCGCTTGTTCAGTTCCACCTTACTCTTGCCCTTGGCCAAACTAATAGCATTTAAAAAGGCCAACGCAAAAGTACTTGTTTTAATACCTCCACCGGTAGAAGCCGGGGAAGCACCAATCCACATAAAAAACACAACAAACATCATGGCCGGAACACCCATCATAGCGGTATCTATGGTGGTAAAGCCCGCAGTTCGAGGTGTTGCTGCGGCAAAAAAAGCGGTCAGCAACTTACCAAAGCCGCGATGCTGTGCCAGGGTATTATTATACTCCAAAGCCCAGAAAATTAGTGTACCCACCAGTAGCAAACCAAATGTAGTATATAAAACCAACTTACTATTTAAGGTAAGCACATTGGCTCGATAAAAAACGCCTTTCCGTTTATAGAATCGTTGCAAGCCATTTCCGATGTAATACCTGCACCAGGCGTACAGATTAATAATAACAGGAAACCCCAGTCCACCCACAATAAACAGTAAAGCAATTACAAAGTGAAGGCTATAATTAAAGCGAAACCCTATCTCAAAAAAGCTATTGGAAAGCGTGGAGAACCCGGCATTGCAAAATGCCGAAACAGCATGAAAAAGAGAAAAGAAAATAGTGTTTGTATCGCCCGGGAGGGTCATATCCTTCACATGCAAGTAGATAAGCACAACACCAACACCTTCGGCCAATAGGGTAAATACAAGTATTTTTTTTAAGGTGGATAGAACTTTGGATATTTTATTTTCGTTGGTAAAGTCACCCAACAATAAAAGGTTTTGGTACGAAGAGCCACCTAAAAAGAAGTAAGCAAAAAAACTGGTAAAGGTCATAATACCCAAACCACCCAACTGCATCAAAATCAGAATAATAACTTGACCAAACACAGTAAAATAGCTGCCCGTATCTACCACAGTCAAGCCGGTAACACAAACAGCACTAGTAGATGTAAATAAGGCATTTGTAAAGCTGATGTCGCTATGGGTGGCCTTGGGTAGCATAAGGAGCAAGCTGCCCACCAAAATGAGCAAGGCAAAACTTAACACAAAAATTATTGCCGGATTAGTGCGTTGATACCGCCAATTCAATTTTAACTCAGATGCTTCGCGCACAAAACTTAAGGCAAACGCAAAAAAGAGTATTATTTTAGGATTCGCCCAAGTACTAAACGAATCGCTTACCAAGGAGCCAAAAGGAACAACAACCATTACCCCCACATAAAAAAGCCACAAGGTGATTTCAATAAGCCATATTCTTACTTTCTGATAATTTTTAAAATTAACGATATACTTTATCGGTACACCAACTATAATGCCACCCAATAAAATAGGATAAGCTGTATTGATAGCAAGTAGCAAATCCAATTTTTGACTAAACCCAAAATCAAAGACAATTAAGCACATGGCCATGCTGCTAAAAAAGAAGCCTAGGTATTTTAGCGCTTTAAATTTCATGTGATTAAAGATAAATAAAAAACAGAGATTAGAGATTAGAGATTAGAGATTAGAGGTTAGAGGTTAGAGTTACAAGTAGAAAATTACAAGTTGAAAGTTACACGTAAATGACAATAAAGAAGCGGATAGCGAACAGAAAATTGCGCAACCCGTAAAACCGGCAAACTGATAACTGTTTACTGATAACTGTTTACTGATAACTGATAACTGATAACTGATAACTGATAACTGACTACTGCTTTCCCAGTTTATCAACAAACACGCCGTCAAAATTTAAATTTGAATAAGGGGACGGGATGTTGCATTGCTCCACCTGATTCCTGATTACTGCTAACTGTTAACTGTTAACTGCTAATTGCTAACTGCTCAAACATAATCCATAATTTTACCCGCCATTTGCAGCAGGGATATCTCCGCCAGTTTGGTCTGAAATTTTACCGATATGAGTCTTTCTTCGGCATCGAGGAGGCTCTTTTGCACCTCGCGCAGTTCCAGGCCGGATAGTGCTCCCAAGCGGTAGCGCTCCATGGCTATTTCTAAGTTTTCACGCGCTACACCTAAATTTTGTTCCTCTAATTGCAACAGTCTTAAGTTATTTTCATAAGCATAATAAATGGTCAGCAACTCGGCTTTAATATCCTGCTCCACCTCCTGATAGCGGTGCACCTTATTTTCTATTTCAATAGTAGCATTGGCTTTTTCGCGGCGCCGGTTAAAACCGTCGAAAATATCCATTCCTAAGGTGATACCATAATCAAATGTACGATTATGTTGATTTTTCAGGCTACGCTCCCCATAATCGCCCAAAGTACCCGAACCGTATCCTCGGTATCCATAATTATATCCTGAAGTAAGGTTTAAGTATGGATAGGAACGCGAGGCTATTATTTTATAATCCAGCTCTGAGATAAGCTGATTTTTTTTTGCCATTTGAAGGCCGGTATTTCGTACCAGGGTCATTTCCAGCAGCTCGGCATACAACAAATTTGGGTTTACCGCAATAGAAGTATCGGCCACTTGTATATTTTCCTCAATATTTTCCAGAGCCATCAGTTTTTTCAGACGTACCTCCGATTCCAGAATCGCTTCATTCTGTCTTGCCAGGCGCGAGCTGTCGGCATTAAGGTAAACTACCGATTGCAATAATTCCAATTTTGATGATGAACCCAACAGATAACGCTCCTCATCAATTCTCACTCTTTCTCGTGAAAGCGAAACAGCATATTTCATGTTGTTTTGGTAATTCAACTGCTGGATATAATAATAATATTCCGACACAATTTGGGCCACCAGATTTTCCATCGACATTTGGACATTTAGCTCTCCCATCCGGTTCAGCTCATGCAATTTTTGCCACGAGGTTTGCACATTAAAGCCCCTAAACAGCGGCATACTAAAGTTGATACCGGCAGAGCCTGTGGTGTTGTGTACGCCGCTGGTCTCTTTTTTGGTATCATCGTTCATGTTCTGAACCGTGGAGTTCACATTACCACCCAAGCGACCGCTGGCCGATAAAGTGGGTAAAAAGCCTGCATTACCAATGGTAACATTATTATCGGCCATTTGTGCATTGTTACGAGCCACTTTTACGGTAAAATTTTGTTCCAGTCCGGTGGTCACGCAACGTTCTAAATCATAAATTTCCTGTGCACCCAGGTCAGTCGCCCACAAAAAGATCAGCAAAAATAAGGAGTGCCATTTTATGCAGTCTTTTTTAGTACTCAGATATTTCGGTTTTAATAACAGCATTGTGGTCATTATTTTTTTCGTTCGCTCGATATCAATAAGTAAATACCGGGGATAACGTACAAGGTTAAAAAAGTAGCAATTACCAGTCCGCCAACTACAGCAGTACCCATAGCTATACGGCTTTGAGCGCCCTCGCCCAATCCCATAGCAAGGGGTAAAATACCCAGAATGGTAGAGAGGCTGGTCATAAGAATAGGGCGAAAACGTGCCGCCGATGCAAATTTTATAGCCTCCAATTTGTCCAAGCCGGCCGCTTTGCGCTGGTTGGCAAATTCAACAATCAAAATTCCGTTTTTACTTACCAATCCAATCAACATGATAATGCCTATCTGGCTAAATATATTCATAGTAATATTAAAATACCACATAAATATTAGCGCTCCCGTTAATGCCAGGGGAACGGTCATCATTACGATAATAGGATCCTTAAAACTCTCGAACTGTGCCGAGAGCACCAAAAAGATAAGCAGTATGGCCAGCAGGAAAGCAAACATCAGGCTCGATGAACTTTCCATAAAGTCTTTTGAATCACCATCGAGGGCAGTACGGAACGAATCGTCAAGTACATCTTTGGCTATCCTGTCCATTTCGGCAATTCCCTCACTTATGGTATAGCCATCGGCCAAGCTGGATGAAACGGTGGCCGCCACAAAACGGTTGTAACGGTATAATTGAGGTGGAGCGGTAGTTTCACGTAAAGTAACAAAATTATCCAATTGCATCATATCGCCCTTGTTGTTGCGTACGTACAGCGATTTTAAATCTAAAGGTTTGTTACGTGCCTCTCGGGGTATTTCGCCCAGGATTTCGTATTGCTTACCATTCATAATAAAATAACCGAAACGTTGCCCGCTAAGCGCCAACTGCAGTGTTTGCCCAATATTTTGTGTGGAAACACCCAGAAGATTGGCTTTATCGCGATTTATTTCGATTTGTAACTCCGGCTTGGTGAATTTTAGGTTTACATCGGCCATCACAAACATAGGATTATCGTGCACTCTGGCCATAAATGCCGGTAATATTTTACGCAATTTATCAATAGTAGGTGCCTGCAAAACATATTGAATGGGCTGGCGCGCTCGTCTTCCACCAAAGGTGGAACGTTGCACAATATTGGAACGGGCCTTGGTTTTTTTGCGCAACTCGCCGGTCAATCGGCTCGCAATTTCCTGCTGCGACCGTTCACGCTCCGCAGGTTTAACCAGGGCCGTACGTACAAAAGCCCAACTACCCCTAACCAGTGTAATAATATTTGAAGCCTCGGGTACCTCCTCTTTTACTAAAGCCCCCACATCCTCCACATAGTCGAAGTTAAACTCGTAGGTAGCACCCTGGGGCGGCGTTATCCGCACGTTAAATTGCGAACGGTCTTCCAGTGGCGCCATTTCAGCAGGAATGGCTTTCCATAAAGCAAAGATGAGCAGCCCTGAACCTATCAAAATAAAAAGAGAGATAAATTTTCGTTGCAGAAATCTATCCAACGATCCTTTGTAGGTATTGTTAAGTCGAACAAAATATTTTTCAGACCAATTATAAAACTGGCTGTGCTTTTGCCTGGTTTTAAGCAACTTGGTACTAAGCATAGGCGTAAAAGTAAGCGCCACAAAGGATGAGATGGCCACCGCACCGGCAATAACAATGCTAAACTCTCGAAAAAGCCGTCCCGTCATCCCCTCCAGAAATACAATGGGAAAGAAAACGGCCACCAGGGTAACGGTAGTTGCGATGATAGCAAAAAATATTTCATTGGCGCCTTCCAGTCCGGCTTTTCGGGGGCTCATACCACGCTCAATCTTTACATATATATTTTCCATCATTACAATAGCATCATCCACAACTAAACCTATGGAAAGTACAATAGCCAGTAAGGTGAGCACGTTGATGGTGAAATTAGCAAGGTACATGATAAAAAAAGTACCAACCAGCGAAACCGGGATTACCAGTATGGGGATAATTGTAGTGCGCCAATCGCGCAAAAAGAAAAAGATAATGATAACCACCAACAAAAAAGCCACGTAAATAGTGGTTTCCACTTCGCTGATGGATGCGCGGATATAATCCGTATTGTCAAAACCTATTTCAAAATCTACATCATCCGGCAAATCCTTTTTTATGAAAGCTAGCCGTTGGTACACATCATCTACTATTTCGATGTGATTGGCTCCGGGCTGAGGTATAATTACGGTGGCCACCATGGGTATGCCGTTCATTTTCATGATGCCACGTAAGTCCTCGGGCCCCAGTTCGGCACGGCCTATGTCGCGTACCCGGATGAGCTGACTACCCTCCTGTTTAAGTATCAGGTTGTCGAACTCCTCGGGCGTAGTCATCAGACCCAGTGTACGTATGGTCAGTTCGGTGGTGTTGCCCTCGATACTCCCGGCTGGAAGTTCCACGTTTTCGCGTTGTAGTGCGTTGCGCACGTCCAGGGGCGTCATTTGGTAGCCTGCCAGCTTAGCCGGGTCGAGCCATATACGCATGGCATAACGTTTTTCGCCCCATATGGCCACTGAGCTTACACCCGATACGGTTTGCAATTGTTCCTTAAAAGTTAGTTCCGCAATCTCTGATAGTTCCAGTAGCGATCGTTTGGGACTTCGCACAGCAACCATCAGAATAGGACTGGCATCGGCATCGGCCTTTGTAACGGTGGGCGGATCCACATCGCGCGGCAGATAGCGTTGTGCCTGCGAAACCTTATCGCGCACATCGTTAGCGGCCGTCTCCAGGTCCACACTCAGCTCAAACTCAACCGTAATGCGGCTTCGTCCCTGACTACTGCTACTGGTAAGGGTGCGTATGCCCGGTATGCCGTTGATAGATTGTTCTAGTGGCTCGGTAATCTGCGATTCAATAACATCGGAATTGGCACCGGGGTAGGAGGTGCTCACCGATATGATGGGCGGATCGACACTGGGAAACTCCCGCACGCCTAAATAGGTAATCCCAATAGCTCCAAAAAGTAGGATAACCAGTGAGAAAACGGTAGCCAGAACGGGGCGCTGTATACTTATTGATGAAAGACTCATATTGTTTATTCTCCTTTTAATGATTGACAATCAAAGTGTCAAGCCGCACCGGCACATCTTCCCTGAGTTGCAGTATGGCTGTAGTAAGCAGGGTATCGCCAAAACTAAGGCCTGTACGTATTTGTATGTGCGATTCGGTGCGTAAGCCGGTACCTACTTTCACTTCCTTTGCTCTCCCGTTTTTATAAATAAACACCTTTTCGCCCGACATTTCGGCAATTAATGCCTGTGTGGGTATGGATGCTGTATTTTTTATTTCGGACAGGCGCGCCCTTACACTGGCAAATCGCCCCGGCTTTAGTTCCTCATTTTTATTGGCATACATTGCCCTCACCACGATAGTACGTGTATTTATATCCACCTGTGGGGCAATGGCATATACCTTTGCCTCAAAAGGTTCAGGGAATCCATCTACTTGAAATGTGAGCGGAAAACCGGGTGTTACTTCTCCGGAGTAGCGTTCCGGAATGGAAAACTCTATCTTCAAAGGCCGGGTTTTCACCAATCGTACAATTTTGGTTTGGGTGGTGGCATAGGCTCCTTCCGAAATCATCCGCAGCCCTACGGTACCATCAAAAGGTGCACGTAGTTCTGTTTCGGCTATACGTGCCTCAATGAGCATAATGTCGGCTTCGATAGTCTGCAGCTCCGTGGCCACCTGGTCATAACTTTCGCGGCTGATCGCATCGCGCTCCAATAACTGCTTTTGCCGAAACTCACGTTCCGTAACCAATTTTTTTTGTGCCTGTAGTTTTAACAACTGTGCCTGCAATGGCTTGTCGTTAATTTTGGCCAGCAAAGCTCCCTTTTTTACCGAGCGCCCCTCGGAAAAATAAATACCCACCACTTTTCCCGAAGTTTCAAAAGCCAAATCCACTACTTCGTCGGGCAGTAAAGAACCGGTGCTATATAAAAGCTCGCTCATATCGGAAGGTTTAATTACATACCCACTGGCATAAATAGCTTGCCTCTCTCCACCCATTCCAGGCCCTCTTGATGGTGAACCGGATTTATTTTGATCTGCAAAAAGCGGTTTTAGTTTTGGATAAAGTATAATACCTGCCATCACAACAATAAGGATGATGGTGGAGCCTATTTTAAAAGATTTTTTTTTTGCCACGGTTGTAATATTTATATTATAGAATGTAGCAGCTACCTAAACCGCTTTAAACTAAACAATTAAGGCAATGATGCTGTAAACAACAACAAATATAACGAAAGGCATTTTATAAACTAAGCTTTTGCGTTGGAAATAACAAAACATAAAAATTTGTAAAAAGCTATTACTATCCGTAGAATTTGTTTTTTACACTGAGCCTAAGCTAACCGGCATGTTGGATTATGCAAGCATGAGTGAGAGATGCACTTGTTCCGATTAAAAAAGGTAAAACTTTCGCACATTTCTTACACCTAAAGTATGCGATTAATATACACATATCCCTTATGTCAGTGTTTTTTTAGATACACTAAATAGGTTTTATCTATTGTCTTAACTCAAAAAAGTTACCATGGTTACAATAATAGTCCATATGCTTACTCCATTGATAAAAAGCAATTCAGATGCACCGTTGATACCGCTTTTAAGCATGGTATAGGCAACAGAAAGTATGGTAATGCCAATAATAGACATGCCTAAAATGCCCAGGAATTTTATTTCGGTAATAATAGCCACTTGAAAAGTAATAATGAGAGCCGGCAGCGTTAAAAACACCACAACGGCCAGCACATTGTGCATAAACCTTTGCAATGCGGGCGCCAGACTTTTAAGACTGTAGGGCTTAAGGTTATGCGGCACAAACGCCAACAACGCCAGGGAGGCAAAACCCAAATCAATATATCTCATCAGGCGCTCATACTGACCCAAATTATAGTACTTTGTGAGCAGCCAGAAAAAAGCATAGGTTAGGATGGCCGTAGCAAACAGTAACCATTTATAACCCTTAACAAACTTATCGCCATACAGGGTTTTGTTGCTAAAAAAACTGAGTGTATGTTTTTCTAAGTCGAAGCTTACATGCGCCAAAGCCTTATGAATTGAATAGGGCAATAAGCCCGCATAAACAAATCCGATAAGTAATATCCCGAGTTTTATCCAAATCATACTGAATTAAATAGCAATAGTTAATATTTGATTTTTAACGGATGCCAAGTGCATCAAGTTGGGGACTTGGTGCGTTGCGTTTGCATATTGTGTAATTGAGGTTTCAATATTACTAAATAATTCCTACATTAGCAGAGGCCATAATTATAATAGAATAATTATGGCGCATCTATTATTTAAAAAACCTATATGCCTCCAAACCAAAACAAACTAAAACAGAAATATGACAAAGGACAAATATCAGGCATATTATCCATCCTGTCGTTTGTTTTGCTTTTCTTTTTTTTCAAGCTGCCCATCTTTGTTTCTGCCATTGCCGGTGCCGGTATCTTTTTTACACTTTACACTTTACTGGGGAATAAAGATTTGCATACCAACAAAACAAAAAACAATGCCAGGGAGTCGCGAAAATCTAAACTGATTGAATTGGCCAGAACAAAACTGGAAGAAATAGAAGCCGGCGCATTAAAACTGAATAAAATAGAGGTTCAGCAAAAAATAAGGCACATCTGTGCCCTTGGCTACAAAATATTGGACGAAATTAAACAGCGGCCCAACTCCATTAAAATATCCAGGCAATTTTTAAACTATTACATCGATGCAACCGGCACCATCGTTTCAAAATATGCGGCGCTGCAGAACAACAAAGCCTACGTGCCCGCCGCAGAAATATCGCTGAACAAAGCCGAAAAAGTGCTGGGCACAGTGGAGTCGGCCTTTGAAAAACAACTCGAAAGACTGTACAACAACGATGTGATGGATCTGGACGTTGAACTAAATGTATTGGCAAAAACTATAAAATCGGAGGGATTATAACTATGGACGCACCAAATAACACTCAAAACAATGTACCGCAGCTTATCGACATAAATAAGCTAACGCCACAGGCAAAAGAACAGGCGCAGCAACTTGCCGTAAATGTCGATATTAAGGATTCGCAATCAATACTTCAATATGGCGTGCAAGCGCAAAGTAATATATCTGCATTTTCCGACACCATTCTCACGCAGGTAAAAACCAAGGATGCCGGATACATCGGCGATAGCCTGATGAATTTAGGTCAAAGTGTGCGCGAATTAAAGATAGATAAAATTGGCGGGGGCGGCTTTTTTTCCCGGGTGCCATTGTTGGGTAATTTTGTAAACTCGGTCAAGCGATTTATCAACCGCTACGAAAAAGTGAGCACCCAAATTGAACGCATTGTCGATGAGCTTGATAAAGCCAGGATGCAGCTGATAAAAGACATTACCATGCTCGATACCCTATACCAAAAGAACCATGAGTACCTGGCTGACCTGGATTTGTATATTGCGGCAGGCCAGCTGAAACTGAACCGCGTTTATGCCGAAGAACTCCCTGAAATAGAAAAGACAGTAGCGGCCACAGCCGATCCGGCAGACGCCCAAAAACTACACGATTACAAACAGATGGTTCACCGCTTCGAGAAAAAACTGCACGACCTGAAACTGAGCCGCACCATCTCTATTCAAACAGCCCCACAAATACGGCTGATACAGAACAACGACCAACTACTGGTTGAAAAAATACAGAGCAGCATACTCAACACCATTCCCTTGTGGAAAAACCAGGTGGTAATCGCCATCAGTATTTTTAGGCAGAACAAAGCACTGGCGCTGCAAAAGGAGATTACAAAGACCACCAACGAGCTGCTCACAAAAAATTCGGAGATGCTCAAAGCCGGATCCATTGAAACGGCCAAAGAAAACGAACGGGGCATTGTTGAAATAGAGACCTTGAAAAAGGTGAACAACGACCTTATAACCACCATTGAAGAAACACTGGCCATACAAAAAGAAGGCAAGGTAAAACGCGCCGAGGCAGAAGTTGAGCTGGTTAAGCTGGAAAATGAACTAAAAACCAAACTCAACGCAGTTAAAAACGCTTAACCATACAAAACAATAACCCAATAAACAAACCAAACAAATGGACCGACTTCTTTACCTTTACATTGCCACCGGCGTATTTGGCATAGGCGTAATACTCGTTGATTTTTTTACAAATGCCATATCCTCTTTCCAGGCCGATGGCGGTGATGGGGATGGCGCCGATGACGGCGATGATGGAGATGATGGCGACGACACCGAGGGCGACCACGATACGCGCATCTCCGATGTGCTGCATACCTCGGGCAGAGCCCAGGACATGGAGCTATCCGAACACGAAGATGGATCGTACATCGTAGATTATAAAAAGCATAAATCGAGTATTATCCTTGAGTTTATCAGCTGGCTGCGCACACTGGTCTATTTTGCTGCCGGGTTCGGCATTATCGGAACCTTTGCCATCCTGACCGGCGAAAGCCGTATATCCAGCCTGTTGTGGAGCATCCCCGTAGGAATAGTCACCGTACTTATCTTCAAAATTTTCAAGCATATCCAAAACAAAAAGCTCGACTCCAGCTTTAGGGAGCGCGAACTCCTGAATTTACCCGGCGAGGCACTCCTGCCTATCACCGGTTCATCCATGGGCAAAGTGCGTATTACCTTCGGTTCGGTAACATTGGAGCGCTATGCCAAGCTGGCCTCTGCGGACTCCCCCGTGAAAAAGGGCGATAAAGTGGTGATTTGCAATGTGGACAAGGATGTGGTTTATATCCAAAAACAATAGTGTTAGACTAAAAAGTATCAAGTATCAAGATTTTAGCGTTAAGACATAAGTTATCAACAGACAGAACATTAAAGCCTACCGAATTGAATTTGAGAGGAATTTCTGTTTTTCTTACGAAACATCTAATTGAAAAAAATACTTGTATCATTTACCCAACACCAATCATTATTATTCATTCATCAATATTCATTCATTACTAAACAAAAACCTTATGGAAGATTTTTTTAGTGCGGCCTCAGGAGGTCTCTTTGAAGGAATTCTGGCAGTAATCTCTTTTTTCATTCTGCTGGCCATCCTCAAAGCATTTATCAAAGTGGCCCCGCCCGATAAGCTACTGGTTATCACCGGGCGAAAAAGGAAGGAGAACGACAAGACTTTTGGTTTTAGCGTTGAGCGCGGCAGAAGCAGTGTTATCCCTTATTTTCAGAGCGATCAGCACCTCGATTTAAGGGTGCTCCCCATCAATGTGCAGGTGGATGGCGTCAACTCGGCCAACGGCATTACCGTGGGCGCCGATGCCACGGCCTGTGTCTGCATCGACGACGACAACACAGCCATGCTGTACTCCGCGGTGGAAAGGCTTATGGGGAAAGACATCGACGAGCTGCAGGAACAAGTGAGGCAAACCCTAATAGGAAACTTTAGGGGCGCATTGAACAAGGCCACGCCTTTGGAAGCCATAGGCATGCAGGAGAGCTTGCACAGCGACGAATCCGCGGACGAGGAAGAGAGCGCGAGCGATGGCGACAGAGCCCAATTCCGGAATGCCCTTTTGGTAGATATAAACAGCGATTTGGCCAGCTTTGGAATGAAGGTGGTATCCGTGTCGTTGCAAAAGATTTGGGACAGCTCAAACTATATCGGCAACCTTGCCCAGAAAACACTGGCCGAAAAACGCCAGGAAGTAGAAATTGAAGAGGCCAGGTTACGGGCCATTGCCGAGAAATCGGAATCGGATGCCAATCGCAGGGTAGAACTGGCCAAAGCCAAGGCCGACGAACAGATTATCAATTCGCGCGAGAAGTTGGAATTGTACAAGCGCGAGAGCGAAGCTACTATTACCCAAGCCCAGTTCGAAGCGCAAAACAAAATTGAAGCGGCCCGTAACAAAGGACTAAAGCGTATTGAGGAACTGAACACCGAACTGAACAAACTGAAAAACGAAACCGACATTATCATCAAAGAGACTGCCCAAAATAAGGCGGCCGACATATTGAGCCAGGGCGACAAGGAATCGGTGATAATAATTGAAAATGCAAAAAATAGTATTTTGAGTAAAAAGATGGAGGTAATAACCCAAGCCAAAGAGATAGGCTCCTCGGTACTGTTCCTGCAACAACAACTCCCCCACCTTTACGATGCCTTTAAAAAGTACTCCTCCGAAATATCCGTGGATTCGTTTGTGCTCATGGACAAAGACAAAGGATTTAGCAGCGCCGTAAACAGGGGACCCGAATCGTTTGTGGGCTTCCTGGGCGAATTTGAGAAAGTGACCGGTATTGCCGTAAAAGATTTTTTTGCAACTAAAAAACAGGAGGCTTTAAAATGATTGTATTTGTAAGTGTATTTTTAGGATTGATAATACTCACCCTTTTGGTGCAGGTTATCTCCAACATGCGTATTGTGGGTGGTAACGAATTGGGCATCATATCGGGTGTGGCCGGCAAAAAAGGTTTTCAGATGATAAGCGGGGGCAGGATTTTTACTATTCCGCTGCTGCACCGTTTTGCCAAAATGGACCTGACCCCCCACACCATTGAGGTGGTGGTTGATTCGGCCATAGCCGAGGGCGTGGTGCCACTCAACGTTAAAGCCACCGTTAGTTTTGCCATTGCCTCCAACCAGGCGGGGCGCAGCCTGGCGGCCATCCGCATACTGCACATGGTGGAACGCGAAGATGAACTGAAACAGCTGGCCAGCAACATCATTGAAGGCCACCTGCGCGATTCCATCGCCACCATGACCCCTATCCAGGTGATGCAGGACAAGGATACCCTGGTGGCCAAAATGATTAACGTGTGTAAAAGCGACCTGGAGAACATAGGCCTGGAAATTACCACCATGAACATTGCCGATGTAGACGACCACCGGCTGGCAGGGGTTGAGGAACCCGATTTGTACATCGCCCTGCTTAAACGCGTGCAAACGGTAAACGCCGAAACGAAAGCCCGCAAAGCCATTGCCGAATCCAGAGCCAATGCCGTGGAACAGGAAGAAGCCCGCAAAGCAGAAGTAGGGGTGCGAAATATCGAGAACCAATACGATCAGTTGGTGGCCGAAACCAAGGTGCGCATCATGAAGGAGAAGCAATTGGAGAAAGTGGGTATAGAGAAGGTGTTTCAGGACATGAAGGCACAAGAAGCTGTACTCCTTTCGGAAATTGAGGCCGAGCGTCAAAAACTTGAAATGCTGAGCCATAAGTATGAGGCCGAGATAGTGACCCCCGCACTGGCACAAAAAGAACAGATGATATTGCAGGCCAAGCAACAAACATTCTCGTTCCTGGGTAAAGCCGAGGGCGAAATTGAAGAACTCAAAGAGACCATCGATATTGTGAGTAAAAACCCGGAATCGGGCAATACCATTTATCTGATCGAGAACTTTGAAAGTTTGATTCGTCCTTTTGCCGAAACACTGAATTATTTCCCGGCGAAAAACATATCCGTCATCACAGGCATCGAAGGCAAGCATGAGCCCATATCGGCCATACACCCCAATGCCATAGAGGAGATGAAGAACAATCTTATAAATAGCGCTACCGCAGGAGCTGTAAGTTCAAACAAAGTATCCAGCCCACCGTCAGATATTGAGAACTAAGCATACCGCAAAAAACTTCATCTAATCATAAGAGCCGTTCATTTTTTTTGAACGGCTTTTTTTTACACATTATTCCTTTAATTTACACAATAGAACAAAACAGGCAATACTTTTAAAGAAGTTTTTTATAGTATAACAAGCTTTCAATCGGCTACTTGTATACAGTTAACCAATTCAGTGTACAATTAGGCACAAAGCTTGTAATTTTAACTATCGAACCTAAAAACAAAAGATATGAAAACGCTATTAGCCATTATTAATGAACCAAAAGAGTCAAAGGGATTTATACGATATGTTGCCCAAATGGCAACTAACTTAAAGGTTAATGTACATGTTTTATATGCCTACTCACGAGTAGAATATCCATTAAACGTTACCGCCAATAATATGGGTCAAGCTTCCCTGGAAATTCATAAAACCATGGAAGAATTTCTGGAAAACTCAAAAACAATTTTGCAACGCTATATGAACGAGCTAAGTGCTGAAGTCTCTAACAACGTATTTACCGGCATCACCGTTGAAATAGGAGGCACCGAAGTAAGTGCCGAAAAAGTAATAAACGACAAAAATATAGAAATGGCCGTTATCGAAAGTCGTGCGGAGGCAAGCTTCTGGTCGCAAACAAGCAGCAACATGGACTTAATTAGGGAGCTGAAATGCCCGGTATGGATTATCCCGAAAGGTGATGTTTATAGACCGATAAAAAATATTGTTTATGCCACTGATTATAACGAAGAAGATGTGAGCAACCTCTCAAAACTCATTCACCTTTTCCCACACCTAATGCCTAACATAACCGCCTTACACATTACAGATAGCGGCGATTTTAACAACAGGATAAAAAAAGCGGGTTTTAAAGAGATGATACAGGAAAAACTACCTTATGCTAATCTTATTGTTAAAGCGATACACCGTGAAAACGACGATGATGTAGCTCAACTGCTGGCTGATTTTGCAGAAACAAATCAGACCGATTTGGCTGTTGTGCTTAAACAAAATAAATCGTTTTTTGCACGTTTATTTAAGGAAAATCACACCAAAGAAATACTTGAAAAATCGGAAATCCCTGTGTTGGTGTTTCACGAAACGAAGTAAACTATTTAAAAATCAATATCATGGACAAGAATAAATTAATTGCCGAAACAAAACAAAGGATTGATGAAATCAATCGTAAGTTAAAAGAAATACAAGATGGCCTGAACGGGCAACACAACGATCCACTCCGCACAGTGGAAGAATCCACTTTAAAGGATCTGCATACACTGCGGGATGAACTGCAGGCGCAATATGTACGCTTATCATCGTCATCGGAAAAAATGGGACAGCGCGATTACGACCAGATGGAAAAAAATATCTACAACAGTTTACAATCGTTTAACGACGCTTTTACCAATGCCGGCTCTATATTTACACGCAGATTTAAACGACCAGAATAACCCAACACCGCACCTAAACATATTGGCAACAGGATGATGGTTATCCCATCAATAACAAACCGGTTCACAATCATTTTGAATCGGTTTTTGTGTGTTGCTGGTCGTGATTTTGTGCCATTATATCGGCCAAAGATTTCCCTCCTTTTATGCCAAAATCGATGGTGCGAATAGGGAATGTAATGGTGATATCGTTTTCGTCAAAAGCCTTTTTTATATTCTTTATTCCTTGGCTCAAGGCAGCTAAATACTCCAGGAAATTATGTGGCGAATAAATTACCCAGTACCTAACGGTAAAAACAATGGCACTATCCCCAAACTCCTTAAAATATAAATCTACCGGTTTTACTTTTTTCAAATTCGATAACTTTTTTATTGCTGTCAAGGCCACCTCTTCTACCTTTTCCAGGTCGTCGCCGTACGAAACACCTACATCCAGATCTACTCTGCGTTCCCCATTGATGCTATAATGTGTATATTTCTCCTGCACAATCAAACGATTCGGTATAATAACATCCTGCCCCTGAAAAGTTTTAACAGTGGTGGCACGTAAACCTATTTTCTTAACCGCCCCATGCGCATCCTGATATTTGATAATATCATTCATATTAATGGGACTTTTAATAGCCAGGTAAATACCTGCTATAAAGTTGGCCGCAATATCTTTAAAAGCAAAACCCAAGGCGAGTCCAACAATACCTAACCCGGCCAACAAAGAAGTTACGGTTTTATCCAGGTTTAATATACGCAGGGCAATAAAAAATCCAAAGGCAAAAACAACCATCACGGCCACCGTTGAAGTAAGCCTGTTGATGGCTTCGTTTTTGGTGATGCGACGCATAACTTTGTACACGAAACGGCGAATTAACTTTGCCACAAGTGCCGTTGCTAACATTACCAAAGTAGCTACAACAAAGTTGGGCAGCATGGAAACAAAGGTGTCTACCCAGCTTTTAACTTTATCTATCACCAAATCAACACTTACCTGAAAATTACTCGTTATTTCATCAAACATAGGCCTCTATATTTCGTTTTTGAATTCACACTTTTTAGTTTGGGTACTCCTGGGTTCGACTAATCACGCACAGCACCATCACAAATGTAAAAACTTAAACATTCCTCTTTTCCGTTGCTCAATTTACTGAAATATTATCTCAAGCTAAAAAAAACATGCAGGTTCTTTGCGTGCCTGGCAATGCGTAGTTAACATCTCCACAAAATTATCTATCCATTCGTTTTTAAATACCCGGGCCTGTGTAGGGCATCTTTTAACGCAAGCGCAGCACCAAATGCATTCCTCTTTTTTGGTTAGCACCTCCGCACTAACCGTAATGGCATCAGCAGGACATACCTCGCCACAAATGCCGCACAGTATGCAATCATCCACAAGGGTTTCGGGCGATAATAAGGGTATGGCCGGATGTTCCTTAAACGGATAATTTCCCGGCAAACGACTTCTGTGGAGCATTTTATAAGAGGTAGATTCCTGTATCTTTATTTTGATTTCCCGGGCAAAGCTGCGGCATTGTTCCATATCCTCCTTGTCGGGTCGCTGATGAGCTATCGGGTTTTCCTCCGAGGAGTAGGAATGCTCGCCAATAAAAGCAGCGGCTGCCATCACCTTAAAACCGCATCCTGTAACCATGTCGTTCAGTTCGAGAAGGGCATCATCGAAATGTCGATTTCCATAAACGACCACCGGCACAGCAAGCGAACCGTCGGACTGCAGCTTTTGTAGTTTTTCGGCCACCAAAAGGGGTACCCGTCCCCTATAAACAGGAACACCGATAATACTTAAACTATCCCTTTCAATTTTATGCTGAAAAAGGTCGCTTTCTTCGTCAGCCAGGTTGTGTTCCACTGTCCTTTTCCATTCCAGGTTTCGGCCTATTGCCTTAACAATTTTTTTTGTGTTTCCTGTGGCCGAAAAATAAATCAAATTTACCTTTGATAGGGAGGTTTCCATGCTATACTAAAATTTAGTATGGCAAAATTAAGAGAACAAACCGGAAAGCCATAAAAAACCATATCCCCCGCTTTCCAAATTTCAATTTTTAATCTTTCTTTGCTAACTTAAGCGATTAATCTAAAACATATATTTTTTATTTAGGATGGGAAAAGTATTGATAATTGGAGCCGGAGGCGTAGGCACGGTGGTAGCCACCAAAATGGCCGGGCTGCCCGAAGTTTTTACAGAAATAATGTTGGCCAGTCGTACAAAGAGCAAGTGCGATGCCATTGCCGAAAAAATAGGTGGCAATAAAATTAAAACTGCAAAAGTTGATGCCGACAATGTGCCCGAATTAGTTGAACTGATAAAGTCGTTTGGTCCGGATTTGCTTGTAAACGTTGCCTTGCCTTACCAGGATTTACACATTATGGACGCTTGTTTGGAAGCCGGCGTATCCTATTTAGATACGGCCAATTATGAGCCTTTGGACGAAGCCAAATATGAATACAAATGGCAATGGGCCTATCAGGATAAATTTAAAAAAGCAGGATTGACTGCCATATTAGGATGCGGTTTCGACCCTGGAGTAACAAGTGTTTTTACGGCCTATGCCGCCAAACACCATTTTGATGAGATACATTACCTGGATATTGTAGACTGCAACGGGGGTGATCATGGTAAAGCCTTTGCCACTAATTTTAATCCGGAGATAAACATCCGCGAGGTAACCCAAAAAGGTAAATATTGGCAGGATGGCCAATGGGTGGAGTCTGAGCCGCATGAAATACACAAGCCATTAACCTATCCCAACATTGGCAGCCGCGAATCGTATCTCATTTATCACGAGGAACTGGAGTCGCTGGTAAAAAACTTCCCTACGCTTAAAAGAGCACGCTTTTGGATGACTTTTGGGCAAGAGTACCTTACCCACTTAAGGGTAATACAAAACATTGGAATGGCCGGAATAAAACCCATCCTATACGAAGGAAAGGAAATTGTACCTATCCAATTTTTGAAAGCAGTATTACCCGACCCGGGCGAACTGGGCGAAAATTATACGGGCGGAACATCCATTGGCTGCAGGATAAGAGGCATAAAGGACGGTGTGGAACGCACCTATTATGTTTATAATAATTGCAGCCATCAGGTGGCCTACGAAGAAACCGGAGCACAAGGTGTGAGCTATACCACAGGTGTACCCGCAACCATTGGTGCAATGATGTATTTGCAAGGTTTGTGGAAAAAGCCGGGTGTGTTTAATGTGGAAGAGTTTAACCCGGATCCATTTATGGAACAACTCAACAAACTAGGGCTGCCTTGGGTAGAAGAGTTTAACGTAGATTTGGAGTTATAGAGTCAAAATGTACAGGAGCATTTCATTTAAATATTTTTTTTAAATCACCCTTTAACCTTGTTTGCTTTTAGCAGACAGGGTTAAATACACACCAGATGCGAAAGAGATTATTTAAAAACCATTGAATTACAGATGTTTTAAAGTTAATACAGTCAATAATTTGCATCCTCGTATTTAATATACGTTGTGCATATTAAGACAGATTTGCCTTTATCTTTCCTTATTTAAACTCTTATCAATTAATCTTTTATCAAATAGTCGTAAAAAATGTCCATCAATTATACGCATATCCCCTCCCCTTGTTTTGTGCTGAATGAAGATCTGTTACGCAAAAACCTTGCATTAATAAAGTCAGTGAAGGACAGCACGGGGGTTGAGATTATACTTGCCTTTAAATCCTTTGCCATGTGGGGTGCTTTTCCTGTTATCAGGGAATATATTCCTTCGGCCACCGCCAGCTCCCTTAATGAAGCACAGCTGGCCTTTGAGGAAATGGGAAGTAAAGCACACACCTATGCCCCGGCATATACCGATGGTGATTTTGATAAAATTTTACCGTATAGCAGCCATATTACCTTTAACTCAATAGGTCAGTTTCAGAGGTTTAAATGCAAAGTACTTAAACATCCGGAGGCTATTTCGATGGGTCTGCGCATCAACCCCGAACACTCCACTGTAAAAACGGATTTATACAACCCGGGCATACCCGGATCCAGATTGGGCATCCCATCTTCCGAAATGCCTGAACTATTACCTGATGGTATCGAGGGTTTGCATTTTCATTCCTTGTGCGAATCCAACTCATACCACCTGGAAAAAACCCTAGAGGCAGTAGAGCAAAAGTTCGGTCAATTTCTGCCGCAGATAAAATGGCTGAACATGGGTGGCGGACACCTGATGACACACAAAGATTACGATATAGATCATTTGATAAGCGTACTGAAAGCTTTTAAAGACAAATGGGGTTTGCACCTTATACTTGAGCCCGGCAGCGCTTTCAATTGGGGAACAGGCGTTTTGGCAAGCACCGTAATCGACATCGTTAGTAACCACGGTATTAAAACCGCCATGCTCGATGTGTCCTTTGCCGCGCACATGCCCGATTGTCTTGAAATGCCTTATCAACCGACTATTGTAAACGCCAGTATCGGTGCCATCAAAAATAAGCATGTGTATAAAATGGGAGGCAACAGCTGCTTGGCCGGAGATGTTATGGGCGATTATTCCTTTGAGAAGGAACTACAAGTGGGCAACCGCATTGTGTTCGAGGATATGATTCATTACACCATGGTTAAAACCACCATGTTTAACGGCGTTACACATCCCTCTATAGGTATTTGGAGTAACAAAAAAGGCTTTACTTTATTGCGCGAATTTGGGTATATCGACTTTAAAAATCGTTTGGGATAAAGAGAAATGGGATGACATAATACCGCCTACTCATCCCAAATAGACCTAGGGATCCGAAGTTAAATCGGTGGGTAAAATGCCAAGCACCTATTCCAAGCGTGTCGATTACATGGCTGTACACAAACAAGGGCCAAGAACCACCAATAGTACAAACCCTCTACACAACACGGCAAACCATGCTGCCCAAAACCATACCTAGATTAGCGTTTTGATATCGACAGACAGCATAAAGCTTATGAATAATAATAGGTACTACTCCCCCGATCGGATAAACTGCCATATCCGCATCGCTTTATTTTTACCTATTCCGGATACCTGTGCCAGTTCAACTTCGCTGGCAGACATTATCCTATCTATGCCTTTAAAGTGTTTCATCAGTGCATTGGCCAGTTTTGGCCCTATCAAGGGTAATCCCTGTAAAAAATAAAGTTGCTGCTTTTGAAGTGTCTTTGGTTTGTAACCATACCGTTGAACCATGAAGGTATCTTTGGGGTTTTGTTCTGCAATCCGCATAATCATATTAGCCGTATCGCTATTATTAGCCGAATAATTAATGGGTATCTGCCACGATAGCGAAACCGACAGCAAAGCGCCTCTAATAGCTTCTCGCGAAACATTATGAACGGTATGGTAAGGGTTTCCTTCGATGAGCAAACTAGTTACATAGCCACTTTTTTGTAATAATACACATTGTTTGAATAAGCGGCCTTGCATCAAGGAAAGCACAAAATCATCTTTCGATTTCCGTTCTACAATGATACTGTCATTGACGATATAATCTCCCGCTTTTAAACTTGTCAACTGCACATCGCATCCCAACTGGCATAACAGATCAGGTATCCCGGAACGCTCCTCGCGGTAATCGACAACGATGGTTGGTATGTTAACTTGTTTACCCACACTTAAATATAACAATAATTAGCTTATGGCACTATTAAATAACGGTTTACTGTCAAATACCTTCCGTAATATATTGATCATTAAAATAGTAGAGGTTCGGGCACATAGCAACCCCCCTTAACAAAGGGAGTAATTCATAGACCTGGCCGATTAATTTTGTTTTAGCGGGATGGACTGTATGCATTGACCATGGAAGGAGGATGACCAGGAAGTGTTCTTCTTCTCTATCGAAAAGATGCGGTAAAAAAAAGAGACTGCCTTATTCAGGAGCAGCCTCTTTGTAGGACATTCATCTCATTTCTCTCAATTTAAAAACTCACATTAAATCCGGCAAAGTATAAACTTCCAATGTTATCCATAAAAATATATTCTTGTTTGTCGTTATTTAATATGTTTCTGCCATTGACAAACAAGTTAACTTTATCGTTAACCTTGTAACTCACTTTAGCATTCAATAAAAACTTGGCCTCCATAGATCCGGTATAATTTAAATTGCCAAGGGCGAGTCTTGACTCTTGCGCATCGTACATGGTATATAAATTATACTTGTCGTAGTAGTATGCTTGCGCGTTAACACTTAATTTAGCAGTTGGTTTATAGGTTAAAGCTACACTACCCCAGAATGAAGGTATAGCTTCGTTATCCACATCATCCTTAAATGTGCTTGGATCAGGCTGAATAGCAGAGCTATAACTTGGTTGGGGAGGAATATTCGAGCCCATCGTTCCACCCGATTGAACGTACGTGATATATTGCATAATATCGTCGGTCATACCTGGTATATAGGCATTACCTTGCCTATTCGCGATATCAAACATGTTGGCATCCTGGAAGTTGTCCACTGTTGATTTTTGATAGGTCATGTGAGCCTTCAGGATTAGCTTCTCGGACAACACCATATCAGCACTAATGCTCAACCCATATTGTTTACTTTTTAAATCAAGTGGCCTATACGATTCATACACTGACGTTACCGGGGCAATAGTTGTTGGATCAGAATATACAACTGTTCTCATACTGTCCGGCATCAAAGCACTATAATCTTTCGCTTTATTATAAAATGCTTCGATGTCAATAAGTATTTTTCTTGTGGGTCGTGTTCTAAAACCAATTTCCAGCATGTCCATAGTCATCATAGACGGATCCGGGTTTCCCATAAAATGAATATACTCCGGCGAGCTCAATCCTTCACTACTCCAAATATATGAGCTATAGGCATCAACAACAAATGTACTTTGGTTGGCACGGGAATATACGGCTCTTAACAAGTTGTTTTCATTTATTTTATAGGATGATATGAACTGATAGGAAGGTATTATTTTATCTGGCACCTCATATTTTTCGGCTCTCAAAGCCGCCACCAACCTTATTTTTTCAGTTGGGTTATAGTCCAGTCTTCCACTAACCGCATAATTTCTTAACGCTTCCCTTCCATTAACAAATCCTTGGCCAATGAAATCGATATGTTCCCTATCGTCATAATATACAGACTGGTAACTAAGCCCCGGACGAAAACTAAACTTGTCCCATTTAAATAAATAATCCAAATGTACATTGTACTGTTCGGTATCTTGCTTCCATCCTTTTATACCTTTAGATAAATCCTGCTCAATATTGTTAAGACTTGCCTGTAAATTAAATCCGTATATCTTACCGGCCAGGTTTATAAAATACCCTTGCGCATTACGCACGTTGTAAGGCGTTGGGGTGTCGCCTATGGTAGAGGTCATGGCTTCCGATTCCAAATAGCCTCCGCTCAGGTTAAAGTTGAGCTTAGTGTTTGCGGCAAAATAGATATATGCATTTACCCCCATTTTCTCCTTGGCTCTGTTTGGTTCTTCTATCATTTCATATATATCTTCGGAACTCCATCCCTCAGCTATTCTGCGTTGCTGATAATCTGCCAATGAAAGGAACTTATCATCGTATAGTGCGTACACCTCATCCGTATTTCTGTCACGTTGTTCGTATGAGGTGGAAAAGCCTGCAGATATTTTATCGTTCAATTTCTTGCTGATGCTAAAATCACCAATATAGGTTGATTGTGTTCCTCCCTGAAAATTGGCGGAAACAAGTGGAGTGTCTTGGGTAATATCTTTAGTAATCAGGTTAATTACACCATTAACTGCATTGGGACCGTATAGTGCGCTGGATGGTCCGCGTACCACTTCAATCCTATCGAGTTCTCCAAGGCTTACGGGTAATGTTTCCCATAGTATACCACCCATACCATAATTGAACACCGGACGGCCATCAATCATCACAAGGGTTGTCGTATTTTCGGCATACAATAGCACATTGTTCATGGGCATGTTCTGCCCACCTCTGATGTGTACATCATAATTACCGTTGGTTTTTTCCCTTACAATAACGCCGGGCACAAGGCGCAATGCCTCTTCAATGGAGGTAGCTCCGGATGCATTGATCTCATCGTAGGTAAGTACGGTGGTAGATAACGGCGAGTCAAATACGCTTTCGGCAGATTTGGATGCAGAAGTAACATCTTTATTCAAAAGTAGTTCATACAAATCTTCCATTGAAGAAGCACCTACTAACTCCATTAGTTTTATTACGTCGGCAAGATCGTAGGACAAGAGGTCATCCATACTCATCTCAAGGACTTCTTCTCGGGTTATTAGGTCAATATTTTTGGGGGATTGTTGTGCTGCCCCTGACAAGGCAATTAACCCAAATAAAAATACGATAATATATTTTTTCTGTAACATGATATTATTTTTTTGTAGTTTAGTTAATTTCGATACCGAGTGATATAAGTTTTGGGTCTACATTGAGCCCGTGAGAAGTAATATTAGACTTTTTAATCTCAAATTTTAATTTACCTCCCTGCATAACATAATTAATGCCGGCGCCCCTTGCACAATAGTTTGTATTTTCGGTGATAATCAATGTAGGTTTGCCCTTGAAATACGAGGTCAACTGCTTCATATTACCCGAGGCTTTGCCGGAGAGAAATATAATATTGGCATTGGGTACCTCCGACGGGCTGCTGACATGCCTTACAACAATAATTTTGTTGTTTACCTTACGGCTCGAGGCCAGCTTATTGAGTTCTTCAATGATTGGGTCGTTTCCGTAAACACCAATTATAAACTCCCTTTCTGTGTCTTGGTTTGGCCATTCGATGTATTTGGCAAAGTTAAACATAAACAATGCTTTAAACATCGGTTCCTGACCATTAAGCGATAGTGATAACACAATCATAAACGCTGTGATCAATGGTTTTTTCATTACTTTTGGGTTTGATTTTTTTTAACTTGTAAATTAATATGCTCTTATTCGCATTATCGAATCTATGGTTCCAAACATTTTATATTTGGTTTTTTTAAGTTACTTCGTTTATTGATCCCAAATAAGCATGTTGCATGGAGTTTAAAATAGGACCTACCACACTTAACCTATTTATCATCGCTGTTTTTGTTGATCTTTTGATCTGATATGGCAATGGTTCAACTTTAATAAGAAAAAAGTTTCCTGTTTATTTTTATAATTTTCTTATTTACACGAACAGTTTACTTTTTGTGTCGAATGATTCATCGTTGGGGATTTTTTTCCAGATAGCTTTTAGGGGCTACTCTATGCCTCTACAACAGATTTGTTGTATCAACCCAATGTTTGATTATTATGATTTTGTATATTTGTACAAAACCATTTAATTAAAAGGTTTGAAAAACACACTCACCATATTATCCGTATTAACTTACCGTTTGTTCCTTAACATTAAAAACAGGGACTCTTTTTGTTTGTAATTCTTTCTATTTTTTGTTGCTGATGCATTTTATTCCAAAGCTGATGCTATCTTGTTTTTTATGTCTCGATGTTTCCGGGGCAAATATTACTATACAATAGTATAATCATCAAAAAGAATTACCATGGAATTGCCATTTTCAGAATCCTATAAAATAAAGATGGTGGAGCCCATCCGAAAAAGCTCCAAAGAAGAACGCCAGCGCTGGATAAAAGAGGCAGGCTATAACTTGTTCAACCTTAAGAGTGAGCAGGTTTTTATTGATTTGTTAACAGATAGTGGCACAGGGGCCATGAGCGACCGTCAATGGGCTTCGATGATGATGGGCGACGAGAGTTATGCGGGTGCTACATCCTACTATAACTTAAAGCACGCTGTCAAAAATATATTGGGTTTCGAGTATATGCTACCCACCCACCAGGGACGAGCCGCCGAAAACGTACTATTCTCCGCTCTGATTTCCGAAGGCGACGTAATACCCGGCAATACCCACTTCGACACCACCAAAGGACATATCGAATTCCGTAAAGCCACCGCTATAGACTGCACCATTAACGAGGCCTTCGACACCACGGCACAGCATCCTTTTAAGGGAAATGTTGACTTAAATAAGCTGGAATCTGTTTACCTGAAATACCCCAAAGAGCGTATCCCCGCAACTATTGTAACTGTTACCTGCAACTCGGCAGGTGGCCAGCCGGTTTCGATGGAAAACCTACGCGAGGTATATGAACTAAGTAAAAAGTATGGCATCCGGGTTATCTTCGATTCGGCTCGCTTTGCCGAAAATGCTTATTTCATAAAGACACGCGAGCCAGGGTATGCATCAAAAACAATCAAACAGATAGTGGCAGAGATGTTTACCCATGCCGACGGTATGACCATGAGTAGTAAAAAAGACGGCATTGTAAATATGGGCGGTTTTATTGCTTTGAAGGAAGAAGCCCTTTTTAAAAAAGCCGCTCAGTTCAACATTATTTACGAGGGTTATATAACTTACGGAGGAATGAGTGGCCGCGATATGAATGCCCTGGCTCAAGGCCTCGACGAAGGAACGGAATTCGATTATCTGGAAACCAGGATTAAGCAGGTTGCCTATTTGGGGCAGAAACTAAAGGGTTTTGGCGTACCCGTTCAGGAACCATTTGGCGGGCATGCTATTTTTGTGGATGCCAAACGCTTTCTGCCACATCTGCCCAAGGAGCAGTTTGTTGCACAAACATTGGCCGTAGAGCTGTACAAAGAGGCCGGTGCGCGCGCCGTGGAGATTGGCGCCCTGCTTGCCGATCGTGATCCAATCACCCGCAAAAACAGGTACCCGAAATTGGAACTGCTGCGCCTGGCCATACCGCGCCGCGTATATACCAATAATCATATGGATGTAATCGCCGCAGCACTTAAAAATGTGTACCATAGAAGGTCGGAAATTAAAACAGGCTATAAAATTATTGACGAAGCTCCTATCCTTCGCCATTTTACGGTACAACTTACTCCATATCAACAAAACGTAGTCAGGTCAACAGATCGATAGCTGCATTTATTTTTAGATGATGGCTATGGGGCAGTAACTTCTGGACAGCTTACCGTGTACTTGTACTGCTAGCTCCCCATTGCTAATTGTTTATTTATCGTGCTTTGCTACCATGCTGTATACGGATTGCCGCATTCGCGTTAAAAATACGCTTGAATAAGTTGAGGTGATATTGAATGAAATGAAGCCCTATTGCCATTTATCTGCATCATTTCGGGTTCGCTTCGTTCCGACTACTCACAGCCGACCGAACAAGGTGTTTTTTATTGTGTAACAATCATATCTATAATTGTACGTTAATAACGTATAACAACACAACGTAAAATTTTAAATTATGAAACACATTTCTTTTAGTGTTCTTATTGGGGCATTGTTTTTATTAGCATCATGCTCCAATGGAGATGAAGTTGATAATAAGTCCTTTGAGAATGCCCAACTAAGCATTAGGTTAACCGATGCGCCGGCAAACTACGATGAGATATTAATTGATATTCGGGAGGTTCGCGTCCATTTTGCCGGCAAAGGTGAAGAAGGAGGCTGGCAAACACTGAGTGGTATAAATGCCGGCGTGTACAATCTGCTAGACTATACTAATGGCGCGGATACACTTATAGCAGAACACGAGTTTCCCGCCGGAATTATTTCGCAAATAAGACTGTTATTGGGGGAAAACAACCGGATAAAAAAAGATGGGGTTTATTACGATATCATGACTCCATCAGCGCAGCAATCCGGTTTAAAACTCAAAGTACATGCCGATTTAACAAGGGGTGTTGCCTATCGTTTGTGGCTCGACTTTGATGCAGGCAGGTCTATCGTGGAAAAAGGAAATGGGAGCTATTCGCTAAAACCTGTTATCCGTGTATTTACAGAGGCGGCAAGTGGTGCTATTCAAGGTGTGATTACACCCGTAGAGGCACGGCCTTACATTCATGCGGTATCTGCACAAAAGGATACTTTCTCGACCTATGCTGATGGAGAAACAGGTTTTTTTATGATTAAGGCTCTGCCCAAAGGCAGCTATAAAGTTGAGTTTAATACTACAGCCGGGTATCAGGCAAAGAGCATTAAAGATGTTGAGGTTGAAACCAGTAGAGTAACAGATATGGGCTCTATTGTAATTGAAAAAATAATGCAATAATAACCATGCTATTATTAATTTACATCGGGAGAGGTTTTGCCAACCTCTCTTTTTTTATCCTTTTTTTCTTACTCTGCTTTTCTTAACTTGCAAACCATAAGGCTAAAATAGTGTTTTATCTCACAAAAACTTTTCTATGAAATATCTTGTTGTAATCATCGGAATCCTGTTTTACAACCTGGCCGTATCGTGCCAAAGCACTAACGACACATCAAAAAACATGGAAGTACAAGAACGTGCCGAAGCCAATTTCAAAAACTATTGTGTGGGCTGCCATAATGTTCATAAGTCATCATTTATAGATCGCACCTGGATTTTCGGGGATAAACGCGATGATATTTTTAAGGTTATAAAACAAGGTAAAGTAGAGCACGGCATGCCTGGTTTTGCTGGTGGCTTAAGCGATGATGTCATCTACGAATTGACCGATTACATCATGGAATTAAAGGTGATGCCTCCTTTGGGCGACAATGCCGATGCCCATGCGCCAATTGTAGTAAGCGAAAATCAAAAGTTTAGGGTGGATACTATTGTGTCGGGGCTGGACGTGCCCTGGGGACTGGAGTTTTTACCCAATGGCGATTTGTTGATATCCGAACGCAGTGGCGAATTGCTTCGATTTACGAAAGATAAAAAACTGGAAAAAATAACCGGACTGCCTCCTATAAAAGCTGCCGGGCAAGGCGGATTGCTCGATTTGGAGCTACACCCTCAATACGCCGAAAACGGCTGGCTCTATTTCGCTTATTCCTCACCCAACGAAGTAAATAGCAAATTAGCCAACACGGCCGTGATGCGAGCCCGTCTTAATGGAAATACCCTGGTGGATAAAGAGCGTATCTTTAAAGCCACACCCGAAAGTGATAAACGGCATCATTATGGCTGTAAACTGGAATTCGACCGTGAGGGCTACCTGTATTTTTCGGTAGGCGACAGGGGCAACCGCGACCGCAACCCACAGGCACTGGATAACGATTGCGGTAAGATACATCGTATCCATGATGATGGACGCATTCCTGATGACAATCCCTTTGCAGATACCGAAGGTGCCATGCCGTCTATTTATTCTTACGGCCATCGTAATCCGCAAGGCGTGTGCATGCACCCCGAAACAGGCCGTATTTGGTCCGACGAACACGGCCCCAAGGGAGGCGACGAGATTAACCTGATAGAAGCCGGAAAAAACTATGGCTGGCCCGTTATTTCATTCGGCATCAATTACAATGGAACCATCTTTACCAAAGACACCGCCAAGGTGGGCATGGAACAACCCATATTGTATTGGGTGCCTTCTATCGCGCCATGCGGTATGACCTTTGTCAAAGGCGATCGCTATCCCAATTGGAAAAACGATATCCTCACCGGCTCCCTGCGTTTTGAATATTTACATCGCTGTGTTTTGGAAGGTGATAAGGTAATTCATCAGGAAAAGTTATTACAGGGCATTGGCAGGGTACGCAACGTAGAAATGAGCCCGGACGGTTTTGTTTATGTAGCCATCGAAAATCCCGGCAAAATTCTAAAACTGATTCCTATAGACTAAGGCATTGAAACGAAATAGCATGGCTGATTTTTGTTATCCCAATCCAATACTTCCGGCAGGCAGTTGCACCAGATGAGCTTTGCCAAAATGGATGTACGGTTCCGTTAAATTAAACTCGGAATGTATTGCGCAGCTCGTTACGGAACGCTGTTTAAAGTAAAGGTTGGTGCGTAATTTGGCGTTGTACTTTTTCCACTAATTATTTGAACATACTCGGATAAATGTGCAGCTCCATTGTACCCGAGCGAGCTTCTACATCCTTCCAGCTGCTTACCTCGAACCCAATTACTGTAGCACAAGCTGTGGGAAAGTGCCATAAGTCTTCTTCTACCAAATTTACGGCAAGCCCCGCAATATCCGGATTGTGTCCAAAAATAATGATGGTTTCATAATCCTCGCCGTACTTACCTATAAAACTGAGCATCTGAGAGGTAGTGTAACCATCATAAATAAACTGCTCATACTGTATTTTATCTTTGGGGTAATCCAAAAGCCCAGCAAATAATTGCGCCGTTTGCTCTGCCCGTTTGGCCCTGCTACTAATAAACAAATCGGGCAAATAGCCCTTTGCTTTTAATTGGCCGGCAATAATTCCAGAATCTTTATGACCTCGCGGCAATAGCTTACGGTCAAAGTCGGATTTGCTATAATCATACAGCTGTTCTGTTTTGGCGTGGCGCACTAATATTAGTTTTTTCATTTTTTTGCGTATCAAGAGCCAGGCAGTCAGCACTTAAGCCTGTACTGCCCATGCCGGAATAAAAGTGATAAAACTTTCGCATCAAAAGTTAATGTGCTTTCTTTTGCCCAAATTACACTATTTTAGCTAAAAATAAAAACAACACGAATGACACGCATTGGCCTTTTATCAGACACACACTCCTATTTTGATCCTCGCTTTAACGAATTATTTGCCCATTGCGACGAAATATGGCATGCCGGCGATATTGGCGACATGCAAGTATTGAACGACATGCGCGCTCTAAAACCCACCCGTGCCGTGTACGGCAACATCGATGATTCCCGCATACGCGCCGAACTTAAGGAAACCCTGCGTTTTACCTGCGATGGCGTAGATGTATGGATTACACATATTGGGGGCTATCCCAATAAATACGCTCCAGCCGTTAAGACCCTGATATATAATAAACCACCCCAATTGTTTATTGCAGGCCACTCCCACATATTAAAGGTTATTTACGATAAAAAAATAAACTGTTTGCACATCAACCCCGGTGCTGCCGGTCGATCGGGTTTCCATTCTGTACGCACTGCAGTCCGCTTTACCTTAGATAATGGTGAGATAAAAGATTTAGAGATTATTGAACTCAATAAATCAGAAATAGCGAACACATACCCCTGAACATCCATCTCAAAACATGCAGCAAACCTTATTTTATAATTAAACCAGGGCGCTGCATCACTTTCTTTTGTATTGAAAAAAAGGATCTGTAGGAGCGGTCTGTAATTTAACAAAGGTTGTACACTGAAGCCTAAATTGAGGTTGTCTCAAAAGTGTTTTTTTTAACATTTAAACTTACAGATTGCAAGTGAGGTCAGCTCACGATCCCCATCCCACCTCCTCTGGCGGCGTACTTCCCCTTGTTCTCAGGAACAAAGGGAAGAGCCATTTACATGGTACTTGCAATTTGTAAGTTACGTCTAAATATTTTTGACTTTTGAGACAGCCCCAAAGCCCTTCCGAACTTGTATTCGGAAAGCTTACCGTATCACCTCACTATCAGGTTTTTATATTTTAAACAACCAACTAAGTATTTGAATATTTTATAAACAACTAAGTAGGTTGATTGTTATATATAACAAAAAACAAAAAAGGATATTTTATGGCAACACATACGGTGCGAATCAAATCCATAGAAAAGGTAACCCACGACGTGCTACGGATTGTAAGCGACAAACCATCGCAATACAAATTTGAGCCCGGACAGGCTACAAGTGTGGCAATAAACAAGCCGGATTGGAAAAGTAAAAAAAGACCTTTCACTTTCACTTCTCTTCCGGGTGACGACCATTTAGAGTTTATCATTAAAATTTATCCTCAGCATAAGGGCGTTACCAATGCGTTGCTTCAGCTGAGTACCCACGACGAATTACTTATCGAAGATCCGTGGGGATCAATCAACTACAAGGGCGAAGGTGTATTTATTGCCGGCGGTGCAGGGATTACACCATTTATTTCCATTTTTAAACACCTAAAAGCCCAAAACGAGCTAGCAAATAACCAACTCATTTTTGCGAATAAAACAAAAGCCGACATCATTCATGCAGCTGAATTCGAAAAAATGTTAGGCGATAACTTTATTAATATTTTATCAGACGAAAAAACAGACCAGTATGCGCATGGGTTTATTACAGAACATTTTATAAAAAAATCAATTACTGATTTGGGCAAATACTTTTATGTATGTGGGCCTCCGAAAATGATGAAAGCAGTCGAGGATATATTGAACAACTTAAAAGTAGAAAAAGAGCACATTATTAAAGAAGAGTTTTGAGCTCCGCTATTTAATTAAATCAGTTTTTAAAAAACCATACCAAAATCGCACATATCTAAGGCTAATAATATTAATTTTACCATCCTAAACGTAGCGAACAGACCACAATGAACAAATCTCTTTTTATTAGCGCACTTACCTTGATGGTATTTGTTGCATTCGCATGCCATACCACAACAAAAAAGGCGGAAAGCAGCAAAAATAACGATGCAGTGCCAGCGGCAACTAACAAAGCCCAAACAACTTTTAACCAGAATCAAATAATGCAAGCTGCATTAGCAGGTAAGCACAACATTGTTGAGGATGCCTTACACAATGGCTTAGATGTAAATGCAACCGACACCAACAAACGTACGCTATTAATGCTGGCGGCATTTAACGGACACACCCACCTGGTAGAAATGCTGGTTGCCAAAGGAGCCGATGTAAACCTGCGCGACACCATAGACAGAACGGCGCTGATGTTTGCCTCTACCGGGCCGTTTGCGCCAACGGTGCTAGCCTTATTGCAGGCAGGAGCCCAACCAAATCTGACAGATGCACAGGAAAATTGGACGGCCGCCATGATGGCCGCCGCCGAAGGACAGCTTGAAGTACTTAAAATACTGGTAGCAAATGGGGCAGATTTAAATATGGTGGATATCGATGGTGAATCGTCATTGGATTTTGCCAAGGCCAACGGACACAGCCATGTGGCAGATTATATTGCTTCGCGGATGTAATAAAACCCATTCAGCGGCTATAAAAAAATGTCAAATACTGCATTACGCTTACCCGGAAAATACTCAGGGCGCTCTGGCTGTTTTTTATGTCAATATCTTCTAAGCAACCTTTACGGGTTTATTTGGTTTCCGCTTCCATTAATTAACCGAACTTACTTTTTTTGGCCAAATCCAAACATAGGGTATAATCTGTAAATTGTCCTACTCCTCCTCAAAACCAAGGTTGGCAGAGATATTACGATAACGTTCGGCTTCTTCCGCCTCACCCATTTTATCGCACACCTGAGCCAAATAATAATACGATTCCGCATGATCATCCTTCAGGTTGATGGCCTTTTTAAGATCGTTGTATGCTCCGTTATTATTTTTTAAGAGCAAACGGGTACGTCCCCGGTTATAATAAACCTTAAAGGTGCGCGGCTTTAGCTTGCGAGCCAGCGAATAGTCGGCCTCTGCCCCATCTAAGTCATTTGTTTCCACCTTTAGTCCGGCACGTTTAAACAGCGCATCAAAAAAATCGGGATTCAACAATATAGCCTTGTTTAGGTTGGCAATAGCTGCTGATTTATCCTTAGCTTTTACCAAACATTCGTTGGCCATCAAAAAATATTCACGGGCAAATTCGCCCAGTTGCTTGTTTCTTTTCTTTTCTCTGCATTCGAGTGTTTGTATTTTTTTGCGTAATTTAGGTATCACTTGTAACTGGCGGGCAATAAAACGCAGCACATGCGGTTTTGTTAGGTCGTTACGTTTGGCAACTGCCAATCCCAGTTCCTGCATCGCAAAACCAAAGTCATCCTTTTTAAATGCTGCCAACGCATTTTTGTAGCTGTCGTCGGCACGGGCTGACTCCAAGCTTTCTTTAATTTGTAATTTATTGTTGCTTCGGCGCGAAAAATCTACACATTCGCGCTTTACAATAACATCCCGGGCTGTTACTTGCGATTTCATGATAATACCCTCTAAGGAGCGACAACGGCTCAGTGCCACATAAAGTTGCCCGCCTGCAAAAGCGCCACCCGTAAAGTCTATCATCACCTTATCAAAGGTAAGCCCCTGACTTTTATGCACAGTAATGGCCCAGGCCAGTTTTAAAGGATATTGCTGATACGAACCTATTTCGTCTTCGATAATCCGATTGTTTTTTTCATCGTATTTATACCTGACGTTGCGCCATAACTCTTTTTCTACCAGGTAAAGCTCATCATTTTCAAGACGCACATAAATACCTTCCTCATTTATTTCATCTATCCTGCCCAAACTGCCATTAAACCATCTTCGTTCGGGCGAGTCGTTTTTTATGAACATCACCTGGGCGTTTTCCTTTAGTACCAACTCCCGCGGTGTAGGTAAAGCCGATTCGGGAAACTCCCCCATCACCTGTCCCTCAAATACAATCTCCTCTCCTTCCAACTCACTCAGCTTATGATCGTTAATATAGTCCACCGTATTGCGACGGGTTGCCAGCGTAATAAAAAGCTCATCCAGCGGCGCATTGTATGCCCGCTTATAACGTCGGTTAATAGTGGCCATATCATCTTGCCTTAGCGCATTCACCCTTATGCGATCCAACAAATTAACAAACTCGGGATTATTTTGACGATACACTTTTTTCAGCTCAATTTGCACCATGGGCAAATGACGAAATACTCTTGCCGAAAAGAAAAACGGGGTTTGATAAAAACGTTTTAAAATGGCCCACTCCTCTCCTTTTACCACGGGTTCCAATTGAAAAATATCGCCCACCATTAACAGCTGCTTTCCGCCAAATGGCACTTGCATATTGCCCGAGAACACCCGTAGCACGCGATCGATAAAATCGAGGATATCCACCCGTAGCATTGAAACCTCATCAATGATGAGTAGTTCTAACTCTTTAATTAGTTTTTGATGGTTTTTTCGATATTTTAAAAAATCGTAGATACGGCCGTCTTTGGTACTCAGATCCGGATCGTCAGGCAGCAAGGGTCGAAAAGGAATTTTAAAAAAGGAATGCATGGTTTGTCCGCCTGCATTAATGGCGGCAATACCCGTTGGAGCTACCACCACATATTTTTTTTGGGTTTGAGCACAAATATATTTTAAAAAGGTACTTTTTCCGGTACCTGCCTTTCCGGTTAAAAATACGGATCGTCGGGTATATTGAATCAGTTTAAGCGCATCCTGAAACTCATCATTATCCGTATCGATATGTTGCAACCATTCATCCATCCCTCGTTGATTCTGCCTTTGTGTTTTTTATGTATTTCGTTATTCGACTGGTAAATTCCTGTAATCGCCATATGCCTGAAGCACTGTTCTATTTATCAATCAATACAATTTTAACTGCTTACGGTGTGTTGATATGTTAATGTGTTAATGTGCTAATGTGCTGATGTGCTTACCGTCAAGCGTAAAAACCACTTTTCCCGTTTGTCAACAGGTAAGCCTCCAACTAATTACCGTTCACTGATTACCGTTCACTGATTACTGTTCACTGATTACTGCTCATTATTTTCGTCCTTAATTACGCGTTGCATCCCATAACGTTTAATCACATTATAGGCTTTGTACATGCCCAACTCTCCGGCTTTGCTTAAATCCAATGTACCTAATTCATCTTGTTTCAGATAGATTCGCGTGAGTCCTCTGTTAAAATAAGCTTCGGCAAAAAACGGATTTAATTCGATGGCCTTGTCAAAGTTAGTTATGGCTCCTTCATAATCTTTGCGGATACATTGCACGATGCCGAGGTTGTAATAAGCAAACTCATAATCGGGATCCAACTCCAGTACTTTTTGCAGGTCGCGTTCTATTAACTCATAATCCAGGCGTTTTTTTATAATTTCGTCCTCTTTATTTTTTTGATCCTTATTAAGGGACGAAGTCAAAGGTTTCGAAATCAAACTCGATGGAAGTTCCTCTTCGTCAAAGGTCTGCATCATTTCCACCATTTTATACCTCACATAAGCGCGATTAAAATAGGCAAAAAGTGCCAAACCATTATCCCGGGTGTTTTCTACAATAAAATCGTATTCATTTATCGCACTGGTATAATTAAGCACCACACCGTACAATATAGCCCGGATAAAGCGTAATTCGTTATCATCCGGTGTTTGTTGCAGTTCGCTGCCAATATCTTTAATGGTAGAAAAATATTCCAAGGACTTGGTTCCGTCTGTTTCGGCTTCTCTGTTAGAGAAAACCAGTGGTCTTCCAAACTTTTTACGCTGATTAAACTGTGTTACTTCCGGTTTAAAATACCGGGTACGATTTACCAGAGAATCAACCGAAAAGAAGGTAAGCCCATAAACAGACTCCAGATCAATTATAATATTTCGATTTTGTATTTTACCTCTCAAATTGTCTATTTCCTCCACCTCTGTTTCTTCGATACCAAAGTCGTCCAGCACCGCTATTTTATCGTGATTGCTAATGTCATCGTCCTTTTCGCTCCGCGTTTCTTTAGGCTTATTCCCTTCCTTACCCTTCTGCTGTTTCTCGCCTTTTTTACGCTGGTCCTGCTCCAGTTTATAAGCCATATTATAATCCCGGCCTGCCGCCACATTGTTATTTAGACCGCTATAAGCCTGGGCGCGTGCCATATAGGCATCAGGATAATCGGGATAACGATCGACAATCAGGTTCAGGTCCGATATGGCTTCGCGATATTGTCCTACCTTAATATAAAGTAAGGAGCGGTTAAACAAGGTGAGTAAATCACCTGGATTGAGCGCCAGCACTCTGGAAAAATCGTCAATGGCATTATTCACATCGCCCACTTCCACGCGTAATATACCCCGGTTGGCATAGGCCATGGTATTTTTGGGGTCCAGCTCAATCACCTGGTCAAAATCGCTCATGGTACCCATCAGGTTATCCATCTGATAACGGATTACCCCCCGCAACATATAATAACCCGCATCGCGTCGGTTTAGTGCTATCGCTTCATTTATCCTGTCCAGGGCTTTATCAAAATCGTTGGTTTCGTAATAAATAATAGCACTAAAGCGATACGCATCAGCTACCAGGGGATTCACCTCTATGGCCTCATCCATATCCCGCACCGCTCCAATCGTATCATTTAAATGAAGTTTAGCGATAGCCCTATTGATATAGGCTCCATATTGGGCATTATCTATTTTAAGCACCGCGGTAAAGTCATCCACACTTTTTTGGTATTCTTTGGTATTCATATAAACCAGCCCCCGGTTAAAAAAGATGCCCTCGTCCTGTGGACTCAGCTCCAACCCTTTGGCATAATCGACCAACGACGCCTCGTAAGAACCGAACTTGCTACGGATATCGCCCCTGAAACGGTAAAAACTGGCATGGAAAGGATTGATACTGATGGCCTTATTCATATCTTTTTCCGCCCCTTTTAGGTCATCCAAACTATACTTGGCAAAGGCTCTTAAATAATATGGTTCGGCCAGGTATGGTTTAACACGAATTACTTTATTAAAGTAGGATATGGCCAGCACGTAATCCTCAAAATAAAGGGCGTTTCTGCCAATGATAAGAACCCTGTCTGTATCGATTTGAGCTTTGGTGTGAGAAGCCATGCCCAGTAAAAAAAGAATATGAAGAAAATAAAATATCTTTCGCATAAATAACATACTCGGCACCATGGATCACCACCCACCATTTTTTTAATCGAACAAATATAATAAGATTAAAGGATTCAACTAAAACTGTACCAAAATTTTGCCCTAAGCTTAGCAGAATATGGTACATAAACAAGGGTTCTAAAAGCAGAAGCAATGTAAGAATTATCGGACGATCTTTTTTGCTCATTTTTTATAATAGAACCTCCCCAGAAGAGAGGTTCTTGCTCCCATTATCAAGAATCAACAGCTTAGATTTTTTTCTTTAATTAATAAAATAAATGTGTTGCACCTTTGCTAAAATACATAGTGGATAAATTGACGTAAAAAAAAGGAGAAGCCAAATGGCACAAAGGCCATTCAATTTCTCCTTTAAAAAATTACTATCGCTTTAACCTTACGGTCGAAACTATTTAGTAGCTGTACATATCGCCGGCAGCTGTTGTAAACTTCTCGTCGCCTTGCTTTTTAAAGCGAACTATCGGTCCATTCCATGCCTGTGGCCATCCACCAATAATATTGTTGAGGAACACCATCTTAACAGGATGCTTTCCGGCAGCAAGTGCTATGGTAGCGTTATTTCGCGAAAAGCGTTTCACCTCTCCATCGTTGTTAACCAGTAATTTATCGCCGATAAAAAACTGATCCACATCAGTAGCAAACTCATAAATACCGTCAGCGGGTATATCAAGATAACCGGTAATTATAGCAGCCGAGGTATGGTCATCGGCGAAGATACCTTTAAAGTTGGCGTTTTTAACCACTGATTCTTTCCAACTCTTCACATCTTTTAATTCGTCTACCTTGATGTAAGTACCCTCAGCAAGCTTCATTTTAAGCCCTTTACCTGTGGTTTTAACATCCGCAGCAGGTAATAACTCCTGTTTCTCCACTTTGATAGTACGTACGTCGCTCATTCTACCTGTTTTCATGACCGAACGGATTTTAACCGTTGCGTTTTCATTAAAGGTTAAAGGAGTTGTATACTCCTTAGAATCGGCGTTGGGTTCGCTACCGTCTAGTGTATACACCATTTTAATGGGACGGGTAGTGGTAAACTCCAGGGTAGCCTGATCGGTAAAGGCCATTACGTTAACCGGACCTTCGGGAAGGGGAATATGATAATTGACATTATGCTTGTCGAGACGCACAAACTGCTTATCCATACGCTTCAGAAAGTCGTCATAACTTTTATTGGCTACTTCTGTCCAGCCTACTTCGGCCAGGGCAATAATACGAGGATATATCCTATACTCGAATAAATCGGACTCATACATATATTCCGACCATACGTTTCCTTGCGTTCCCAGTACATGCTTGGCCTTTTCGGGACTCAATGATTGGGGTACCGGATCGTATCCGTAGGATTCTTCGAGGGTTGTGTAACCGCCAATGGCCACGGGCTCTACTTTGCTACTGCCCTGATAATGGTCCAAATAAACCCAGTTTCCGGGTGTCATTACCACATCATGACCTTGCTCGGCGGCTGTAATACCCCCTTCTTCGCCACGCCACGACATTACAACAGCCGACCCGGCCAAACCACCTTCAAGTATCTCGTCCCAGCCAACCATAATACGGTCGTGAGCCAGTAATACTTTTTCCATGCGCTTGATAAAATAACTCTGTAGTTCGTGCTCGTTGGCCAAGCCTTCCTTACGTATCCTGCGCTGACAATCCGGACATTTTTCCCAACGATCCTTTGGGCATTCGTCGCCACCGATATGAAAATACTTGTAAGGGAAAAGAGGCACCACCTCATCAATCACATCTTCGAGAAACTCAAACACCTCTTCTTTTCCGGCGCAATATACATCGGGTTCAACGCCCCATATGTTACGTACTTTAAAAGGACCACCTGTACATGATAAGTGTGGGTATGCTGTAAGGGCAGCCAAGGCATGCCCGGGAAGTTCAATTTCAGGTACTACGTTAATAAAACGCTTTTGGGCATATGCCACAATCTCTTTGACTTCTTCCTGTGTATAAAAACCACCATACTCATGACCTTCACCCTCAATGCGGGTAGCCCCTAATGTGGTCAATTTAGGATACTTTTTTATTTCGATACGCCAACCCTGATCTTCGGTCAGATGCCAGTGAAAGGTATTCATTTTAAAGAGAGCCATTACGTCGAGTTGTTTTTTTATAAACTCCACGGGCACAAAATGACGGCACACGTCCAGGTGCATTCCACGCCAAACAAAGCGGGGGTCGTCGTTTATTTGTACGTAGGGCATGTACCACTCCACATTGCTAACTTTTGTAGGGCTCTCCAATTCGGGTGGTAATAACTGCAACACAGTCATCAATCCATAAAAAGCACCACGTTCGGTTGAAGCCACAATGGTAGCCCCCTGTTCTGTAACGCTCAACGCATAGGCTTCGTCGCCTTTGTTGGCAGCCGGATCCAGCTCGATAGCAATAAAGTTTTTAGCGGGTTTTTCAGCGCTTACCGTGAGCTCAAAACCCGCCGCATTTTTAAAACGTGCGTTAATTAGTGCAGCCGCTTCTTTCAGGTTTTCATTATCCGGCACCACAAAAGTTGTTTTGGCAGTTACGGTAAAAAAACCATCTTGCTGTGTCACCTCATTGGGTTGTGGCACAATAGACAGTTCCTTTGTTTTCGCCTTTTTCTCGGCGCACGATACCAATGCAAACACAGCCATGGCAACGAGAATTAAATTTTTGTACATCTTCATAAATACTTATTTAAAAGTTATTGTTGGTTTTCTTCATCAAAAGATGAATTCTATTTCAATCATTGTTAAACTGTAAAAATGAGCATTAACCTTGATACTGACCATTGATTTTATACATATTTTGTTTGACTTTGTACATTAATCGGGATTAGTGTATTTTTATGAGAAATACAAAAAGCCGTAGTTTTCGAAAGTCTTTACCGTGAATACTACTACACTGACCTTAGTATTGTGCAATACGGCACCATTCATGTTTATATCAAAACCACAATTACCCGTGTATGGAGGCAAGTACTGTATATGGAACAGAAAAACTTTTGAACGGCTGCAAAATCCCCACTCTTAAAAAGGAGGTTAAGGGTACTGAATGACATTTTAGGATGGATATGTTGCAATATACAAACCGCTATAGGGTTAGTTAAAAGCAGTTAACTATGTACTCCCTTGTTTATATTTGAACGTTGCGGTATAACAAACGAAAAAGTGCTCCCCTTTCCTTTTGTGCTCTGAATTTTCAATTGGCCATCGTGCCTGCTAATAAATGAGCTGCACAAGCTAAGCCCAAGACCAGAGCCTCTTTCGCCGTTAGTGCCTGCAGAATGATAATTGCTTGTTTGGTCGAGCACCTGAACGATTTCCTCCTCGCTCATGCCCACGCCCTTATCGCGTACTATAAACTCAACATTTTCATCTTTTACAGCCGCCTCTATTTTTACCAGCGAACCGGACTCCGAAAATTTTATAGCATTGCTTACCAGGTTTCGTAAAACTACCAGCAGCATATTTTTGTCGGCATATACAAAAGTATCTTCCACGGTAGATTCCAAACTAATTTGTTTTGCTTTTCCCAGGTATCCCAACTGATCGATGCATAACTGCACCACCTGTTTTAAACTAACTTTTTCTATCTTCGGTTTAAACACTTCAGTATTGCTTTCGGACCAGGTAAGTAAGGTGTCTAACAAACTATGTGTTGAGTCGACCATAGGAACGAATTTTGACAGCATCAGTTTTATGGACTTATTATCGAGCAGGCGATGGTGCATTAACTGGGTAAAATTATTCAGGTTACCTACTGAATTCCTCAGGTCGTGACTTATAATGGAAAGCAGCTTACTGATATAACTATTTGTTTTATCCAATCGTTTTACCAACTCTGCATTTGCCTTTTGTTCCTTTTTATTTTTAATTAACACAACAATGCTAATTACCAGCAAAATAAAAATCAGTAAGCTAAGTATTAGAAACAAGGTTCGTTGCCCGGCCAGTATAGCATTGTGCCTTTCAGCTTCTTCTAATTGTCGTGACTGCTCCTCTAATTCGTACTTGCTTTTTAGGGAAAGAATTATATTCTCCTTATTTTTTTGGTTTATAGAGTCGGTATAAAGCAGCTCAAGCCTGGAGTAATTTGCTGCTTCCTTAAAATCCATTCTATCATGATATAGCTTATTTAGCAGATGATAATTTCGTTTTAACAAATCGTGGTTTCTCAACTTTTTACTTTTTTCCAACGATTTTTCTGAATATACTGTGGCACTATCCAAATTACCCGACAAATAATACATATCAGCAATATAATATTGATCTAATGCCATATCGTAGGTTAGCTCCTTGGCTTTGTATAGCTTAAGGGCACGCTGGTGAAAGGTCAGTGATTTTTTAACATCTGGTATACGACCATATAAATATCCGAGACCACTTAAATTGTAGGCATAAAGATTATCGAATGTATCGGGCAAATACGCAAAAGACTTATTGTAATAGTATACTGCCGAATCTGCCTTTCCCGCCTCAGAGAAATGCCCTGCTATATTATTGTAGTCGTAAGCTATTGACAAACTGTCGTTTTGCAACCTATTATAATACAATGATTTCCTGTCATTAACAAACGATAAACTATCGTTATCCACACCTGCATATATTGTTGCTAACCTACCATAGCTGTAGGCCAACATAGTATAATCATTATCGGAAATCAGCTTTATGGCTTTCGTGATGCAATCGGCAGCCTGTTTATATTCACCAATAGTACTATACACGTCGCACATGCCTACCAAACTATAAAACACAGATAACGTATCAAAAGCATTAATGGCAAATTGGTTCGCCTTTGTAAAATACAACATTGCCTCGCTGTGCGATTTGTATAATGTTTCGTAACCCAGCTCCTGGTACACGTCGGCCTTTGCAGAATCGCTTATATCACATAGGAGCAGTGCCTTTAGGCTATCTACCTTTTCCTGAGCGTATAAACTCCCGGTAGGATACAGAAGAAACAGCATCAACAGAAAAAAAAATTTTTGTACAGCTAAAATATGATGCCAATGTTTCAAGTTATTCAGCATTGATTTAAATCGTATACGGGCTATTATATATAAAGTTTTGCTTGCAAAAAACTAATAAAAAAAGTGCATACAAAGATATTTTAATTTAGCGTTGTTGGCAAGTATTAGGAAGTGCTTAAAAAACTATGCACTTTGTAAAAGAAAAGGTACTATGGTTTCCTTTGGGACGGAACGATTAACTTATATATGGTTTTTACCCATATTAAACCCAAATGGCTACGAAACCTCAGTACTTACTATGAATCTGGATTGTTAGCTAATGAAAAAAACACCCGTTTTTTGTGCAGTAAAAACACGGACTACCCAATTCTTACACTTTATTCCGATAGTTTGTGGGCGACTGCTTAAAGTGGCGTTTAAACACCACCGAAAAATACGACGCATCGGCAAAACCGCATAAAACGGATATTTCAGAAACCGGTTTGTCTGTTTTTCTTAACAATTCGGCCGCTTTACGGAGCTTAATATTGATAATAAAATCTTTGATTGGTTTGCCGGCAATAGCTTTTATTTTATTGTAAACTAAAGTACGACTCATAGCCATTTGTTTCACAAAAGCAGCCACATCAAAACCCGGGTCTTCCATATTTTGCTCCACGATACAGATGGCCTTATGCAAAAATTTTTCGTCGGCAGCGCTCTGGCTCACCTCATCGGTTTTTAATCCTAAATCATGGCTAAACCGTTCCTTTACAATTTGCCGGTTGTTAAGTATCGCTTTAATTTGTGTAAACAACAATTGGGTATTAAAGGGCTTGGGCATGTAGGCATCGGCACCTGATTTTAACCCTTGTATTTGGCTTTGCACTGATGTACGAGCCGTGAGCATAAGCACCGGTATATGACTGATGCGAAGATCGGACTTTAAGGTTTTACAAAATTCTATACCATCCATGTGAGGCATCATCACATCAGTAATAATCAGGTCGGGCTCTTTGCTCTGCAATATGTCCAGTGCTTCTCTCCCGTTTTTTGCCGTAATGATACGAAAGGAATTTTGCAATAATTTAGCTATGTATTCACGTAGCTCCCACTCATCTTCCACAATTAAAATACTGATATCGTGCGTATCTGAGTTATCCAAAAAAGATTCTGCCAGGTTATATGGTGCAGGCGACAATGATCTGTCGGTTTTTTTGGTTACAAAGTCTTCCTTTTTAAAATGACTATGGCCCAACGGTAGGGTAACGGTAAAGGTCGTTCCCCGGCCAACCCGGCTACTTACTTTTATTTGCCCATGGTGCAGTTTCACGAGTCTGTGCGTAAGTGCCAAGCCAATGCCCGTACCCTTAATGCTATTACCTACCTGATAATAACGTTCAAAAATCAAATTTAAATCGTCGGCTGGGATACCCGATCCGGTATCCTCGACCTCGAGGATAACACTACTCTCCGAAGCAATTACCGAGAGAAGCACAGAGCCATTTGCCCGTGTGTTTTTTAGTGCATTTGAAATAAGGTTCGACACTATTTTAAACAACATATCAGCGTCGTACCAGGCCTCGATACAATCGGGATAGCTACGAAATTTTAAATGGACATTTTCGATACGCGCTTGATGTTCAAAATAGGTCAACACCTGTTTGCAATCAGCCACAACATCGCCTTTACTAACCATAAGCCTGAGCACAGAAAGTTCCGACTTCCTGAAATCGAGAATTTGATCGATCAACAAAGTCATACGATGGGCGTTACGGTACAAAAAAGGCAGCATTGTTCTAAATTCACTATCACTGCCTCCTGTTTTAACAAGGTGGTCCAGCGGATTGTATATTAAGGTAAGTGGTGTTTTTAATTCGTGCGAAATATTGGTGAAAAAACGGAGTTTCATTTGGTTAATTTCGTTGAGCCGCTCCTTTTCTCTCTCTTTTATGGCAACCTCCTGACGAAGCTTTGCACGTTGCAGGCTGGCTCGCCATACCAAATAGGCAATTGCCATAAAAAACAGGAGCAATAACAATTTAAACCAGATGGTATTCCACCATGGGGGCAATATGGTAAGCTGTATATTAGTGCTGTCGGTATTCCATATACCATTTCGGTTTTGTGCTTTTACCCTAAAGGTATAGGTACCTGCCGATAAATTAGAATAGATGGCCGCATTGCCTTTGCCAGTATGCCATATTTTCTCGAAAGGATATAATTGGTAGGCATATTGGGTAGTTTCAGAGAACGGGATGTCAAAGGCATTAAAATTAAACTGATAGGATGCCGTTGAATAATCAAGAATAATTGAGTCGTTCTTAAATACGTTTATAGACAAAATAGAATCCTTGAGTCCTTCCTTTTCTGAAGTTAACATATAAAAAGAAGTGATGACCGTGGCCGGACTATCCATATGGGGTTTTATATTTTTGGGATTGAAACGGGTTAAACCTTCGTTACTTCCCAAATAGAGCTTTTCGTCGGTAGATTTTAATATGGCACCCTGAAAGTATTCGAGACTGCTTTTATTATCCAATGTATTGAACATGAATATATTTTCCTTTTCTTTCTTTTTGATGATACGCACCACGCCTTCGTTGGAACCAATCCATAAATTATGATCTCCATCGAAGTATAAGGATTGGAACATCAGGTTTTTGTAATTGATGTTGCTAATATATCCCGATATATGTTTTGTTTCAAGATCGTAATAAAGCAGCCCCTTATCTGTGCCAAACACCAAATTACCGGCTGTATCGGATACCATTGCGTTAACCGCACGGCCAAAGCTAGGAGGTGTATTAGACAAAGGAATACGATCTGTAAATTTTTGCTGGGGCACCGAATAAGCATACATACCGCCATAGGTTGAAAACCAAATAACACCCTCCTTATTTTCCATCGCCGAGATAAACATCGGGCTCATTTCCTGAAAAAAATTACCCATGGTTTGGCTCAGGATTTGAGTTTTTTGCTCTGCTCTGTTTATTTTACACAATCTACCGTCCGAAATCCAGATATCCCCCTTAGAATCTCTAAATAAAGTATGGGTGGCATTTTTCCGTATTTTAGCAAAAAGAGGATTTTGGTGGGCATCGCTAAAACGTTGTGTCCTTTTATTAAAAAATAATAAACCTCTGGCATAAGAACCAACCAGTAAAAAATCGGTAGAAAACTGGACTATAGAGGTTATCTTTAGCCCATCAGCAACGCCAAAATGATCAAACGTTAACCTTTCGCGGTCAAAACGGTTTAAACCTCCCCCATCGGTACCCAACCATATATTAGCCTCATCATCTTCGTAAATACACAATACGGTTTTATTTGAAGGTCCGTATTTACTTTGATTGGCATAGGGGAATTGTTGAAAATAAGATGGATATAATATTAACCCACCCGAACGAACCGTTCCTAAAAACACCATTCCATCGCGATGGATGGTGATATCGTTAATAGAATTATCTGTAAGTACATCCAACGCTTTAGGGCCAATTTGAAGAGAATTGACATGCTTAAAAAAAGCATCAAACATTTGTATTCCAGCCCCATCCGTAGCTACCCAGAGCGTACTATCCTGAGGATTAAATTCCATATCCAATATAATATTAGATTGGAGCCCCGAATTATCCTGATTAAAAGTCCTGATTACTTCCCCCTTATGGGACAATTGGTAAACATGGGTATATGTTGCACAGTATATAAAATCATCCAATATTACCAGCCCTCGCTTTTCACTGGTGGGCAGCGGACAAAACACAGTAAGCTTAGTTGTTTTTTTATTCATTAAAAACAGCCCCTCTGAATAGGTAGCTACCAGCAGGTTATTCTGGTCGAAAGGAAGTATTTTGTTTATATGAATAGAGGCACTGTGGCCGGAGTTTGGAGCTAATATTTCCTTAGTTGTGTAGCTTTTATCCTTTTTATTATACACATGAAACTTCCATGCTGTATCCGGAAACCAAAGTTCATCCGCTGTTTCATAAATGCAGGAAGCGCCCATGGTTTTGCTAAATACAAAACGCACAAAACGGTCGTTTTTCCTATCGTACCGGTTAATCCCCTCCGGCGTTGAAAGCCAAATATTACCATCCCTATCCTCGTAAATTAATAGAATATTATTAGATGATATGGAGTAGGCATCTTCGGCATTGTGAAAATATTTCACAAGCTTGTTTCCATCAAAACGGTTTAAACCATGAGCTGTTCCCAGCCAAATATACCCCACATGATCGCGAACAATGGAATGTACAGAGTTTTGCGAAAGCCCATAATTACCCGAAATAGATTTAGACTTATAGATAGTATTGCCTTTGGCTTGCGTAAAACAAGGCAAGCATAGCAACAGAAGCAAAAAAAATAATTTTATCCGCATCCATAAAAAATTTTCGTTTGCAAGATAATTAGACTTTACTAAAAAAGCTGCATTTATTTTATACTGCAAGTCTGTCCATCTATATATAAAAAAGTGGAATCCTTTAAAAAGTAATTTATTATTACTGATTCATCCACTCCTTAAATGGACCGGCCTTACTGCGACTCACCATTATTTTATCGTTCAGTTTATTCACCAATTTAACGATCAACTTACCGTTAAAGTAAGTCTCAAACCGATCGATAGCCTCAATATTTACAATGGTTTGACGGTTGCTGCGGAAGAACATGGCCGGATCCAATTCCTCTTCGAGTTTATCCAGGGGCATATTGATGGAATGCTCCATGCCCTCGAAAGTAACCGCAAAGGTAATACGGGCATCAAAATAAAAGTAGGCAATATCTTCAACCGACAGTTTAAAATACGATTCGCGTCGGGAAATCAGAAAACGTTTACGATACCCTCCTTTTGACGATATAATGCTTTTGGCCAATTGTTGATAATCGATAAATGATTCCTGTTCCAAACCTTTACTTATACTTTCAACAGCGCTTTCGTATTTTAGGATGGAACGCGCTAAGTCCTCCTCCTTAATTGGTTTTAAAAGATAATCGATACTATTGAGGTCGAAGGCTTTAAGTGCAAACTCATTGTAGGCGGTTGTGAAAATAATGCCACATTCCACCTTTACCTGATCAAAGATGGCAAAGGAGTTGCCGTCGGCCAGCTCAATATCCAGAAATATGATATTGGGATGCTTATTTTCCTTAAGCCAAGCTACCGTTTCCTGTATACTTTGCAGTATGGTCAACACCTTCCAGGCCGGACGAAGTTCAAGAATCATGTCCTTCATCATTTGAGCTCCGTGCATTTCGTCTTCAACAATAATCACGTTTACATCCATAATATTACATATTTTTATTGTTCAATTAAAGGTAGTTGTACTTTAAATTCATTTTCCCGCTTGTCTATAACTACTTTTTCATCGGTTAAAAAAGCGTATCGTTTCTTTAAATTTTCACATCCGGTTTTTGTGGAGTAAGTGGTATTTTTAACATTCAAATTATTGCTCACTACTAACTTATTATTTTTTGTGTAAACACGGATGGTTAATGGCGACAGTTTTGTAGCTACATTGTGTTTAACGGCATTTTCTACCAATAATTGCAAACTAAGGGGAGGCAGGTGCCAATCCAACAATCTTTTGTCTATATCTGCTTCAACAATGAGTCCCTCGCCCAGTCGTTCTTTGTGCAGCGCCCAATAACTTTCAATAAATCGAAGCTCCTCTTTAAGGCTTACCGAATTTCGTTTATTACTCTGAAGCACATATCGATACACATCAGAAAAGTTACTGGTAAAACGTATAGCAGCATCTTTATCGTGGCGGATAATAGCCATGAGGGTATTCAGGTTATTAAATAAAAAATGTGGATTCAGCTGATCCTGTAACGACTGATAATCTTGTGTTATCTTCTCTTGCTTTAGCCGTTCATTCTCCAACAATGCTTCACTCAGGCTTTGATGGTAATTATAGGCAAATAGCAAAATGATGTAGATAGTAACAAACAACAAGGTCATTACTACGCTGGCATTGTACATGGATGGGGGGATAATAAGATTTTGTTCGACAGCAGGCTTTACGAGGTGCGAAAAAAATCCAATTCCAGTAAACCAAATAGCCGTAAAGCTTACGAGCATAATTATACGCCTAAGGGTATGGGTGTGCCAAGGGTATTTTTTGGCTATCAGTTTGTTAAAGCTAAACGTTCCTTCGCTCAATAAAAAAAATATCAACACAGATAATAAATATCCCTGCCAACGGTATGGCACCTCTTTATAGAAGGTTGTACTTAACACAAAATAAAATAGCGTGCCCATTAAAACCTCTAATCCCAGACGTTTTTTAAAGTGTATTAACAATATTGGCTTGCGCTGCATATGCTTACTTTTTAATTAATGATAAAGATAGGGAAAAGGAGTGTGCGGTGTTTCGATGTTCGGTAAATTGGTGTTCGGTGTTCGGTGTTCGGATGGTTGAATTATTTTAAAAAGCTGCGTTAACCCCCATCCCTACTACTGCGTAGTAGTACTTCCCTTCCGAAATAATTCGGAACAGGCTATCCCTCCAAAAGGGAAGGGGAAGAGCCGTCTGCTGATATAACCACATTAAATTATTTTTATGCGTCACGTTAACTCTTCCCCCTCACATTTTCGTGAGGGAGGGGGAAGTACCGTGCCGTGCTGCTACGTTAATGCTATGGCGCGTGCGTAAGGCGCGGGGATGGGGGTTAATACTCCTGTAAAACAAAATATATCAACCAAATACTAATACATTAATCACTGCCCCTTACTGAATTCCGGATACTTCTAACCCACCAATGGCCTTGTAATAAGCTGTCTTTGATATTTCGTAAGTAGCGAGGGCATCTAATAATTGGGCGTTTGCACTAAGCCAGGAGGCCTGAGCATTGAGCACATCTGTGGTAGTATTTAATCCGGCATCGAAACTGGCACTCACCTCATCGAGCGTTTCAATGGCTTCGCCTTTACTTTTTTGTGCCAATACAATAGACTCATAGGCTTCGGTTACCTGAATGATACTGCGTTGCACTTCCACCTCTATCAGTTCGCGCGTTTGGTCTAATTGATATTGCGCTTGTTGCTTTTGGAAACGAGCCACATCCTTTTTATGCTTTTTCTCGCGCCAATGTATGATGGGTATAGACAAGCTAGCTCCGGCCGTTGTAGTAAAATCACCATCGTACAAGTTGGGTATTTCGTTGTAACCATAGCTTACCTGAGCCCCCAATTGCGGGAGGTAGGTACTCGAAATACTCTTTTTCCGGAGTTCTGAAAGACTCACCTGACCATCCAGTATTTTAAGTTCGTTACGCTTACCCATGGCCGACACTACACTGTTTTGCATGTTCAGCATTACGGGTTCCTCGTTTAAGGGGGCGTTTACTTCAATGCTGCTGTTGATGTCCAGACCAATTATTTGGCACAAATTCATCATCATCACCTTATAGGCATTCTTAGCACGTACCAGATTTAGCTGGGCTTGATTTTTCTGAACGGTCACTTTTAGTTTTTCACTTTTCGGACTCAATCCCAGTTCGTACATATCATTCATCTGTTGTTCCAGCGAGTCCAGCATTTCGTAATACTTGCTTGCAACCTTTAATTGTTCTTTAAAAGCTGCCAATCGCCAATAGGCTTCATCGGTATTGTAAATCACCTGGTCCGTTTGTAATTCATAGGATTGTTGCGCTATTTCTACGCCCTTGTCGGCCATTTTGTTGGCATAGCGTATGGCACCTCCCATGTAAATGGGAATTTGCATGGCTGCCGAAGCGCTGTACATTTTTAAATTTTCGGTTTGTAGGGTTATACCCGGAAAAGAAACCACATTACCTGTAGCATTGCCCCCGGCATCGTTCACTTCTATATCCATGGCCGGAACTTCTATATTGTCCAGATTTGGCATAATGGAAGCAGTAGCACTACCGTCTATTTTTGGCAGGTACGCTGTACGAGCTTGCTTTTTATTAGCTTCCGCTTCAAGGTATTTTGCCCGGGATTGCTTTAGCGTTTTATTATTTTCCAGGGCCATGCTGCGACATTCGTCCAGCGAGATAGCTTGTTGCGCGTAGGTATGGCTAACAATAAATATTCCAATAAATACTATAAAATTTCTCATTTGTTTTTATAAAATTAGTATCAAGTACAGAGTATCAAGTAGCAAGATAAAAGTATCAAGTATCAAGATTAATAAATATAAGCTGCTGTATTGTTGACCCCCATCCCCACACCTTTGGTGCGGTACTTCCCCCTCCCCCAGAAAATGGGAGAGGGAAGAGCCGTCTTAGTGAGAGTCATTGCGCAAACTTATCTTAAGCGTCACGTATGCTCTTCCCATTTTTATTTGGAAAAAAGGGGAAGTACTATGCCGCAGGCATAGGGATGGGGATCAAATAGCACTCTCATCCTCCCAAAACTCCTCTCAGCTATACGCTCTTTCCACTCTCCGCTTTACGGTCACTTACTCGGGGCGCGACATTTACAGCTTTGTTAAAGTCGCACTCCGAGGTTCAACCCACCACTCTCTGCTTTACGCTTTCCGCTCCCGAAGAAATTAAACTTTAGGCATCGGGATTTTAGTTCCTTCAATCTTTGCTTTCCGCTTTTACTTTCGCAAAGCTTTGGTATTCACCCTATAAAACACCGTATATAAAACCGGCACAACAATCAATGTTATAATGGTACCCACCAGCAAACCAAACATTATAGCTACCGCCATCGTTTTAAACATTTCGTCCCACAATAAAGGAAGCATACCTAAAATAGTGGTGAGTGAGGCCATCATAACGGGGCGTAACCTGGATACTGCCGAATTAATTACAGCAGTGAGTTTATCCCTTCCTTCTTTTATCTCTACATTAATTTCGTCTAACAGTACAACCGCATTTTTTATCATCATGCCCATTAATCCAAGCGTTCCTATGATGGAAAAAAATCCAAAGGATATACCTGTTACCTGAAAGCCCAGGATAACACCCACAAAGCTAAGAGGCATAAGGCAAAGTATTATAAAAGGCTGCCTGAAGTTACCGAACAGCCCGATAATAATAATCACCATCAGCAAAAAAGCCAAAGGCATGTTCTCAGCCAAAGCAGCATTGGCTTTGGTGCTGCTATCAATTTCGCCCAGCCACTTTAAGGTATAGCCCTCAGGTAAGGGTATAGCTTCTATTTTTTTGGTCAATGCCGTTTGCAGCTGAACCCCTGTGAATCCCGGAGCGGGATCGGCCTGTACCTTGATGGATCGTTTAGCATCGTACCTGCGCACCACGTTGTACTCCCATTCCATATCGATAGAATCGACTAACTGCTCCAACGAAACGCTGGTTGGCAAGCCCGCCCATACAGGGATACTAGCTATTTGATTTACATCGTCAGCTACGGTTTTATTGAGCTTTAACATTACCGGCAACCTGTACTCTCCATCATAAAATGAGCCTACAGGATGACCGGAAGTGGCTATAGCTATCGCCCTGGCCATATCGCCCCTGGTAACCCCCAGCTTACGTGCCTTTTCTTGCGAGTATTTTGGGCTCAGCGTTTTCACCGGATTTCGCCAGTTGTCGTTTACAAAGGCCGCCATTTCCTCTTTGCGCATAATTGCTTTGGCTTGTTCGGCCAACTGGAAGAGCACCTTGTCATCGGGCCCCTGAAACATGGCTTGTATTTTATAATCGCCACCCATGGAAGAGTAATTCCTCGTTCGGGCATCGGCTTGTGGATAATTTTGGCTAACATACTCCTGAAGCCTTTGCTTTACGGGGTTTAAATCATCTTCGCTTTTTAAAGATATAATCAACTCACCATAGTTCATGTTCATGGAGTTCATGGGTCGGCTCAAGGTGTAGCGTACCGGCGTACGAACCAGAGCGCTAACCACAAAATCTATTTCTTCCCATTGGCTTATTTCTTTTTGTACCAGTTCCAGGTCTGTTTCTACCTGACTTACATCACTGCCTTCGGGCAAGTAGTATTCTAACAGAAACTGGTTGTATGGTGAGTTGGGGAAAAAATCTTTTTTCACAAACTTAAAAGACCAAAACGAAGCCACCAATAGCACCACCATTAGGATGGCCATCATGCTTTTGTGCAACAACGAAAATCGTATCACCTTATCAAACCATCTATAAAAAACACCTTGGTTTGTTTCTATCTCACCCGATTTACTTTTTTTCTGTCGCCCTTTACGATAAAAAAACTGCGCCATAAATGGGGTTTGTATCAAGGCCAATATCCAACTTAAAAACAAGGATATGGCGAGCACATAAAACAAAGGTCTTAAAAACTCACCAGCCGCCGTTGAGTTAAAGGCCAATGGAAGAAAAGCCAGAATGGCCACCAAGGTGGCACCCAATAAGGGCATAGCCGATTTTTTAGCCGTAGCCACAAAAGCTTTCTTTTGCTTTATTCCTTTTTGCAGATCAACCAATATGCCATCAACTACCACAATGGAGTTATCGACCAACATACCCATGGCAATAATAATAGCTGCCAGGGATACACGGTGCAGTTCAATACCTGTGGCACCCATTACAATAAAAGTGGTAAGAATGGTAAACACCAGTCCACTAGCTATCAGCAGGCCGGCTCTGAAGCCCATAGCCAGCAAAAGCACTACTACCACAATAAGCACCGACTCTATCAGGTTGATCATAAAATCATTGATTGCATCATCCACATTTTTATGCTGAAAATACACCGGATGAATTTCGATGCCTACGGGCAAGGATTCCTCTATTTTTTGCAAACGCTCCTCCACTCTTTCACCCAACTCAATCACGTTACCGCCTGCCTCCATCGAGAGCGCCAGGCTAATCGCAGGAAATCCATTGTACTTTAGGCGCTCGGTTACGGGATCGTAAAAATCTCTTGTTACTCTGGCGATCTGTCCCAAACGGTAACGCCCACCATTACTAAGCTTAACTTCAAAGTTTTTTATTTCGTCGATACTTTGAAATTTGTTGCCTATGTTTACGCGTATTCGCTGACTGCCGGACACAAAACTACCGGCATCCACCGTTTGCCCCTGATCGTGAAAAGCCTGAAAAATCATCATTGGATTAACACCCAGGGTGGCAAAATATTCGTTATTGAAACTTATATTTACTACCTCTCGCTGCTTACCGAATGTTTCTATACGCTTTACACCATTAATATCTAACAATTCTTTGCTGATATCGTCCACATAGTTCTGGAAATCGTAATAATCATGACCATCGTTAGAGATAGCCATAAATATACCACTCACATCGCCAAAGTCATCGTTAATATTAGGTGCTCCTGCACCGCTGGGAAGCCCACCCTTGGCATCGTTTACTTTACGTCGCAGGTGATCCCATAGCTGGGGTAATTGGGAACTGGGCACACCCGATTCGATGGTTATTTGTATCTCGGACAAACCGGGCATGGATCGTGACTCAATATGATCGATGTGTTCGAGGCGCTGAATAGCCTTTTCGAGAATGTCGGTAACTTCTTTCTCTACTTCCTTAGCAGTGGCTCCGGGATAGGATGTAATCACCACTGCCGCCTTAACAGGTATTTCGGGATCTTCGAGCTTACCCATGGAACCAAAGGACATGATGCCTCCCACCACAAGCGAAATAAAAACGAAGCTCAAAAAAGCTTTTTTTGATAATATTTTATCTAACATATTAAATAGTTAATTACGATATAAGCTGTTGTTCTAAATATGTCTACAGCTTTTTTACACTTTGATTTTCGCTTAGGCTGTGTACACCTGCGGTAACTACATATTCGTCGCCCCTTAAACCGGCCATTACGGATAGGTAACCTTTGTTTTCGAATTCCTTTATTTTAACTTCCTGGCTTAACACAACAGAATCTTCGGGATTTAGAATCCATACGTAAGCCTTGCCATTTTTATAGAAAACAGATTCTACTGGTACATTTAATGTAGGCTCTGCTACAGCCGGCATCTTTATTTTTATGGCTACCGACATGCCAGGCTTTAAGCTATTCAACTTATCATTATCTACCTGCAAACGCACATCGAACATATCGTTACCGTTTGATTTTTCGTTTACTGACAGCAACCTGGCGGGCATGTTATACATTTTGGCATTTGGAATATCGCAGCTTATCTTTTCAAATTCCGAAGCCAGGTTCACTTTGCTCTCGGGCAAACTAAAACGTACTTCGAGATGACTTACATCGAGCAGGGAGTAGATAGGTTTACCCGGTGTTACGTTCTCGGCTTTGTCAATGTGCTTGCGATAGATATAGCCATCGAAGGGTGCTTTAAGCTCGGTGTCGTCCAAAGCATTTTGAGCCGACTCGTAAGCACTTTTTGTGGATAGATAAGCGGCTTCTAAACTTTCCAGCGTGTTAATAGGGAGCTTATTTTTTTTGTATAGCTCCTTGTAACGCGCATACTCGCCCTTAGCATGTTTGTATTGCGCCGATGCCGACTGTAGTTTTATTTTATAATCGCGTGGATTGACTCTGGCAATCACCTGACCTTCTTTTACATAGTCGCCTTCGCTGGCCAATACTTCATATACATCGCCACCTACCTTAAAAGCCACGTTAACATCTCTTTTTTCCTTTAGCTGACCATGAAACACAATCTCTTTATTATCGATGCCCATATTTATTTTTTCCACCTTTACATATCTGGCTTTTGGGACCTCGGTAGGTTTTTCTGTTCCACATGCCGAAAATCCAATTCCAACTGTCAGCAGTATTATTAACGACTGCAAAATTCTTTTTGTCATGATTTTGATTTTATTTTTTTTGAATGACAAAACTACTCGCTTGTGTGTAGCTATTTTCAGAAAATTGCAGGAAGGGGCTTTATGGGTGTATGAAGCTGTGTATGGTGGGTTTAAAGCGAAAGGAAAGCTGTGTTCGGTAATCGGTAATCGGTGCCCCGGTGTTTGGTGTTCAGTATGTAGGTTTGTTTTTAAACCTCGGGGTGCGACTATAATTTTACCATTTATATTTGATTTCAAAATCATACCGATAGAGATTTAAAGGCTCTATTCTTTTACCAAAAAAAAGGAGAGTATTTATTTACAGCGGGGGAATTGGTCTATTATAGAAATGCAAGCTACAACGATTCCCCGACTTAAAAATGGAGGGATGGATGCTATGAGGTACGAATAGCAGACGGGGTGGTTGTGAAGCCTTGCCTCTGAAATCTTGCCACTGAAATAACCCACATCAAAAAATAAAGCGTATAGACCCCATCCCTGCAACTTCGTTGCAGTACTTCCCCTTTTTTTTTTACGGAAAAAGGGGAAGAGCCGCCTCCGGTGATAAAACTCTGCATTATTTTAAGGACTTATCAGCTCCAAGCCAAAAAAGAGAAAGCATTATTTGCAGCGGAGTGATTGGCGTATTATAGAAATGCAAGCTACAACGATTCCCCGCCTTAAAAAAGGCGGGGTGGATGATATTGAGGTACGAAATAGCAGACGGGGTGGTTGTGAGCCTTTCCGATAAAAGAATGCACATGTAAGCATGCATTTAACAGTTGCCCGGCAATACGGTTTTCAAATTACTTTAGCCTTTGCTCCAGGTGAAGCGTTATTGCAACTTAAGCTCGCCAAAGAATTTCGGTTGGTGGAAATCGGGCTTCGGGGTATCAATGGGCTGCCAGCTTACAAAATGCGGATACTTTGTTTCGTCGCCACACTTATAAAAGTTGCAATAAATGGTTTGCCCTTTTTCTACTTTTATCATATCAAAGGGTATCTGTGCCAGCAACCACCATTGGGCATCCACGTTTTCTTTGCCTATAATTTCCTTGCCCAGTGAAGTCTCTCTTTTTATAAGGCTTGTTTTACTTTGGCTCATCCGCACCCTATCGTCACGATGTTTGCCCACGCCGGCCAGCGCGGTTCCGATACACGAAAACTCAAAATTAAAATACTCGCCACCTTTTTCTGTCGAAATAAAAGCTTCCACACAGCTATCTTCCCAAACCGAGTCGTTATCGTTTACATAGGTAGCTCTCACATTTTTTTCATCTACATTAAAAAGGATGAAAAGATATTGACCGTTATGAGCCAGCTTAAACTTTGCTGCTGGCTTATAGCTATATTCCTTCCAGTTGAGCTGGTCAATCTTTCCCTCGAAACCACGCTCTGTAATCAAATCTCTTTTTTGCCTCGAAGTTAAATCTCCGAGTTCGGCAATAAAAGGAATGGTATTGTTTTGTGTTTTATTCATCTTTTTTCTGTTTATAGTTGACTTTGATTGCAGAATAAGCTCTGGCTAATCTGTAGGGTGAATCCTCCGTAAGTTCGGTTCTTAAAATGCCAATGACCAATTACCTCTGATGGGTAATTGGCCATTGCATTATTAGAATAAGATAAATTATCCTTCCATTGATTTTTCCAACTCCCTGGCCTGGTTTAGGAACTCCTCTACATTCATTTCCTTAAAGTAGATAAGACCATGACTGGCACGTATTCTGGAATCCTCGTTGGTATAAAAATAATCTTTACCTAAGAGGTACTGAATATTACCGAGTTGTTCAACCCAAATTTGTTGTGCCAGATCACTAAATTTACCATCCAGCTCATGACTTGGGAACGAAGCATTAACCTGACTCAGGTAACAATCGCTAAAGGATTTATCCAACACACTCATTGCATTGAGGCTTACGGGTACAATTACATTTGCTTCGGAAGGAGCAAACTTAAACCAAACGTTGCGATAGCCCCATATGCGCAGATTGCTCAAATCCTCTTCCTTTTGCCACATACGCACAGCTTCGGCAATTGCCTGTAGTACTTTGTAGTGGGTATCGGGTCCGCTACCTTCGGGGTCGAGTGCCAAGCTGATAACCGTTGGCTTTTCTTTTCTGAACTCTTCCAAAATAGGTGCTACATCCCGGCCGCGTTCCGGCTGCTCAGTAAAAATATCTCCTGTATAAAATCCTAAGCGCAAGTGACGTACATTTTTAACCTGTACTCCTGAATGTGCCCATACCAGCTCCTCCTCAAACTCGCGAACCATACCTTTAATCTTCTGAATCTTGGGTGGATTCTTTTGTCCATCGTAGCTCTCGGCAATGTTGGCCAATATCGCATTGATGGTGTTTCGCAATTCCTCTTTCGATTTAACCTGCCATATTTCTACAATGGCACGCACCACGCGGTGACTTAAACCACGATCCCTTCCTTCGGGGTTTTTGGAAGCTACATTAATTAAGAAATGATATACATCCTTGTCCCACTTAAACTTATATCCGGACTCAAAGAAATCGGGATACTCCACCATTTGAATTTTTCCCTGGTCGAGGAATTTTTTAGTGTTTTGTAGTGTTTCGGTAATAAAGTCGTTGGTAACAGCGGTAAATCCGGAAGTTAACACAGAAAATATCGACTTATTACTCTCTTCTCTTAAAATACGGTTTACATGGGGCTGAATACCCAATTGAACATCATCGTGGTGTGGCCCGGTGTGGTAAAACACTTGATTTTCTTCGGGCTTTAAGCCGGCTTGTATCTTGGCTTTTACCCTTTCCATCACCTCTTCTACAGTTTCTAAGGATAAATTAGGAATGAGGCTAGTATATGGATCTGTTTTTAAATCCGAAAGCTCCAGGTTAGGACCATACTTGTTAATGCGTCGGCATAGGTCAATGATGGATCTTTCTGTTTTCTCCATCGTCCACTCACCCTCTCTATAATAGGCATCCACGCTATCATGAAGCTTTAGGCCTGCACTCTTGGTGATATAAAACCTACTATTGGGCAGTCGTTGCAGTACGGTAGCGGGATACATAACAGCCGGTTCCTGCTCTAATGCGTTTTTAACAACCCCAGCTTTGGCCTCTCCGGCAGCAAATATCAATGCTACAGCATCTTTGTTGTGTGTAATGGTATCCAGTCCGATGGTGATAACCAATCGATTTTTAGAAACCTCAATTCCACCCAAATCGCCTGCTGCCTGAGCCTGACATTCGAAGTTTGTTTTAGTTAAGCGCGTTGTGCAAAAATGGTCGGATCCACGTGTATTAAAGGCAATGTGTCCATCAGGGCCGATACCTCCCAAGAAAAATCCTATACCCCCTTTATCTCTGATCTTACGCTCGTACTCCACACACCAATCGTCGATTAAGAAGATCGATTGCTGCTGTTCTTTTTCTTGTGGTGTTTTGGCCGAACGATAACGTAAAGAAACATCTACAATACTATCCGGAAACACCTCTGAAAAGTGCTTACCGTCTACCAGAGGAATTTCATCTGAGTTAATAAGCAAAGCACGTTTAGGATCCAGACCAAAACCTTTGATATAATACTCATTTACATAATGGTAAAAACTATTTTTTTGTGTTGAACTGATGGGGTAAAACTCATCTATCTGCACAAACTGAAGCTTGCTCAAATCGGGCTTGTTTTTTACCTTCAACCCGTTCTCGTCACGAATCTTTTTGCCCTCCGCATTGTCCCAGTTTTCGAGTAAAAACTGTGTCCATCGTATAAAATACTCTGGTGTTTTTCCTGTAGGCAAACTGATTACACCCTCTGGGTTTTCGGCTACCCACTCCAAAAAACGCAGCGCGGTGAACATACCCAATTTGGGAAAGTTATCCACCGGTATGTAATTAATTTTGGTGGTTGTTTTCTTCACTCCTGATTTTTGAAAAAAACTCTTTTCTACTTCTGTAAAGGCTTTGCTACTCATAACATTATCGATTTTTATTGAATTTACTATTATTTATAATACGCTATTACACAATCTTTTATCTAAGGGCTGCTTGATTATCTAGTGTATATAGATCTTTCTAACACAACTGAGATGGCCCCCAACACTCCGGCATCTTTACCCAACTCCGAAACCATAAGCCTGGTATCCTCCCTTAGTTTTGGAATACAATAAGTTAAAAGGGATTGTTTAATCGGGGTCAAGAGATATTCATTGGCTCTTGAAACGGTACCTCCTAAAATAATTAGCTCGGGGTTGAGTATTTGTAAGAGATACGAGATGCCTTTACCTAATTTTTGGCCCATATTATTTATCAGGTTTATAGCAAACTGATCGCCCTCCCGGGCAGCATTCACTATGTCCTCGGGCGATATTTGGCTTTCTGTGTCTGTTACAAAACGATGCAACACCGATTTGGCATTATTTTTCAGTTCCAAAGTAGCTTGTTTTACCATAGCCATTCCTGAGGCAATAGTTTCCAAACAACCGCATTTGCCACAAATGCACAATTCACCATCCTCCTCAATTAAAATATGACTAAATTCTCCTGCCAATCCGGAATTGCCTTTATATAGCTTTCCGTTTAAAATCATACCCATTCCTACACCCCAATCCAGTTGTATTACCAAAGCATTTTTTGAATGACTTGCCAGGCCGAGACGCCATTCGGCAAGAGCACGAGCTTTGGAGTCATTTTCGATATATACCGGCAAATTCAGCTTATCCTCGAAAGTGTGTTGCAATGATTTATCCGTTGATGATAGATAGGTAAAACTGATTCCTGAATCGGAATCCACCAATCCTGGAATATTGATACCTACACCTAATATTTTTTCTTTGCTGATACCTATTTCATGGATAACCTCGCTTGAAAAAGCACAAATATCATCAATCAGTCCCAGATCGTTACCCAATTTAATTTTACGTGTTTTTGTTCCGGAGATATTTTGCAATTCGTTATTGTAAAGAGCAACAGAAACGCGCTTTCGTCCTAAATCGATACCAAGAAGATAAACAGAGTTTTTTACCAATCCGTAAATATTAGGGCGCCTGCCACCAATTGATTCACCCTTGCCTCTCGACTCTACAAGTTTTTCTTCGATAAGCTCATTGATATAACTATGTGTGGTAGGCGAACTCAAATTAAAAGCTTGGGCAATGTCAGTTCCACTGAGCGAACCGTGACGATACAAATATTTAATGATTCTCTTTTTTGTGAGAAATTTCTTTTTATCAATTCCAGTCAAATTATTTTGAACCTTAGAATTCCAGTAGATCATTTGTAAAGTATCATTGTTTTGGAAATACAAGTTTACGGCGTTTTTTTTATATCTGCAAATTCTTTTGTAATTTTTTACAAAAGTAGCTGTGGTAAGCCCATTTTTCTACCTTATGCAAAAATAAGTCGAATATTTTTAAAGAATTACAGCATTTCATGCACCATAAATGAACCATAAAATTATCACCGAAAAAGGCAGTAGATTAACTCAAGAACAATATCCCTATATACAACATACTATAATACAACATACTATAATTGCAGCTTAGCCTGTTAATTATATTTTAATGGCTCTTAACATTTCGCGTTTCCCGGGTGGTCCGGGCATACGTTCCACTTTAAAACCAACATCCTGCATCGTACGCCGCACAATTCCTTTGGCACAATAGGTAGTCAGTACACCTCCCGGCAGTAAAGCATTGTACGCCTTCTGAAACACCGCGCTACTCCATAGCTTGGGTTGTATGTCAGGAGCAAAAGCATCGAAGTAGATTATATGATACTTATTTTCTGGTTTATATTTTGTAAAGTCGCACTGCTGCTTGGTAAGGAAAAAGCGCGAGTCAAGCGCATTTTCTCTTCCCCAAGGCACCTGGTGTATTTTTTTAAACAGCGCTTTAAATTGTCCATCAAACAAAGCTCCATAATTCAATTGTTTTATAGTTTCCATATCCAGCGGATATTTTTCCAACGTACAATAGTGCACCTCCATTTCACCGCTGTTTACAGCACTCAAAAACGCATTTAACCCGGTACCAAAGCCAAACTCCAAAATATTTACCTGATTTGTTTGAACATGTTTTAAGCCGGCCTGAATAAACACATGCATCGCTTCGTTTACCGCTCCATTAACAGAATGGTAATGCTCGTTTAGTGCGGGCACATACAAAGTATGCGAACCATCCTTTGATAATTTAATCTCAATTTTAGTCATCAGTTAAATATTATCATCTTTTATTGATAGTTTTGAATGGAAAATTACATTAAATAAATAAGAATCAATGCGCATGATACATTCATGTGAAAGAGCGGATGTTAAACAACTTAGCTACAATATAATGATTTCGGGAGAGGGAAAAGAGGTGCAGCGAAAGATTATTCACATCGATATGGATGCGTTTTTTGCTTCCGTAGAACAACGCGACTTCCCACAGCTCAAGGGCAAGCCAGTAGTAGTGGGTAGCGCCTCACAACGTGGAGTGATAGCTGCTGCCAGCTACGAGGCACGGAAATACGGGATATATTCGGCCATGCCATCGCGCACGGCACTAAAAAAATGTCCGCATTTAATTTTCCAGCCACATCGTTTTGATGTATACAAATCCGTATCGGCACAGGTAATGGATATATTGCATGACTATACCGACAAGGTAGAACCTTTGAGCATAGATGAAGCTTTTTTAGATGTGAGCACCAACAAAAAAAATTACAGGTCGGCTACCCTTATTGCACGCGAAATACAGCAGCGCATCGAAGATGAAACGAAATTAACAGCATCGGCTGGCATCAGCGTAAACAAGTTTTTGGCTAAAATTGCCTCCGGTAAAAACAAACCAAACGGCTTATTTGTGATTAAACCAGATCAGGTACTGCCTTTTATAGAGCAATTACCTGTTAAAGAATTTTACGGTGTAGGCAAAAAGACCTCCGAAAAAATGAACCACCTGGGTATTTTCAGTGGCAAAGATATGCAGGCCTGGAGTCTGAACGGATTGGTTAAGCACTTTGGAAAAGCAGGTCGTTTTTTTTATTCCATCTGCAGAGGCCAGGACGACAGACCTGTTGTAGCCAACCGCACGCGCAAATCAGTGGGTATAGAAAACACGTATGGCGAAAATTTAACCACTTTAAGGGAAAGAACAGACCAACTGAACGTTCTGATCAATGGTTTGTGGCGGCGTACTATCCGTACACAAATGTACGGAAGAACAGTTACCTTAAAAATAAAGTTTAATGATTTTAAACAGCATACGTATAGCAAAACCACAGTACAAAAAATAGAAACACCCGATACACTTTCAGAAATTGCGCATGCATTACTTAATCAGGTAGTGTTTGACCGAAGCGTACGACTGATGGGCTTAAGTATTTCAAATTTAGATGACGGCAAGCACGAGAATATGCCGGTACAACTAACCCTGGATTTTGATTAAGGTAGTTTAAAATGGAAATAACTATCCCCCTGATTGTTACCCTTATTTCCCGAAAACATCCCCTGCTTGCAGCTGACAAGTTGCTCGCCACAAACAGGGGGAACATATTTTTAACGCAAACTATTGTACTCTATGCTCAATAATTATTTCAATTCTTGAATCTTGGTAAGCAATTCCATTGTCTTATTCATCAAGTCAGCACGAAGTTTCGAATAGTATCGCTTTACCAGCTTGGGGTTATCCTTACCGTCGGGATGGTTTGCCCTGGCCACAAATTCGTTTCGCATTTCAATTGCTTCACCCAAAATAGGAGAAACATCTTCATCTTTAATATTATCTATCAAAGTAAGTTTCATTAAACCTTGCGTAACTACTTCGGAGGCTAAATAATTAATGTCTTTTTTTAATTCTCTAATACTTGCCATCTTATCTGTTTTTTTTAAATATTACCGCAAGATACGTCATATTTTCTACGCTGCAAACAATGCAAATAAGGTAAGTAAAACAAGCATTGTAAATTTCGATTATACCTATAGATTTACAATGAAGTTTCATCCTACAATTAAGCAGGTTTGTAAAATTTTACCGCTGCTTTTCCGTTATAATTATTTTAAGCCATACGAATTAATTAATTTCGTATTTTAATAAAAATATTCCTAAAGTTTAAAAAAATAAATCTACACATACACCACTGCACGTATTTACTAATTCGCAGTTATGGGATTGATTTTTTGAGGAGATAAAACAGCTAAACATGAAAAAAATTTATCATTTATCCACTTGTTCCACCTGCAGGAGGATTATTAAAGAGGTTGGTCCTGATAGCAGTTTTATTTTACAAGATTTAAAAACAGAGGCCATTAGTGCAGAACAATTGGATTTTATAAGAGAACGCACCGGAAGCTATGCAAGTGTTTTCAACAAACAGGCCCGCAAATACCGCGAAATGGAACTCTATATACAAGAGCTAAGTGAGGATAGAATACGCGAACTTATTTTGGCAGAATATACTTTTTTAAAGCGTCCCCTATTTATTATTGGAAATACAGTATTTGTTGGCAATAGTCGCAAAGTGATTAATGAAATTAACAATTTTATGCGTGTACACTTGAGCAGCAATAAGAAGGATAAGGCTGGCCTAAAATAATGGCAGCGATTTGTTATAATCCTGATTCATCCACCTGCCCAAATTATTAGAGCCAAAACACTTCCGAATTTTTGCAAACGTAACGAGTTACTACAATTCAGCATGCCAACGGAAGTGATTATTCTGCCCGGGGAAGCAACCTTTTTCATATTCCCGCATCATATCCAAGTAATTTTTTAAACTTAATTGCTATGACAACTCAATTCGTTACGTACTTATGTTTGCTTGCATTATCGTTTACGGCTTGCGACAAAAACAACCACACACCCGAAAATAATCCCTACAAGCCCATAGCCCTGGATTTAAAATCCGCGTCGCTGGTAGAATCATCCAATACTTTTGGTGCAAATTTATTTAAGGAGATACTGGAAGATGAAGGTGAAAATGAAAATATTTTAATTTCGCCGTTGAGCATTTTCCAGGCACTTAGCATGACACGCAATGGAGCCAATGGACTCACCAGAGATGAAATGACTGCAGTGCTGGCCTTTGATGAATCGCAAGATGACGATTTAAATGTGTATCAGAAAAAACTGATGGATGCGCTTAAAAAGGCAGATAATAAACTGACCTTAGACATTGCCAATAGTATTTGGTACAGAAACGACGAAACGGTAGAACTTCCTTTTATCCAAGTAAATCAGGATTATTTTAATGCCGAGGTCAGCGCCCTTGATTTTTCGGATGCCGAAGGTGCTAAACGCACCATTAATAATTGGGTGGATAAACAAACCAAAGGCAAGATACCGGAGATAGTAGATGAAGTAACGCAAGATCATGTAATGTTTTTAATCAATGCCATTTATTTTTACGGACATTGGCAAAATGAATTTGACACAAAAGATACCCAAAAGGCGCCATTTTATCCTGAGGCGGGCAACGAAGTGACCGTGGATATGATGCATCAGGAAACAGACTTGGGTTATGCCGCCAACGCCTTGTTTACAATGGTTGAAATTCCGTATGGTAACGGTCATTTTAATATGGTGGCATTGATGCCCAACAAGGGCAAAAAAGTAAAAGATATTGTGCATGCTCTTAACAATGAAAATTGGGCTGCATGGATGGAAAGCTTGAGCAAACAACCAATAGTATTGGGTTTTCCAAAGTTTAAATTCGAGGGCGATTATAAACTCAAAGAACCTCTAATTAGTATGGGGATGCCATTGGCATTTTCAGATTGGGCCGACTTTACCGGCATCTTAAGCAAAGGTGGAATAATGATTTCGAAGGTAAAGCACAAAACATTTATTGAAGTGGACGAAAAAGGAACTGAAGCTGCAGCAGTTACCAGTGTGGAGGTAGGGTATACATCTGTTGGTCCGCAAAAATTACATTTTACAGCCAACAAACCTTTTGTTTTTGCTATCACCGAAAAAGATACCAACACCATTTTGTTTTTGGGCAAGTTGATGAGGCCATAGCAACATAGCGAAGTTATTATTTAAGTGGTGATGACCACGAATTTGACTACTGCGATGCCGGTATAAACTTCGTTGTGTGCCAGCTCTATTTACCGCCCCAATTTTCATGTTGTGTTACGATACTAATCAAAGAGAGCGTTCGTTCGGGTGTTTACGTGTGTAGGCCAATAATATAAGATCCGATTGCTTGCGGTTGCCTTTAGCCAGAGCGACTATTGGGGTGGAATAAGCTGCACCTTCATTATTTAATACGTGGCGTGGGAAAGCAGCACAAAACTTTATACCTTAATTTAATAACTTTGATACCCGGATTATCTATTGCTGTTCCCGAAAGCTACTTTGATCCGCCAAATTTGCATATTGTATCATGGCCTTTTATTTTGGGTAAGTCTACCTGTTATGTTGGTACATATCCGGCTCATCGTGTCCAGGTTTTCCGCTGCTGTCAATCTTTTAATAATGACAATTTAGTTTGAACATGGCCAAAACCAGTACCTCCAGCAACACATACCGGCACAAGCTTGTGATTCCCTGCCAAGCAAGGAATCTTTTAAATCTTACTCGCAAACTAATTTATTATAATTGCAAGATGCAGTATTTCAATAGAGCAGGAAAACAGCACGCTATTGACTTTTAGCCCACAATAGCTTAGATTTGGATAGGGCTATATTTTTCTGAACATATACAACCAGCCCCCATATGAGCGGGCTGGCAATGAGAGCGCTCTCTCACATAAGCGGTGCCGCCGAGCGAGAGGAGGATGCCTAATGCGGTGAGTTCCCCCGATAAAAAACCGGGGCAAGCTATCAGACCATTAAAAAACAAATTATAGCAGATCAAATCGACATAGCCTGCCCCCACCCCATTGAGGGAAGGAGAAAAATAGTTAGGCCTCACAGGAGGATATTATAAAATATACTTGCTATCACTGCTTTGCCATTCTTTAATTATATAAAAACCCAGGATTAAGGGGATTAACACAAGGGAATCATTAAAACCGGCTAAGCATCAGCAGTATGCTATCTCTTATCTATGCGCCTCTTATCTGATTTTAAACAAATGAAATAAACATCTTAGTATAAAACCTTATGGAATCAATACACTCGCAATTGTGGATATTGTTAGACGTACTTATTGCGGCTGTGCTTTCTGCTGTTGTTGGTATAGAAAGGGAGAAAAAGGACAAGCCATCCGGTTTACGCACCAATATGATTGTTGGGAGCATTTCATGCTTATTAGTTGCGATAAGCCCGGATCTCAGTCAGTTTATGCTATCTGATGTACCCATGGAAATGATTAATGTAGATCCCATCCGTATTATCCACGCCATCATTATAGGGGTTAGTTTTATTGGTGCCGGTACCATACTTAAATTTAAGGATGAGAATATCATTAAAAACCTCACCACCGCTTCCACCCTTCTTTATTCGGCCGGCATAGGCATATCCGTAGGCACAAAAGCGTACGTTATAGCAATAGGTCTGACCTTCATTATCATTATAATAAACTCTTTACATCATCTCAAAAAAATACAATCTTTTTTTACGAAAAAATAACAAAGGCTACTTATTTTCTTTCAGATAATCCATACAAGCCGCAAAAATACCGTCGAAGAGTTTTTTTGCATCGGAAGCCGCCATGGCAGCAAAAGCCACGCGTAACACATTATTGAGGTTAATGATGCCTATGCTGTATTTTTTAATCAGTATTTCGCGTATGGCTTCTCCATCCAGTCCCTCCTTTAACTGAATACACATAAAATAACCGGAATTATACGGCAGTGCCGTAAAAAACTGTGCATATTTATCATCGGTCAGCACTTTCTTTATAGCCTGGTACCGTGCATTCATAATAATATACTTGGATTTTTTTTGCAGCTTGTAATCGGGTGATTCAAAAGCATGTAACAAAAGAGATTGGCTCAGGTTAGCAGCATTTGAGATACTTCCCCTTACAGCACCGGCGGTTTTCATTTCCAGGGCTTGGTACAAATCGGCATCACCTCCTTTTATTGCGTAGGTAATAAAGCCCACGCGAAAACCCCAGGCATAATCTTCTTTGGTTGCGCCATCAATCTTTACCGCCAGCACATGGGGGTGCAAATTACTTAAATACGCGAATATGGATTCCTGTGCTATGTTATCTTCATACACCAATCCAAAGTAGGCATCGTCGGTGAACACCACTATTTTTTTTCCTGCTTCGGCCGCTTCTCTTACGGAAGCGGCAATATTGTCCATCTCTTTAAAGGTGGGGGTATAACCGGATGGGTTATTCGGAAAGTTAAGAATAAGCACTTTTTTATCCCCTTCCGTCATTAAACTTTGCTTTAAGGCCTCTACATCGAACCCACCGTTCTTAAATAAATTAAATTTTGTGAGCCTAGCACCATAGGCGCTGGCCAAACCTAAGTTATAGTTGCCCCAAAATAAGCTGGGTACAATGATCTCCTGACCCGGATCCACAAAAAGGTAACCCGCCATGCTTATGCCGTGGGTAAGCGCACAGGTAACTACCGGCAGACTTAGGGTAAGATCCTTAAGTTGCTTATTTTTTTCATAAATCATTTGCTTCCATTTGCTACGCAAGTCAGGCCGCCCAAAACTGGGTGCATACGAAAAGGTGAGCGATGGATCCATATCTATTTTTGAAGCGATGGCATCCAATCGCATGGGCGATCCGTCATCTTCTATTGCAGCGCCTATGGTGGCATTTATTTTAGTTCCTTTGGCTTCGGCGGTTTGACCCAATATTCCTTTTTTAGGGAAAAATATGTTTTTCCCTTTTTCGGATAACAAATCAAAAACAACAGGATTTTTTGCGAGAATTACCTCATTTAACTCTTGGGCTTGCGGATTCATCTTTATGTTGATTATGGTTTAATGTTCTGTTTTCTGTGGGCCTTTTGTTTAGGCCTTACAAACTTGCCAAAAAAAGATGATATTTTTTGTACTGCCTAACAAAAAGTTTGATTTTCTTTATTAATTCGGCTTAGTACATCGCTAAAAAAAGCAAACATAATGTACACAACGGACCGCAAACGGGAGGGTGTACATTGCACCTGTTTTGTGAACAGGCGGGCTAAAAAACGCAATCTATGCCGTTCGACAAAATAACTGCGCTGTATGAAAAGCCATACTATAGCGCCAGAGCTGGTGCACAGCCACCTACCTTAACCGTTCCAATAAGCACGTATTATTTTCTTTATTGATTCAGCACCAATCTTATCCCAATCTATATTTTCCCGGCTTACCAATTCTATCCCGGTAACATCGTCCTGAACCAGCAAATTTTCCCAACCGCTTACGCTACAAAGGAAACCCATATCGCAAGTATAAACACTATAACCCGAATAAACATACTCATTGGGGCACGAGGCTATGAATTTAACTTCTGTAACATCCAAATTCAATTCTTCCTTTATTTCCCGGGTCACCGCATCTTCCACTGTTTCGTTGATGTCTACAAAGCCACCGGGTAAATCCAACATTCCTTTGTGGGGTTCAAAAGCTCTCACAGTAAGCAGCAATTCCCCTTTTTCGTTTTCGATTAAAGCGGCTACCGCTGCGGATGAATTGATAAAATAATGCAACTCGCAATTATCGCACAAAAAGGAATGGACACCTTGAAAATTAAATCTTTTGGAACCACATCTGGGGCAATATTTTAATACGCGTTCCGGCTTTGTCATTGTGGATTAGAGGATAGAGGTTAGAAATTAGAGGATAGAGGTTAGAAGATAGAATTTCGAGATTAGAATTCAGGGCTTGGGGTTTATGGGGATACGGTTCTTCGGTATGCGGTTCTTCGGTATGTAATCGTAAACCGTCACACCGCACACCGTTTACCGTTATTTTCCTCCCCAAAGGTTAGCCGGATACACCCCGTTATCAATTAATTTTTGAATACTTTTTTGCACCTGAGGTTTATCCTCCTGATAGGTTACACCGAACCATTTGGTATCGCATGCAATTACTTTGGCGGTTGCGCGTCCCTCTTTTATCATTTTATCAACGGGTGCATTAAAATAAAACTCCGACTTCATCTCCTTACCTTTTTCTTTCAAAAAGATAATAAATTCTTTTTCCAGTGCTTCAAAAAAAGAATTCTTGAAAGCCCAGAAGTTCATCGAAACGGGTTCTTTACCTGTTAGCTCAGTAGTGTTTTCACCTTCGTAATACACTATTTTGCCATCTAAATAACCAATTTTGGTTCGTTCTACAATATTTGTGAGATTGTTATTGGCATCGGTCTCACACACACCGCGCGATACGGTTCCATGTTCTGAGAGGGTGTTATTTAAGGCATAGCCCACCATAGCGTATTCGTTATCATCGCTACTTTTATCCATAAAATCCAGCACGGCCTGGTAGGCTTCGCGCCCATAAAAATCATCGGCATTAATGATGGCAAACGATCCCTGAATGGCATCCTTGGCCATTAACATCGCATGTCCTGTTCCCCATGGTTTTTCTCTACCCGCGGGAACCGTAAATCCATTGGGTAAATTGTCCAACTCCTGGTAGACGTATTCAATAGCTATCTTATCGCCAAACTTTGGTTCGTATTGCGCTTTAAACTGATCGGCAAACGATTGGCGGATAACAAAAACCACCTTTTCGAATCCGGCCTCAATGGCATCGTAAACGGAGTAATCTATTATGGACTCTCCGTACGGGCCCAATTCGTCCAATTGTTTTAATCCTCCATAACGGCTGCCCATTCCGGCCGCCAACACTAATAAAGTAGGTTTCATCTTGTTACTATTATTTTAAAGTATTATTTTTATAATCGCTTAGTAATCCTTCGTACAACCAATTGGCCAAAGCCTGACGATTGTTTTCTAAAATAAAGCGCTGCTGGTCGCGAAAATTACGAATATTTCCCAGCTCTACAAAAACAGTTACCGGGTAAGTTTTCCGCAACAAATATAAGTTCCTTGCGCTAACAACACCCGAGTATCCTCTGGATGGCTGATGTTGACTGTATTTTAAATCAAATACGTTCAATATGGCACCTGCTGCTATTTTTCCGTTTTTACTTTTGGGCGCATGGTAAAAAAACACATCAATGGCATTTCCCTTGCTTCTGGAATCAACATGTACCACAAGACAGCGCTGAAATGCTCCTTTATTTTTGAGGTATAATTCATTAACCATTTCGGTTCGCTGCTTCAGTCGTTTAGTCTGATCCAGCGGAATGGTTTGCCCCATACATGTTTCATCACTATCCAGCTCTAAGTACGACGCATCACGGATACCATCGTTTTCATCCTGGATTATCATGTGAATGCGAGCTCCATTTTCCTGAAGTTTTTTGGCCAATCGCAAAGTAATATCGTAGGCATACTCATCCTCTGCCAATGTTCTGTGCCCATATTTACCCAACGCGCCGGGGTCGGGACCACCATGTCCGCTTACCAAATAAAATACAGCACCTTTTAAAATGTTGGACTCCAAGCGGAATCTCTCCCTCTCTTTACCAAATAAAGGCTCAAATAAAAACACCTCGGTGGCCGGAATTTTATATTCAACACCTAATAGTAAGGTTTTGTCCTTGCCCAATTTAGACTTATTAAGCTCTATAAACTGCGCTATCAATTCGTCGGTATCCAAAGCATTACGTTTTAAAAACGAATAAAGACCTTCACCTTTTTTAGCTTTTGCATATTTTGCAATCGCCCCTTCCTGACCCTGTGCCTGAAAAAACACAAAACCCAATATCACGATCAATAGTTTTTTTAATGTCATCTGATACTCCATTTCTCCCTAATCCCCAATAACTATCAAAGCGTTTTTTTGTTTCATATACTCGTTGGAATGGATAAGTTTGGGTAAGGTTTTACTACCTATGGCACAAAATTAATTTTTTTTGGCAACTATTATACGCATAGCACTTTATTGTTGATGAGATAACGGAAATGAGTAGGTGGATACCCTTTATTAGTATGTAGTTCAATTAAGCCTGAATAATACACAGATTTTTCACTTTCCGCTATCTCTTTGCGGAAAGCCGTAAAGGTTTTCTTAAACTTTTACGAGGGGTAACCCACAATTCTATAGACCTTTGGCGACCTATTCAAAAAATTATAAAGCTTAAAAAGAGAATAGCTACACGTATTCAAGAATATGAAAAGGGAAATAATGTCTTTACTAACCTTCCCAAAGGCGTTTCTTTTTTATTGCCGGAGTAGGCCATCATGCAATCCATCTTTTCAATTTCATTTCTAACCATCTCTTGGAGTTCGGCCATGTCCCACTTATGTAGCTTAATGCTTTTGCCTGTTTCTTTATCCATCCAGTTGAAAATAATATGGGCGTGATTTATTATTATTAGGGTATTATCACAGTGATGCTTATGTAAATGAATTTGAACCATCCTAATCCCAAATCTATTTTTTAAAAGATCACAGAGTGAGCTTATATGCTTCATCCGCAAATTACTGTTGTAAACAAGCGTAGCTTCACGCACCGGAGCCGCATGTTTCTGCATAGACCTGCCGGTTTTTTGCTTAGCCAGCAGACTTAACTTTAACTTGGTTGATGCAATTTCCTCTTTAACAAGTACCCTATTTTGCCTATGCAGGCCATTTACACAACTATTGTAATGGGTAGTAAGATGTAATTCGGTTTCGGCACAAATGGGTTGGATGTGCATGGGGTAAACTTTTTTCATATCATAGATTAAGGCATTTAATGCTTCACAATTTAATATATGTAAATCAGAAATGCAAATTTTACCTAGTTCTATAGAACTAGGTAAAATGCATTTGTCACATTTTTGTCACGCTGTTTTTTTGGCCGGATATTTTTAATTCTCGTAATTGGCTGTGAATAATTAATATTTAAGATGATGAAAAAAGCTATGCTTTTATTTTTTTGTATTGTGATGTATATAAACCTCCTTGCCCAATACGCCGACAAATCAAAGATGAAACTATTACCGGACTTTGGACTTTTAGCCAAGCAAACAATGAAACCCGAATTAAAATAAGTAGTCAAAACAACCATAATTCGAGAGTTTGGTTGAATATCTCAAACGCAGACAATTTTGGAATGATATCATATGCTGTTGGTGGTGTTCAAAAATGGCAGCATGGTTATAACGGTAAATATGGTAATGGTGGTTTTTATTTATATAATACCAGTATAGGAAAATATGCCTTGCTCTTCAGCTCTACAAATAATTATTTAGGGTTAAACGGCGTTACAAATCCAACCGAAGCCCTCGATGTGAATGGGAATATAAAAACCAATAGACTGTATTTAAAAGCAGGAAATGGCATATACTCCCTGCACAACAATAATTATATTTTAAACGACCACGCAAACGGCAACATAACCTTAAATGCTGCAGGCGGCAATTTATATCTTGGATATATCAATACGGTAAAAGTTCTGCTACGGAAAGGCTTATATGATTCATCGGGAAGCTATTCTATCATAAATGAAAATGGATTTATATATCAGGCGAAAAGTGGAGTTAACAACTTTATCAATGGGAATATAGGTGTTGGTATTACAACTCCAGATGCCAAATTACATGTTGCTGCATCCAACAACGATGGAATAAGTATTGGAAAGATTAAAGATCGTCTTAATTGGGATGGAAAGGGAAAACAACCGGGCTATCACATTAGATTCAAAGGATACAGGGATGTTTCGGGTAATGCTACGGGAGCAAGAATTTCAGCCCTAAGAACCAATCGTTGCTGCAATGGCCTTAGTCAGGGGATGGAATTGGTATTTTATGTTTCAAACGGAATGGCAACCCATAGTTCTGGGGATGTAAATTTGGATGAAGCTATGAGAATAAATGATAATGGTAATATTGGGATAGGAACAACTACTCCTAATCACAAACTCGATGTAGCCGGAACCGTCCGTGCCGAAGAAATCATTGTTGAAGCCAAAGGCCAAACCGCCGATTTCGTTTTTGAGCCCGACTACCAACTCCGCGACCTCTCCGATGTAGAAGATTTTATCCGCACCCACAAACACTTACCCGAAATACCTAGCGCTACCCAAATGGAAGCCCAAGGTGTTAATTTGGCCGAGATGAATAAACTACTCCTTCAGAAAGTCGAAGAACTCACCCTATGTTCAATTCAGCAGAAGAAAGACAGGAAGGAGTTGGAAGAAGAAGTTGCTTCAATGAAACAAGAGTTGCAAGCGATTAAAGAATTAATAACTAATAGCAACCAAAAATAAACTGATATGAGAAAATTAATTATACTTTTAATAATTGGATTTGTCGGAGTTTCTGCTTTGGGGCAGGTTCGTGTTCCCGATGATGGACAAAGTCCAATATATTATAAGGGCAGTAATGTTGGGATTGGCAATACAAACCCCAATAATAATCTTGAGATTTCGGATGCCTATTCTTTTCATAGTGGAGGACATAAAGTCATTGGATTAGGATATTCTATTAGTAACGGATCAATGTTAAATGGTTATGTAGGTGAATTAAGATGGGATCCAATAAATGGTAAATTATCGTTTGCAAATTCCACAACAAGTCTTACAACTGGACAAGCAACAAGTATGTATGGTAGGTTTAGTATAGATAAGAATGGAAATGTTGGTATTGGAACATATCATCCAAACTATAAATTGGATGTTGTTGGTAGCATAAAAGGGAAAACTATGCGAGTGGATTTTCCCAATGTTATAAATAATTGGAACGATGAATGGCAATGCGCTTTTTTTGATGGCTATAATATTCCCAATTCACCGGAATCAAATCAATGGTTTTGGGGTGTAAATATGGGTCATCGATCAAATAATCCGGATTATCGATATGGTGGACAGCTAGTAATAAGAAACTCTTCAACTTCTCCGACTATGTATTTTAGAAGTCGAGATAAAAACGGAGACGGATTCTGGGCAAAAGTGCTGCATAATAAAGGAAACCAGAGAATAGAAGGTAACCTTATTGTTAATGGACAGATACATTCAGAAGAAATGGAGGTAAAGGATATTGCCGCCAACAACATTACCTACTCGACCAACGGCCAAACCGCCGACTTTGTCTTTGCTGACAATTACAAGCTCCGTGACCTCTCCGAAGTTGAAACTTTCATAAAAGATAACAAACACCTCCCCGATATCCCCTCTGCTGCCGAAATGGAAGAACAAGGCGTAAACCTGGCCGAGATGAACAAATTGTTGCTCCAAAAGGTGGAGGAGCTGACTTTGTATGCCATTGAAAAGGACAAGGAGGTAAAACAGTTAAAAGCAGACCGAAAAAAGGAGAAAGCAGACCGGAAACAATTGGAAGTCGAAATGCAAAAGATGAAAGATTATTTTGAAGACATTAAAAAACTATTATTAAGCCAATAAGCCTATGCCAATAACATATTACCACTTACCAGTTCCTCCCCTTGGGGAGGTTAGGAGGGCCTTCTATGGTTAACCTGGCCGAGATTTACAGCATGATAATAGGGAACGGTTCTGATTGGCAGCATGGTTATACAGAACCGTTCCAGAGGTCGTAGGGCCTTACAAAGGCATTGGATTGGCTTACAAAGCATGCCGGAAGTGACGCAATGGCAGCCATGGGCGTTGCAAAGCACATCGTGGATGACTCAATGGCAGACGCAAGCCTTACAAAGCATATCGCAGGTGACTCAATGGCAGTCGCAGAGCTTACAATGGCAGTCGCGAGCCTTACAGAGCATATCGGAAGCGACACAATGGCAATCGCAGGGCTTGCAAAGCACTTCGTGGGGCTTACAAAGCACCTCGCAGTCAATACAAGGCACTTCGTCAAGGGGCGGAGTGGGTTCGGCAGCCCTACATCGGTTATCATCAGCTGTTGCAGCAGGGCTTGCCAAGCCCGGACAATGCGCTGCAACCGGTAAATAGATAAGGAACCCACCGCACAGCGGTCTGCTAAAAAAAATTTAATGTTCAAACAACCATCAACCGAGCCTTTGGCTTTCCATCGGGCAAGCGCCGGAGGGGTCAGTGGGGTCAGTAATTAAAAAGCAAATGTTATGGAAAAAAGATTGATAAACAAATTTAACATGTACAAGGTGGTGCGCGACTGGTTAAGTAACAACCAGGCATCATTCGAATACCTCCCGGGCTTTACGGCTACGTTTGAAGAGTTCTCGGCTATGCTCGATACAATTGCCGATTTGGACAAGGATAAAGCGACAAGCTCCGGTGGTTATGCCAAAACAAAGGCCGAAGCCCGTGCCCTCCTCGAAAGACAAATGATGGAGATGATACGCATATTAAAGGTATATGCCACTTTTAACAACGATCAGTTGATGCTGAACGATATCGATTTTACCGAATCGCAATTGGTGCGCTCATCGGAACAACTGCTTTTGGTACGTTCAAAAAAGACTATCGAACATGCCGAGGCGGTTCAGGCCGAAGCCGAAAGCTATGGCCTGACGGCCGATCGCCTGGAAGCGCTGCGGACGGCCTCCCGTAATTTCGACGAAAAGCAGACCACCGTGCGCAATGCCATCGTAAACCGCAAGGACTCCGGCGAACAGCTGGAAGCCCGCATGGACGAGGCCGACGACCTGCTCAAAGGCAAAATAGATTTGCTGATGGAGCTGTCGCAAAACATGCTACCCGAACTGTACAACCAGTACAAAGCATCCCGGATAATCGTGGACAGGTAAAAAGCCCCCCCCTAAGTCCCCCCCGAATGGGGGGATTTGTTGGGGGGTTGGTAATTCGCTTGGGGGTAGGGGTGCGGAACGATATGGTTAATCATAGATAACAAACTTAATTTTTGATCATTCATCATCAAATAATGAAAAAAGATATTAGAAAAATTTTTACGCTTTTATTATTAGTGTGCCCTATGTTTCTATTTGCACAAGAGAAACTGGATGGAGTAGTGCATATTGATATGGCAAATACAACGGACAATAACTCACCTGGTATTACTGTAAAATTAGGTGATGATTTTTTATATGATGGAAAATATATAAATCATTATGGTTTTGGTTTTCATGATTATCAAGACAATAGCAGCTCATTCAATGGTAGAAATGCTTATACATCAGGATATTTCGGAATAGATTATTTTACTGGCGGAAAGAATAGGTTAAGAATAAACAGTAATGGATATATTGGAATTGGAACTCTTACGCCAGGTTCGATGCTAAATGTAGGAACAAAAACATCGAATTCTCCATCTACCATCGTACAGTTTGGGAAGAGAGTTATTAATGGTGAAGCAATGGTACTTTCGTTGGTTAATTCTGGTGGTGGCTCAAATCAATCTTCTTCTATTGGGTTTCATAATCGAGATGTTTGGTCTCCAACAGGGAAAATACAAGTACAACAATTAGGATCTGATACAAAATCAAAAATGCATTTCCATACTTACAACAGTGGTCTTAAAACACGAATGACCATTGACGAAAATGGGTTTGTGGGAATTGGAACTACTAATCCATCTGAAAAACTTGATATAGCAGGTAACCTTAAGACTAAAAGAGTTGCATTATTTGATTGGTATAATACAAGTTTAGGATACACAAACGCATCAATCGCCTTAAATGGCATACGTCAAAACGGAGAATGGAAATTATATGGCGACGGAGCAAGGTCATCTATAGGATTGATCAATATGGATATATTCTCTAATATTCGTTTTATATCACATCACGATGAGTCCTTTAACGGAGGAAAGACAATGACAGATGATGAGCTTATTAAAGCTTATACAAAAATGATTATAAAGAGTAATGGTCATATTGGCATTGGAACAGATTCTCCGAATCACAAATTAGACGTAGCCGGTACCGTCCGTGCCGAAGAAATCATTATTGAAGCCAAGGGCCAAACCGCCGACTTCGTTTTTGAGCCCGACTACCAACTTCGCGACCTCTCGGAAGTTGAAACTTTCATAAAAGATAACAAACACTTACCCGATATCCCAAGTGCCAGCCAAATGGAAGAGCAAGGCGTTAACCTGGCCGAAATGAACAAGTTGCTGTTGCAAAAAGTGGAGGAATTGACTTTGTATGCCATAGAAAAGGACAAAGAAGTTAAAGGGGTGAAAGCAGACCAGAAAGAATTGGAAGTCGAAATGCAAAAGATGAAAGATGAGTTTGAAGCCATTAAAAAACTAATACTAAACCAATAAACCTATGCGCAATATCATATCACCACTCACCAGTTCCTCCCCTTGGGGGAGGTTAGGAGGGGCTCCTATGGTTAATTTGGCCGAGATGAATA
>NZ_FXTB01000001.1:1269371-1287342 GCF_900182605.1 Saccharicrinis carchari
AAGGCATTAAAAAACTATTACTAAACTAATAAACCTATGCGCAATATCATATCACCACTCACCAGTTCCTCCCCTTGGGGGAGGTTAGGAGGGGCTTCTATGGTAAACCAGGCCGGGATGAACAAGCTGCTGCTGCAAAAGGTGGAGGAGCTGACGCTGTATGTCATAGAAAAGGACAAAGAAGTTAAAGGGTTGAAAGCAGACCGGAAAGAATTGGAAGTCGAAATGCAAAAGATGAAAGATGAGTTTGAAGCCATTAAAAAACTAATACTAAGCCAATAAACCTAAGCCAATAACATATCACCACTCACCAGTTCCTCCCCTTGGGGGAGGTTAGGAGGGGCTTCTATGGTAAACCAGGCCGGGATGAACAAGCTGCTGCTGCAAAAGGTGGAGGAGCTGACGCTGTATGCCATAGAAAAGGACAAGGAGGTTAAAGATTTGAAAGCAGACCAGAAAGAATTGGAAGTCGAAATGCAAAAGATGAAAGATGAGTTTGAAGCCATTAAAAAACTAATACTAAACCAATAAACCTATGCGCAATATCATATCACCACTCACCAGTTCCTCCCCTTGGGGGAGGTTAGGAGGGGCTCCTATGGTTAATTTGGCCGAGTTGAACAAGTTGTTGTTGCAAAAGGTGGAAGAGTTGACCTTGTATGCCATAGAACTCGAAAAAGCGAGGAAAAAAGAACACGGTGCGAGGGAAGATTTGGAGCAGCAAGTTAAAAGATTGACAGAGCGCCTTGCCAAAATTGAAGCATTACTAACTAATGATAACTAAGCAAAAACTACGAAGGATGAAAAAATTTCTACTAATTATTACTGCAGCAGTATTATTGGGCAGTGGAGCCGTTGGGCAAGATAAAGTGACATTACCTTTTTATCAGAATTTTGAGGGTATATCCTCTATTGTTTCTATTCCTGAGTGGGTAGTGGAGAACGAAGGCTGTAATAGTAATGATGTAAAATATATTGATATAGAGAACAATGATCGCCATCTTCTACTTTGCAGCTTTAATTATCAATTATATAATCAGACTAAATCATGTTTAATAGGAGCTTACATAAACTTGGACTTTATAAGTTGTCAAGGTGTGAAGTTAAATTTCAGATGGAAAAAGAGACTGTCTCCTTTTGCCAAAGCCTTTTATACGAATAATACTGACGATGGAGTTTACCTTTCGGACAATGGAGGCCAAAATTATGTGAAAGTATTAGAATTTAACAATGAAGGGAGTGAAAATGGCTGGGATAACTGCACTCTGGATATTGAAGCTTTATGTATCGCACATAACTTAACTCCAAATTCTGATTTTAGGATTAAGTTTCAAATTTTTTCCGTCAATGGCTATGTTAGCTATTATGGAGGCTATCAGTGGGTGATGAGAAATTTATTAATTGATGATGTCTTGATTGTAGATAATAATACTAAGAAAATAGTTTACGCCTACGACAACGCAGGAAACCGTATAGGAAGAGTTATTGAAACCATAAATCTATCAATATTAAAATCGGCTCAACAGGATAAGCAAGAAATAGAACCGCACAGCTTTGGTAATGGATCCGTTGTCATTGCCCCCAACCCAACAAAAGGGCAAGTTAAAGTTATCGTAAACGGCGAAGACAATGATATGAAATTCACTTTTCAAGTTTACAACTCCTCCGGCAAAACGGTACTTACCAATCAATTTATTGGCAACGGAGAACACCCCATCGATTTAAGCTATTTTGAATCCGGCATGTATATCCTTCACCTCAAAAAAGGCAGCCAAAGCCTTACCTATAAAATCATCAAACAATAACCATCTAAGTATATATCAATGAAGAATTTAAAATTTATTAGCGTGGTTATATTCATTGCTTTATGTTGGAATGGAATAATAGTGGCGCAAGAAAGAGCAGAATCGTTCGACTTAAACGAAATTGTAACCGGACAAAAGGATTATATCGCCCGTGACTATATCAGATTTAAGCCCGGATTTGCTTTTAAAGCCGCGAATGGACAGTCCTTGACAGCAAAAATTGACGATTTGTTGGTATTTACTCCATCGGAAAATACTTATCTAAATACAAAGGGTACTACCTCTGACACTAACAGTGCAGGGGCAAGTATAGTAGGAACCATCCCTGGTTCCTTTAATGTTACCTCATCCGGCGCCGCCACCTATACCATACCTATTGTTTGCCCACCCGGTATAAACGGTATGCAACCAAATATTGCCATTAGCTACAATAGCCAATCGGGCATTGGTATTGCCGGGTATAAAGTGGGCTTGTCGGGTATTTCATCTATTACTCGTACTGCGCACAACCCATATTACCATGGCGATTATCATGCTATATCTTTTGATGGTAACGACCGTTTTGTGCTTGATGGACAGCCATTGATTTTAACGTCTGGCACCAATCAAAGTACATATGGTAATGCCGGTACAACTTACGGAACAGAAGTTGAAGACTATGGCACCATCACAGCGCATGGAAAATACGGTGATGGCCCAAGCCACTTTATCATCGAACAAAAGGATGGCACCAAAATGGAGTATGGTGCGAGCCCAAAATCAAAAATGATTTTATCGGATAAGAAAGGTGTGCTTACATGGTACTTAGGCAAAGTTGAGGACAAAAACGGAAACTTTATAGAATATATTTATGGCAATAACAATGATGAGGAAACATGGATTAAAGAAGTTAAATATACAGGGAATAGTAAGACTAATTGGAATCCCGAATATACCTTAGCGTTTAATTATGATGATATTGAATCAAAGCCTGTTTTTGTAAAAGGAAATTCTATTAATAAAACTAAACTTCTCAATAATATAGGGCTACTACACAAAGGAAATTTGCTTAAAACTTATAAATTAACATATGATGCAGAAGAATTGGCCGGGAAGGATAAATTTCTTCCAAAATTGACAAGTGTAAAGTTAATTAACAAGAATGATGAAGCTGTATCATCATCCAAATTTACCTGGGAAAACCAATTTGAAGGTGCTGAAATCCTGCCTAAAATACCTGACGGTGAAGTGTATTTTACTGGTAATTTCTTAGGCAATGGAAAAAAACAATTAGCAATTGGAAGCTATTCTAAAATTCGCATATTCGAATTGCAAAACAATTTATGGATTCAAAATAAAGAAATCATAATAAGCAACCCTGGCGGTTTGGATGGATACAGGAGGGCTAAAGTGGTTGATTTTAATTCCGATGGCTTTGATGATGTATTATATACCAATAGGTGGGATACTGGGCCACCAGTAGGAGTTGGAGGTGATAGTTTTAACCTTATAGATGTTAAGAATAATAAAATGACACCATTTGAGTATCTCACACATTATGAATATTTTAAAAACTACACAATATCAGGCCATTTTCTTCCAAACGATGAAATGCAAATTATTTCACTAAATACAACTAATGATAATTTCGTATGGAATATCAATAGTAATTCCAAAATAAATTTTAATGACAATCTAAACTTGGGGTCTAATGAAATACTAGATGTTTTATCCGGAGATTTAAACGGCGATGGAATGGACGAACTGATAATTCATATGACGAATAAATTAGTTTATTACAAGCTTGAGGACAACACTTTAGTAAAAATATCAGAACAAGATTATTCAGGAAATAAAATTGAAATTGCAGATATTAATAACGATGGAACAGACGACATATATGATAAGGAAAATTTAAAAATAAAATATGTTTCTAATTTTCAATTATATAATTCAAACATATCTCTTTCGAAGAAAATGTTAAATTTTCCGGCTAATACCTGGCAATGGAGTAATGATAAAAGAAATGTTAAAACGCTAACATCGTCTTTTTTAATGGATATTAATGCAGATGGCTATACTGATATTGTCAAGCTAGGTAGTTACGGATTTGAAGCAACCCTTACTCCTCAAAATGTCGGAAATTTCGGTTATGGAGAAGAACAGTTATTTCATAACGCTGTTCAATCCCTTAGTGACAGGCTTAATTCAAATGATAAATGGGGTGCTAATTTAGAGTATATAAAGCCCACTGCCCCTGGTCCATATCCAAATGAGGAAAATTGGGGCAAATACGAAGTAACTTTTGCATCTTACTTTGGTAAGGAAGTATATATTAATAATAAGGGTAAGTCCTTTAAACCTAGCGGTGATTCATATATATTTAACAAAGAGCAACTGAGTAGAGATGCGGAAATAATAATTGGAGATTTTAGAGGTGACGGACTTTCTGATTTTTTCATTAAAGACAGTGACGGTGAGGTGCTTACTGCCACACGTGGATTTTATAGCCCAAATAATTTCATCGGTAAAATCAACACTGGCTTTGAAGGCGCTAATTACCAAATCACTCACCGCACCCTACTTGATGGGGCACCCCACTATGCAAAAGGAACAAATCCTATATCTACCGACATTATCAATGTGGCCGGTTCTAACATGGTAACAACACAGGTTATTACTCCAAGTGGCCTAAAATATAAATACGAATACGAAGGTGCCAAAGTGCACACCAAAGGCAAAGGCTTCCTGGGGTTTACCAAACGCACAACTAAAATGTACGAAAGTGAAACAGCATCAAATCCGTATGCTATTAGCGTATCAACTTCTCAGTTAAATGATACATACGATTTGCTACTTCCTTACCTAAGCGAAAGGTATATTGGCAAGTATGGTGGGAATGATATACTTCGAGAGAAAAGCCTTCAAAATTTTTCGGTAGTACAAGATGATGTACCGGGATATTTAAACAGGAGGATAAATATAAAACCCAGCTCACAGGTATATAATAATTACCAGACAGGAGCACGCATTGAAACAACATACAACAGTTTTGATGCGTTTGGTAATGCTACGGATATAACTACAGATAACAGTGGAATGTCCACCACAACAAAAACAATTGATTATCCAGCATCTGGTTGGTGGCGAAAAACCAAACCCGATATAATTACTACCACCACCCAAAAAGGCAGCGAATCGCATACCGAAACGATAGATTATGATTATTATGATACAGATAAAGACCTCGGCAGATTAAAAGAAGAAACACTAAATGGAGATTTAAAAACAACATATTCAAATTACGATGCATACGGAAATGTGGGTAAGGTGGCAGTTGAAGCAAAAACACGCGACAATAACAACCAAATAATCCACACGGATACCCGAACTAAAAGCTATACCTATACCGACGACCATCGGTTTGTACAAACCGAAACCGATGAGGAGGCGGCCCAAACAGTGAGCTATGAATATTACCTGAACTGGGGCATTCTTAAAAAAACCGCTACCGAACTGGGTACAACTACCCAATTAATTGATGCATTTGGCCGTCCCTTTGAGACTATCGACCATAACGGTATTCACGCTTCCACATCGCTTCAATGGAACGATGGCACAGGCCCATCCGAAGCCAAATATTGTGCCCATACCAAAACATCGGGACAATCGGATTTAATACGTTGGTACGATAAATTGGGCAGAGAAATACGCACAGAATACGAAACCAATGGCAAAAAAACTTTTGTCGAAACGCAATACACAAACAAGGGGCAAGTATGGAAAGTGTCCGAACCTTATTTTTCGGGCACCCCCAAGTACACTACCTATTGGTATAACCTGGACGGTACCATACAAGAGTCAACCGCCTTTAACGGCGACCATACAACTTATACTTATCAAAAAAGCGGCAATGCGTTTTTGACAACGGTATCCGGTCCGCGGGGCATATCCCTTACCAAAACAAATAAATTAGGGCAGGTAGTTCAAAATACCGATTTTGGTGGGGCAACGGTCGATTTTGAGTATTATGCCTCGGGCTTACAAAAAGAGGCTACCGCAACGGGAAGTGGCCCCATAACACTTACTTACGACAAATACGGACAGCGAAGAAGCTTAGATGATCCTGATGCCCGAACAGTTACATCCATAATTAGCCCCCTGGGTTTGGTTTTAAACGAAACAGACAATAAAGGCAATACAACGGTTTATGGGTATAAAAATTCCGGACTCCTTGAAAACATAACAAGGGGCAACGAAGTGGTGGCATATAAATATGACAATTTTGGAAGGCCTGAGTCCATCGAGAAAAAACAGGGAGCTCAGGTAATCCACTCACAAATATTTGAATACTCCCCGGACTCTCCTGAACTATTGAGCAAGACAGAAACCATTGACGGCAAAACGTTTTCGCTAAATTTTGACTACGACAATAAATTTAAGCGTTTGGTAAGTAAAACCTACCATGATGGTTTTAAGGTGAACTATAAATACAATCTGTGGGGCGAATTAAATAATATAACCGTACCTGACAAAGGTTTCGACAAAAATGTATGGCTATTAGAGGATATTAACGCCAAAGGTCAGGTAACAGCGTATAGGCAGGGCAGCCAGTCGGCACCGTTAACAACAATTTTGGGCTACGACAGCAACGGCCTGCCCTTGCATAATATGGCCACATATGGAGGCCATACTATATTCAGCTATCAATATGGTTTTGGCCCCAAATACAACTTGGCATTTAGGATAGACCATATAAAAGGGCAAAAAGAAGAGTTTAAATATGACGACGGTAACCACCAGCTAACCGCCTGGAGCCTGTCGGATAAAAATACCGATAACAGCTATACCTTTAAACCCGGTGGTGGATACAACACATACCAGCCATCGGGCAATATCGATAAAAAGAAAGACCCTATATTTTTGGGCGGAAACGGAACCGTACATTTTAATTATGGCGGAAATAATGGCGGTCCGCATGCCCTGAGCAGTTACCTTGGCGACCCTATCGACAAATTAGACCATACCATCGATTATAATTCCTTTAACAAGGTAAGGCACATGCACCTTACCCAGCCCAACGGCAGCAAAGGCAAGCAGTTCGATATTACCTATGGCGTTGACGAACTGCGGCGCAAAACAGTGTTCTCGGATGGCAACGATAATGAACAGCTTACCCGTTATTATTTCGACGACTACGAAGAAGAAATATTACCCGGTAATAAAATTCGCAAAATCCATTATATCAATGGCGGAACCGGCATGGCTGCTATTTATATTACCGACGAAACAGATGTAAATAAAAGCGGCCTCTATTATACCCATACCGATTATCAGGGAAATTTATTAGCTTTAAGCTCCGAAAAAACGGTCCATGTAGTAGAACGCTACGCATACGATCCGTGGGGGAATAGACGTAACCCCGAAAACTGGGCAGAAGCTGCCAACTTAGAGGGAAAGTATCAGTACACTTGCAGAGGTTATACGCTTCACGAACATCTGGATGGCTTTGGAGTAATTAATATGAATGGCCGGGTTTTTGACCCCATACTATCCCGCTTCCTGAGCCCCGACCCGTTTATACAGGCACCTGAATCTCCTCTTAATTACAACAGGTATACCTATTGCCTTAATAATCCATTACTGTACACCGACCCGAGCGGATATACATGGGGCATATTTAAACCATTTGTAAAGGCGTGGAATTGGTTTTGGGATACAGGTGAGAAATTTGCCGAGTGGGCAGATGAAACGCCTTGGTTTCCATCGTCGGGAGAATTTGGTGTTAACGTAGATCATAACGCTAATTGGGGTTATCGCTCGGAGGTTGCCGGGCAAGAAACTTTTAATTCGCGTACAAATTACGATTACGACTGGCTTGCTAATAAGGCGGCAATGGGAATGCAAAGCCGGATGCCCGGCAGATCGGTAGGCTCGGCAAGTTACGACCCGTACTCGATAGAGGTAAATTGGATAATGGCGGGGGATGAGAATATCCTAAATTCTATTGATGGGGATTTGAATGTTATACCCTATAGCTACTACGATAATCTTATTAAAGCCGATTTCGCCCAAAGATTCTCGGGTAGAGCAGAGATTGTTAGTCCTGAATTTGAAATACTTGCAGGGATTGGGGCACTAAGAGCTTTTAGGACGGCAGGAGTTGCCGCTAATGGGGTGAATCTGTCAGATGATGCTTTTGTTCATGTTACGCCTTCAAAGTATGCGAATAATATATTGAAGAATGGTTTAGACCCTGCTTACTCTGGCGGAAAATCTTATGTAACTCGTTGGGGTAATGTTAAGAATATTACAAATACTAGTGATTTTAATACCGTACTTTATAGACAGAATTTATGGAAAAGTACTGCTGGTAAGTTTGATGGTGGAGCAACAATTCTTCATATAAACGCCAAGCCAACATTTTTTAGCCCAAGAACAAACTGGGTTAATGGAGTACCTCAATATATTTTCACTTCACCAGTATCACCTAAGTATATCACTCCAATTACTTCTTTTTAATGAAAACAGAACTCTTAAATATTATCAATAATGCAGACGAGCCAGTATATGAGCTTGATTCATATATTGCAGCATTAGAGCCAGAATGTAAAAAGGATATAGCTTGGAAGGAATTGAAACAAATTGCTTTAAGCGGAAAGCTCCAACAACGCTTTATAGCCTTAACAGTAATTTCTGAGAACAAACCAATATACTTGGAACAATTAACGTCTGAGCTTATCGGCGAAAAGCATTTTGCTAAAAATGAACTTATCTTAAAACCTATAGTTAATATATGTTCAACCTTAATGAAAGAAGAACATATAAGCTTTATGCAAGATGTTTTAGATTATGCTGCAAAAAATGATAAGGAATTTTTATATGAATTGACATTACGAAATTTGTTAGCTACTAGTTCTTGGGAAAATGTAATAGAGGAATTAATAAAAGTGGTTTCAACTTCTGATGAATTAACTATTGTTGACTTGTTAGCGTTTTTTATAAATGAGCAAGGAATTCAGGGATATCAGAGTTTGGTAAAACATTTCCCATCTGTTGAACAAAGGAAGGTTAATGAATTAGATAAAAAAATAAAGAAGCGACTTAAAGATGGCTATCAAAACTTGAAATAATAAAAAAGACAGCCTTCAGGTTAGCTTTTTATTTCATCATACTTTCAAGTTTGGTTTTAGTAATAAAAGCATCCAGAAGTGAGTAACACCCAACTGTCGCACGATTGTATCGTGTGATAAAGAGATATAGAACAACAAAAGCTGCATTAGAAATAATGTGGCTTTTGTTGTTTTTAGGCAGAAATTTTGCCTAGTGGAAAAACCCGTACAATTCATTATATTAGCGGCGGTTCCATTTTGGCAGCCATGTGGATATTACCGATGAAGCTGATGTAAATAAAAGCGGCTTGTATTATTATACCCACACCGATTACCAGGGAAATTTATTAGCTTTAACCTCCGAAAAAACGGGCCTTGTGGTAGAACGCTACGTCCCGATGAGTGTGTGATAGCGGAAACCCGTGTTCAGTGAAACCCGCAATTGACAAGTTTACGCAGGCTATTGGGTTGGTTGAACTAATCCCGTTCAAGCGGGAGGGGAATAGACGTAACCCCGATAACTGGGCGGAAGCCGCTGACATAGACGGAAAATATCAATATACAAGTCGAGGCTATACCCTGCATAGCCTGCCCCGCCTTAGCGGGGAGCATATGGACGGCTTTGGGATTATCAATATGAATTTAAGCGATGAGTGAGTGCAGAGTGAAGCTTGCTTCAACTTTGCCGAGCGTAGCTTAAATGGCCGGTAGGCAACGGAAGAGTATATGACCCCATGCTATCCCGCTTCCTAAGCCCCGACCCGTTTATTCAAGCACCGGGCTTGGCGATGAGCCATAACCGTTATGCCTATTGCATGAACAACCCGTTTATGTTTACGGATCCAAGCGGATATAAATGGGATTGGAATTACCTGAACCCTGTCCACTGGCTCAGCGAAGGCATGCAGTGGATAAACGATAATACCAAGGGTCTCAGGAGAAAAATGGTTGATATTGGGGTGCCCGACTTCGGCGTTGCCATCAACAGTGCAGGGCATACATCACATTATGTGGGGAATCACTATGTAAGTCATAACCAGTTCAGGGCAAGCAGCCCCCAAGCCATATGGGGCAGGGCAACCGTAACTTTTAAAAACGGAATAAATCAGGACGGTGTTAACTTTACCAATAATTTAGGCGTATCGAGTGATAATGTAAGGGTTAGTTATGATAATGCCGCAAACGGAGGGAATAATCTGTGGCCACCTTATAATCCTGGAGAAATAAGACAGTATGAGCCTAATATTTTTGAACGTTATTCAGAGTCAAGACTAGGGCAGACTATTGTAGGTAAGGCCCTCTATGGTGTAGTTGATGATCTGTATATAACTGCCCAATGTTTAACTATAGGTCACGCTTCATCTTCCCACTTAAATAGAGCATTGACGATTGGCGATGAAACAGTTGTTTCGGGAATTAATACTATTTCTAATCTAATCCCTTTTTCTAAAGGAGCTAGTACATTAGGGGTTTCTAGGAATGTTGTAAATGCAGGTACATTTAATAAAATATTTAAAGGAACTGGTGTTAATTCTGCAAAATTCGGAGGTTTACAAATACGTTCTTATAATGGAGTTATAAGACAAACTTCTTCATTTAATAATACTTGGAATATAATTGCTCCCAGTACATTGATGTTTTATGGGTATTAATAAAAAAATAAGAATATGTTATACGGTGCAATATTATTTAGGTTTTTTGGAGTTTTGACAAAATGGATTGTTCTCAATATTTTTTTCTTAATTAAGAAAAAAGGAACTATATCTTTTAAATTACTTTGGCATGGTAAAGACATACATGATACTGATTTATTAAATAGTGTTTCTGGTGAATTTGGAGATATTTTGATTGGAGTTGCAGTTGTTCTTTTAACGGTAATTATTATTATAAAGTTAGGGTTATAAACTGACCATGTCCGTCCATAAAAAACCAGCTTGGTGAGGTGTCCGGCTATGGTTACAGCCTCTGCCCCGGCTTAACGGGGAGCATTTGGATGGCTTTGGGATTATCAATATATTCAGTGAAGATTTTGGTTTTGCATCAACGCAAAACCATTAGCCGAACTAATCCGATAGTGACAAAAGAACGTATCGGGAAATGGAAGTGTAGGAGTTTATGTCCCGCTTCCTAATCCCCGACCCGGGCACCTGTCCCGATGAACGCAGTGACATCGGGATACAGGCACCCAGCCTGGCAATAAGCCATAACCGATATGCTTATTGCATGAACAACCCGTTTATGTTTACGGATCCTTCGGGTGAATTTTGGCAAATTTTGGCAGCTGCTGCCGGATGGTGGCTATTAAATACAACAGCAACAGCAGTTAATAACGACATGAATTGGTTTGAGGCAGCCAAACAAACCCCAGTTGTGTTTAGCTCAAATGTCAGCCTACCTCAAAAAAGCAATAAGAATATAAACATTGACAATTACAAACCTATTGCAATGCCTAATTTTGAAAAATTTGATTACGAGCTGTACCCTTATGATATAGATTTTCGTTTGCCTCCGGGAGGAGGAGGTGGTGGCTATGGAGGCGTTGGTGCCGGAGGCTTAACCGGGATGAGCGGTTCAGGGATGAGTGGTTCAGGGATGAATTCAAATGTAAATTTATCCCCATCACGATTATCGTATATGAATGAACTTGGTGGTCAATCACTATCGCCCATGAATTCCTCATCATATATTGGGAGAATTAATGACATGGTGGGAGGAGCAGCAGCTGGGATAACTAGATACAAAGGTTCTTTTAGACTTTCAAAAGGTGGTAAATTTAGCTTTCATTATTATAAGTCAAATTGGACCGGTGGTAGCAGGGCAAGAATTGTAACTAGGAATGCTATGAGGGTGGGTAAAACTATAGGCAAATATAGTGGTTTAGCCACAGGAGTAATTGGATTTATCGATGTTAGAAATGGATACATCAAGGATAATAATAGAATGGGATATAATGCATATAGGGCAATGACTACTTCCATATCGGGTGCTGCTTTTGCCTATGCCGGAGGAGAATTAGGAGCTGCTGCAGGTTTCTATCTGGGGGTTTATGGAGCTATTCCTGGAGGTGTAATAGGTGCCGCAGGAGGTGGATGGCTTGGTAGTCGGGTAGGTGGTTGGATTTTTGATAATGGATATGACCTATTAGATGAAGAATATAATATCGGATGGAAATGAAACTATATTGGAATTTCATATACTATTTAATTTACAAATTAAATTATAAAATTCACTTAATTTTTAAAAGGATCAATCCAGTACTTTTGCTATATAAAACCAAGCATGCAAAGAAAAGATTTAAAAAAAGGGGGATAAGTGATCCAATCAAAGAATTAGACAAATATTGGAAAAATCCCGATATTGGGTTAAGCGAAATGTATTCGTCGGTATGGATAAATATGTTGTGCATACTCTTTTTTATGGGTTTAATACGTTTAGTCAACTTAACTTTACATAACAATATGCATGTACCCTTTAATGGACAATTGATTGCGAGTGTAATCCTCTCACTATATACAAATTACATTTTATTGTTCCGGAAGAAATTTTATCTTATTTGTTTTAAAAAATTTGACAAAATGAATAAAACAGAACATACTACACTTTTCATAAAATCAGTTGCCATATGGTTACTATTCATTACTATCATTGTTGTTTCTTTTTTTCTCACAATAAATTTTTCATAGCACCTCGCTATCGCGCAGCCTGCTCCGTTAAAACGGAGATTGTATCGTGTGATATAAGAAAACTAATCGGGTATATAACTATCATAACTAACAAAAGCTGCATTTTTAGCAAGTGCAGCTTTTGTTTTGTTAGCTCTCCGTAGGTGGCCAGACAAGCTGGTTTAGGTGCTATCCTCCATGTGCCGAACACAGTTTACATTAACGATAATTCCACCCATAACGATGGAATGTGCTTTACGCAACCGACTACCGGGGAAATTTATTAGCTTTAACCTCCGGAAAAACGGGCATTGTGATAGAACGATAACGTCCCGATGAGTGTGCGATATCGGGAACCCCATGCTGTCCCGTTTCCTGAGCCCCGACCCGTTTATTCAGGCACCCGGCCTGGCGATGAGCCACAACCGTTATGCCTATTGCATGAACAACCCGTTTATGTTTACGGATCCAAGCGGATATTGGTTTGAGAGCTGGTATGACTGGTTAAACCCTATGCACTACCTTGGTGCAACAATGGATTTTATTAACGATAACACAGTTGAACTTAGGCAACAGATGGTTGAGATTGGGGTGCCCGACTTCGGCGTTGCCATCAACAGTGCAGGGCATACATCACATTACGTGGGGGATCACTATGTAAGTCATAACCAATTTGGTAATAACTATGCACAAATAGGAAACGATGCAATAGCCGATGCCAGATATCAGAATGATTTTGCAAATAATTACTCGAATGAACTTTGGGATTATGGGGGAAAGCTAATAAATAAAGTATGGAATTCTGATTTTGCAAGGTTCTGTGTACCTGATGTAGTCTATATAAATGGTTCAGGAGTTCTTACCTTTATTGGTGGTGGTGGAGGTGATGGAGGATTAGCATTACCTTTAAGAGGAGAGGATGCAGGGATGGTTTACCTGTATGGTACTTTAAAAGGTAAAGCAGGATTACATGGAGGAGCAAGTATTAATTTTGGCAGATCAAATTACCTAGGATCTGTTGATTTATTTGATTTTGACACTACCTTTAAAGGTAATTCATCAGGGATTGAAGGGGATCATATCATTGGAGCGAGCATTTCCGCCAGTGAATACGACAAATACGGTAATATTTTACTTTCAATTGATATCGGAGTTGGGCCAAGTGTTGGTGGATCCGTTAATGTAGGTGCAATTACATATGCAACACGTTTGTTTCGAATATGGTAATTTTAAAAATTATGAATTTAAATAAATTATATAAAGAAGCTGAAAAAATAGTCGCTTTTAAAAATTTGTTCCCGTACTTTATACTATTGTTTATTATTGGAGCAGTATTGGTTTTTTCGAAAATCATTAACTCAGAGATGTCTAACCAAGATTTTTTTGAAGCAGAATTAAATGGACTGGTAAACGAAATTGACCTCAAGCCTAAAAATAATTATTTTCAAATAAAATCTAAATGGTATCTAATTAAGGATGAAAGCATTGTGTTTATTTCAAAAGGTGACTCCCTAAGTAAGCCCAAAAATAGCTACATGCTAATAATTTACGACAAACAGCAAAATATTAAATGGAAAGGAGAAGTAAAGAATTTAATTTTTAAACAGGTAAGTATGCCTGGAGAATAATCAATTGAAATTTAAGAGAATCCCGACCCATTTATCCAAGCGCCCGGCTTGCCGCTGAATTATAACCGCTATACATACTGCCTTAATAATCCACTGTTGTACACCGACCCGAGCGGATATACATGGGGCATATTTAAACCGTTTGTAAATGCCTGGAACTGGTTCTGGAATACGGGTGAGAAATTTGCCGAGTGGGCAGATGAAAACGGAATTCCGAGTGGAGGCTTTGGTATCAACAGTGCAGGCCAAACTAATCATTGGGTTGGAGATTACCATGTTAACCACAATCAAATGAGGGTAGGTAGTGATGAAGCTATATGGGGTAGGACTACGGTAACCTTTAAAAACGAAATAGGTCAAGACGGTGTTAACTTTACCAACAATTTAGGCGTATCGAGTGATAATGTGAGGGTGAGTTATGGTAATGCCACAAATAGCGAGGGTAGTACTCCATATGGTTATGAACCAGATACACATGGGGGATATGGGAGTTTAGATGACTTTCTAGGTCGGTATAAAGAATGGACATTCGGGCAAATAATGATTAAAGAAAAAGGTTCTGCACCCTTTATGGGATATATGTATGATCTTGGACCACAATTAAGATACATTAAAAATCCGAGTGATGGTAAGTATGTTGATATGACCCATTTCTTATATGTAGGCTATAAGGGGCGAGCTTTTGGTTTTATCGTTGAAATGGGACAAGCCCTTAGTGGAACTGCAACTACGAGTGCATTTAAACGACAGGATTTATATTCAAATAAACTTGGATGGCAATTCTGGCGGGAATATGGGAATCAAATAAAACAAAATCCAACACAAATTACAAATTATATAGGGCAGTTTTTTAATAACATGAGAGTTCCCGATTATAGTTTTATTGAGAAAGGAATGTTATAACATAATATCTATAATATGAAGCATAGTTATATAATCACTTTGATTATTTTAATAGGTTTATTTTTAATTATTTCCTTGATTAATCAAAGAAAAATTAATTCGACTATAAATGATGAAATTGTTATAGCAATGGAATCTGTAGGTGATACCATTACTCTATTCGAAAAATTTAATAAGCCAAGATTTATAGATACGGTTGAATACAATAACGATATTGTAGTTATGTTTTATCACGTACACCAAATTGCCCCATGGAAAAAAATTAAACGTTATTCTTTTCCATGTGAGATATACATTTACTTAGACAAGGAATCATATGATATCATATCGTACAAAATTGCTCCTTTTGATTAAATACAAGGATTAATTCTCTATAATACTATTATCCGCTTTGCTCGGATATGTAAATTAAGCACCACCACACTTTACTAAGAATGGGGTAAATATTAATTAATAATTAAACCCTCGCTGTCCCACAGCCTCGTCAAAATGGAGATTGTATCGTGTGATAAAGAGATATAAAAAAACAAAATGCTGCATTTTAAAAGTGCGGCTTTTGTTTTGTAAGCTCTCCTTAGGGCCCGGACAAGCTGGCAGTTTTCCGTCATGTGCCGTACGCAATGTACATTGTAGATGAACCCACCGATAACGATGGAATGTACTTTACCAATATCGATTATCAGGGAAATTTATTAGCTTTAAGCAATGAGTCGGGTAATGTAGTAGAACGCTACGCGTACGACCCGTGGGGAAATAGACGTAACCCCGAAAATTGGGCAGAAGCAGCCAACTTGGATGGAAAGTACCAGTACACCAGCCAGGGTTACACCCTGCAAAGCCTGCCCCGCCTTAGCGGGAAGCATCTGGACGGCTTTGGGATTATTAATATGTTCAGTGAGGACTTTGGTTTTGCCTAAACGCAAAACCATTAGTCGAACTAATCCCGATAGTGACAAAAGAACGTATCGGGAAATGGAAGTGTAGGAGTTTATGTCCCGCTTCCTAATCCCCGACCCGGGCACCTGTCCCGATGAACGCAGTGACATCGGGATACAGGCACCGGGCTTGGCGATGAGCCACAACCGTTATGCCTATTGCATGAACAACCCGTTTATGTTTACGGACCCAAGCGGATATAAATGGGATTGGAATTACCTGAACCCTGTCCACTGGCTCAGCGAAGGCATGCAATGGATAAACGATAATACCAAGGGTCTCAGGAAAAAAATGGTTGAGATTGGAGTGTCCGATTTCGGCGTTGGCATCAATAGTGCAGGCCACACCTCACATTACGTGGGGGATCACTATGTTAATCATAACCAGTTCAGGGCAAGTAGCCCCCAAGCCATTTGGGACAGGACTACGGTAACTTTTAAAAACGGAATAAACCAAGATGGTACTTATTTTACCAATAATTTGGGCGTATCGAGTGATAATGTAAGGGTTAGTTATGATAATGCCGACTCAGGTGGGGGTTGGGATACCTACACTGCTCCAATGGATAACACGAGAATTGACCCAAGTTATTTTGCTAGAGGTGGGAGTTCAGGAGTGGCTCGTATATCACAAGGTTATAGGCTAGTTCAATTTGGTATTGCACCCCCGGGAAATTTTAGTCCTTTTGCTATAGATGGACATGCCAAAGAGAATTTGGATATAGGTAATGGTTCCCCATTAGGAATTGTTGATATAATTGCTGGGTGGACAAGCAGAAATATTTTTAAGCCTTACTCTAATCCACAAAATTGGAGTGATGGAGATACTATTATACAGAACTGGAATTATCGATTAGTCCCTGCTTTGACAATAATGAATATCAATAACATGGACACCACATTTACGCCGATTTATGATGGAGTAACGCCTCCATATTGGTATATGCCTCCATCTAATTCTGATTATAAGAAAAGAATAAAATAAATTTTAATATGAGATTGTATTTTTATGTTGTAGCTGCATTGATAAGTACTTTAACTTTTCAATCTTGTCATGTTGAAAAAGTATCATCCCTTAATGATGGGAGTACTGATTTTGTATGGTCAGAAGAGGTGTTGAATGATAGTTTAGTTATTCAGCGTTATTTATTTGGGAATTATTATAAGAAGGTTAAGAAAAGTGCCGCTTTATATGATAAGGTTAATGAAGAGTGTACTTATTATTATAGGAATGGAAACGTGATGAGTTATAAGTTATATAATGAAGGAGCATTGAGATATTATCGCAATTATGACACTAAAGGAGTGGCTAAGAGTTATAATGGAAGTGGAGTTTTATATGAAGATTCCCTTGTATATGATACAATTTTCACTAATGTTCAATATAAAAGAGATATGATGTTTGTGAATCCTCCAAATGCTGAAGTTACGGTAATGATTGGTGACTTTATTGAGGATGAAGAGAATAGAGATCTGAAAAAGTATCCATTATACTTCTATCCTATAATAGATTCAAAAGCCTCGTATCAGGTAAATTATAAAAAGGAGGGTATTAGAAAAGTTGTTGTGTACTGGGCTATTGAAGACCTAAAAAGTAAAGACATGCAAAAAGGACGAATAATTCATCAGTACACAGTGATGTCATCAACTCAAAAATAATTAGAATAAGTAATTCATGAATGTTGTAAATAATGTAATATGATAGTATGTATTATAATTGCTTCGGTTGCTCTTTCCCTGTTTACTGTTTTCTTTTTTGTTTACAAATGGTATTCCGTCTATGCAAGGTGTAAAGGGATAACCTTAAATGATATTTTTGTAAAAGGTTATTATAGACCTAAATACATAGATCTGGAAATTCCGGTGATGTTGACCCCCCACAACGGCCATATTGACCCCCCTGGATTTGGGTAACCGAAAATGGTTAGTATGACAAAATTACATTTT
>NZ_FXTB01000002.1:300000-561449 GCF_900182605.1 Saccharicrinis carchari
ACCTACCGGCGATCAACCGGGAGCTATCGATCAACTTGCACGGGGTATAAACGACCGTGTGCCGCACCAAACGCTCCTTGGGGTTACCGGTTCGGGAAAAACATTTACTGTAGCCAATGTGATTGAAAGGGTGCAGCGCCCCACTTTGGTGCTTAGCCACAACAAAACGCTGGCTGCGCAGTTGTATGGTGAGTTTAAAAACTTCTTTCCCAATAATGCAGTCGAGTATTTTGTTTCGTACTATGATTACTACCAGCCCGAAGCTTACCTGCCTGTTACGGATACCTACATCGAAAAGGATTTATCCATCAATGAAGAAATAGAAAAGCTGAGGCTAAGTACCAGCTCGTCCCTGCTTTCCGGACGAAAGGATGTAATTGTAGTTTCGTCCGTTTCGTGTTTGTACGGTATCGGCAATCCCGAAGATTTTCATGCCAATGTAGTGAGCTTAAAGCGGGGGCAAAATATTGGCCGAAACCAGCTTTTAAGGCTCTTAGTAGATAGCTTGTACTCACGAAATGAAGTGGAATTTAGCAGAGGTAACTTTAGGGTAAAAGGTGATAACGTTGAGATTTATCCGGCCTATGCCGACGATGCATACCGCATTGGCTTTTGGGGCGATGAGATAGAAGACATCACTATATTTGATCCTGTGAACGGCACCTCCATTTCGCAAAGAGACGACATAAGGATATATCCTGCCAATTTGTTTGTGACCACAAAAGAGCGTACCCAATTGGCAATAAGGATGATTCAGGATGATATGATGGAGCATGTGCAATACTTAAAGGATATTGGCAAGCCCTTAGAGGCCAAGCGTATTGAGGAACGTGTAAACTACGATTTAGAAATGATTAGGGAGCTGGGGTATTGCCCCGGTATAGAAAATTATTCGCGGTACTTTGACGGACGAAATCCGGGCACACGTCCTTTTTGCTTGTTGGATTATTTTCCCGACGATTTTATTATGGTAATAGACGAAAGCCATGTTACCATACCGCAGATAAGGGCTATGTATGGTGGCGATAAATCACGAAAAGAAACCCTGGTAGAGCATGGATTCCGTTTGCCGGCTGCCATGGATAACCGTCCTTTAAAATTTGAAGAGTTTGAGGATATCGTTAAAACCGCCATTTATGTTTCGGCTACACCGGCCGATTACGAGATAGAAAAGAGTGAAGGGGTAATCGTGGAGCAGGTAATCCGGCCTACGGGGCTGTTGGATCCGGTTATTGATGTACGTCCCAGCCTTAATCAAATCGATAATCTTTTGGAAGAGATACGTAAACGTATAGAACGTAATGAAAGGGTGCTGGTTACTACGCTCACCAAAAGAATGGCAGAAGAGCTTTCGGCCTATCTGCAAAAGCTGAATATTGCCTGCGAATATATCCACTCGGATGTAGATACACTAACAAGGGTAGAAATTATGGAAAACCTGCGCAAAGGGGTGTTTTCGGTGCTGGTGGGTGTAAACCTCTTACGTGAAGGACTTGATTTGCCTGAAGTGTCGTTGGTGGCTATTTTAGATGCCGATAAAGAAGGGTTTTTGCGTTCGGAACGATCTCTTACCCAAACAGCGGGGCGTGCTGCCCGTAACATAAACGGCTTGGTGATTATGTATGCCGATAAAATAACCCAATCGATGCAAAAAACCATTGACTCGACCAACCACCGGCGCGAGAAGCAATTGAAATACAATCAGGAGCATGGTATTACACCGGAACAGATTCACAAAAAACAAACAAATATCTTATCCAAAGGGCAGGCGGATGAGAAAGCCTACATCGAACCGGAAGGGATAGATTTTGCAGCTGATCCTGTTGTGCAGTATATGAGTCGCGATGCTTTAGAGAAAGCCATTGCAAAGGCAAAAAAAACAATGCAAAAAGCTTCTAAGGATTTGGACTTTATTACCGCTGCACAATACCGGGATGAGATGTATAAGCTGCAAAAACTCTTGAAGGAAAAGTATGAGTAGTCTAATGTTGTAGGTCGTTAAGAACCAATATTATGAAAACAAGCAAATTATTCGATTTAAAAGGAACGTTAAACTTTATGAAAGCTGCCTATCCGGAGTTGCAAAAAAACAAAGGTTCTATTGTAAACTTTGGTTTTGGGGCTGGGCTGTTGGATCAAAAAAATCAAGGAAGTTATGCTGCAACAAAAGAAGCCATTAGAGGATTGTCTCGTGTAGCAGCGAATGAGTGGGCTGCAGATGGAATCCGGGTAAATGTTGTTTGTCCGTTAGCGTTTACAGAAGGTGTTAAGCATTGGAAAGAGAATTTTCCGGAACAGTATGAAGAAATTATCAGTAAAAATCCTATGCAACGTTTTGGAGACCCGGAAAAAGATGTTGCACCAATTATAGCTTTTTTATTAAGTGAAGATAGCCAATATATGACTGGGCAAAAATTAATGGCAGATGGTGGGGACATCAAATTAAGATAAATTACTAAAATGTGATGAACAACAAAGGATTTATTCGATGTAAAAGAAAAGCAGCAATTATTACGGATGGACACTATGCCAACTGGCTGTGTTTTAAATTTAAATGTAAAACGAAGCGTACCATTAACAGTATTTGAAGCTGTGTTTTTTTAAAATAACGACATACAACAAGGTGTAGTTCTTATACTGGACGATAGATGGCCGGTGGCTATTATAATTCGCCACCAGCCATTAACCATTCTTTATTTCTCCATTTCTTTATATACCAGGGCACTGGCACCTATGATGGCTGCATTGCCACTATCTAATTCCGATGGTAGTATCTTGATTTTATCCTTAAAAATAGGCAATAAATGCTCCTCCATGCTTTGCTGCGTTGGTTTAAAAATAAGATCACCTGCGGCTGTAGGCCCGCCAAATAAGAAGATGGCTTCCGGACTTAAGTGGTGAACCGTATCGGCCAAACCTTGTCCTAAATATTTTCCGGTAAGTTCAAATACTTCCAGTGCAACTTTATCACCTGCTACGGCAGCATCATAGATCATCTTCGAATCCAGTTCCAGAAATGATTTATCGGCTAATTTTGAATCAACAGCGTTGTATTTGGCCATAAGCTCAAATGCAGTTCTTTTCATTCCCGGTGCCGAACAATACGCCTCCAGATGACCCAGTGCACCGCATCCACATGGTCTGCCGTTGGGTATCAGGGTGGTATGGCCGCACTCTCCGGCAAATCCATCATGTCCATATACCAAATCGCCATTCACTACAATGCCACTTCCCACTCCCGTTCCAAGCGTGTACATAACAAAGTTTTTCATTCCTTTGGCTCCACCATAAATCATTTCACCAATGGTTGCCGCATTGGCATCGTTAGTCAGTGCGATATGATCAAATTCAGGAAAACGCTTTTTTAGTAATGCAACAAAAGGTATGATACCTTTAAACGATAAGTTTGGCGCGTAATCAATGGTTCCGCTATAGTAGTTACCGTTGGGTGCCCCTACACCTATCCCCTGTACGGAAAGCACCTCGCTGGTCAGGGCTGTCATTTCACGGATAGCCTCTGCCAAATCATCCATGTATTTTTCAATATCTCCATGGGCGGGTGTTTTAATACCTCCTTTGGCAATCACTTTACCTACTTCATCTATAAGTCCGATGGTAGTGTTGGTTCCACCTATATCTACTCCAACAGCAACTTTTTTCATACTTAAAATATTTTATTGATTAATTGTTAAATATTTGATTTATTTCGATTTGAAATTTGTATAAGTCCAAAAATATAAAAAAAAATCACATGCCTTAATGCAAACATTAATTATCAATTATTTAGTGCATTATTTGGTCTTTTTCTTTTTTCGCTTAGATGATTTGGAATGTATAAGCATGTCGTCGTGTTCGTTGATTAAGGTTTTCCAATCGGCATGGCTTTCGGCCGAAAAGTCAATTGTTTGTGAATAATCGTCTTTGTCTATCTCCAATCTTTTAATGGGCTGCCCCAGAAAACCTTCAATTTCTGTTAACATTTTCTTTTCTTCTTCGCTGCAAAATGTTACTGCTTGTCCTTTCTCTTTGGCGCGTCCGGTTCGGCCAACACGGTGCACATAATTTTCAGATAAGTCGGGCAAATCATAGTTAACCACAAACTCCACCAGCGGAATATCTATGCCGCGTGCACTTACATCAGTAGCAATCAATACTTTTACTTCCCCTTTGCGAAACAAATCGAACACTTTATTGCGTTCGTCCTGTTGCATGCCACCATGCAACGATTTGGCCGGTATGCCAACTCTTTCCATTGCCTTTTCTACCCGCTCACACCGCACCTTGGTGCGTACAAATACCAATATTTTGCTCTCCGGGTTTTCTTTTATCAATCGCTCCAGAAAAAAGCGCTTATCGTCCATTTCGATAAAAGTAACTGAATGGTCTATATTACGCGCAACCGGATCTTTGGGCGATACCTGTATGCGTATGGCGTTGCTAACCAATGAGTAGGCTAATTTTTTTATCACATCATTAATAGTGGCCGAAAAAAACAGGGTTTGTCTTTTTTTAGGCAAATAGCTCATCAGATCCCTTATGTCTTTAATAAAGCCCAGGTCGAGCATGTGGTCGGCCTCGTCTAAAATTAATATCTCGGTACGGTGCAGTTTAATAAAACCGCGACTTGCCAAGTCAAACATTCTGCCGGGTGTAGCAATGAGTATATCAACACCTTTTTCGAGTTTGGCTATCTGGGGGCCCTCTTCAACACCACCAAAAACACAAAACGACTTTACGCTGGTATGTTTACCAATGGTTTCGAATACTTTATGTATCTGTATTGCTAACTCACGTGTGGGTACCATTACCAAACACTTTATTCCGTCGGCCCTGCGCTTTGTTTTGCGCGTGTGTAGCTGATGGATTACCGGGATGGCAAAAGCAGCTGTTTTACCTGTTCCGGTTTGTGCAATGGCCAACACATCTTCGCCTTTTAATATAGGCGGAATAGATTTAAATTGTATATCGGTAGGTCGGCGGTATCCTAATTTAGCCAAACTGGTTTTTATGCCAGCCGTAATGGAGTAGTCATCAAACTTCATAATAAAATTGCTCTGCGATGAGGAGGTAAAGATACTTTTAATTGCGCCTTTATAAAACACAAGTTTAATTTTACCTGAAATAAAAATAATGCATTATTTTTTGCTTACCCCCTTTCCTTTGTTTAAGGATATTTGTACATTAACTTTCTAATTTCAAAAATGAAAGCAATGGAGAAATGGGCGCGAAAATTAAAGTTGTTAATTAATAAACGGGATGCATTACTGCATCAGTTGAATGAAGTTACCGGTCAAAATCACTCTTATTCATCGTTAAAAAATATAAATATAAGTGATTTTAAACAGATAGATGCCAAAATTATATTTTCGAAGCTGCAAAAAGCCATTGAGGAATATAACGAAGCCTTAAAGAAGCGTGACGAAAAAATGTTTGGTAAATTTTTGGATAGCCTTATCCATGAAAGGCCGCCAACCCAGGAAAGCAGGAACTGGTGTGCATATAAATACTGAATGTGCTTAATTGATGTTAATTGTCAAAATAAAAGTATCTTGGCAGGCTGCTCATACACAGTGTAGCTTAAATGTATTAACATGTTGGACGAAGACAATTGCGCAAGAGGAAACAATGAGAAGGAAAATAACCTGTCTTTTTACAGGGATGGTTACACGATAGCTGCCACCCGAATTACTGATTTTAGTAGTCTGACTCCTTTGTTTAAGGCTATGCAGGAGCTGTACACGGCCATCAGCATTTTAACACAATCGTTTGGACAGCGCACCCATCGGCAAAATAAACCCATAGCCTGCAAAAAGGGATGTAGCTGGTGCTGCTTTCAGCCTGTGTATATCACTACGCAAGAGGCTTTGTTATTGTACGAGTATATTTTAAATGCTTTTGAACCCGCACAAATTAAAAACATACAGGATAGAGCAGAAAAGAAGTTAGCCAAAACTAAAAATCTGAGCGAAGAAAAAAAGCAGCAAATCATACATGCCTGTCCTTTTTTGGTGGATAACTCCTGTTCGGTATATTCGGTGCGACCTATGGCCTGCCGTATTTATCTTTCGCAGGATGAGGGTACGTGCAAAAAAAAATACGACAACCCGGGATGTAAAACGGTAGTTCCCGCTCTCTTTGACTTTCCGCTTAAAACCGGAAGATATTTGAACGAGGGTTTTGTCGCATTTTTAAAAAGCAAAAATAAAACAATGGAAGAAATGACCATAGAAGCTTTTATGGTGAAATTGTTCAATCAACCTGACTATTCTGCTAAATGGCTTACTCAAAACTCAGCGTGGAATAAATAAAAATAATATTTGGGTAGGTAAGGGCAATAGATCTGGGTAAACGTAGGCGAAAAAAAAGGCTGAAACCCAGTGGATTATTGAATAGTCGATTTCAGCCCTTGATAAAACTACATGCCTTTATTCCGCTATCCCCTCCAACATAAACATAAAACTATATTCCAGGGCTACTGCCTTGTAGGGCTCAAAACGACCCGAAGCGCCACCGTGGCCGGCTTCCATGTTGGTGCGCATAATCAGTAGGTTGTCGTCGGTTTTGGTGGCTCGTAATCTGGCCAGCCATTTGGCCGGTTCCCAATACTGTACCTGCGAATCGAACAATCCGGTGGTGATGAGTAGGTGCGGATACTCTTGTGCCTTTACGTTATCGTAGGGCGAATATTTGAGCATATAATCATAGGCAGCTTTGTTTTTGGGGTTTCCCCATTCGTCGAACTCGTTAGTGGTAAGCGGAATGGTTTCGTCTAACATGGTGGATATTACATCCACAAACGGAACCTGAGCAATAACACCATTGTACAATTGTGGCTCCATATTTACTATGGCACCCATCAACAAGCCGCCGGCGCTACCACCCATGGCATAGAGGTGTTGGGGCGATGTATATTTTTCATCAATTAAAAATTGGCTGCAGTCGATATAATCGGTAAAGGTATTCATCTTTTTCATCATTTTACCGTCGTCGTACCACTGTCGGCCCATGGCCTGGCCACCGCGAATGTGTGCAATGGCAAATACAAATCCCCTGTTTAAGAGGCTCAGCCGCGTGGAGCTAAAGCCCGGATTTATGGTGTTGCCATACGAACCATAGGCATAAAGCAACAGGGGAGCCGAGCCATCCAATGGCGTACCTTTTTTATACACCAGCGAAATGGGAATTTTGGTTCCGTCGCGAGCAATGGCCCATTGTCTTTCTGCATGGTACTCTTCGGGCTTGTGACCTCCTACCACTTCCTGTACTTTCTTTATGTCTTTGGTTTTGGTGGTCATGTTATAGTCAATAGTAGAGTAGGGGGTTGTCAGAGAACTGTAGGTATAACGCAACAGTTCGGTATCGAACTCCGGGTTGGCCGAGGAGCCGGCCACATAAACTTCTTCACCAAAGTCGATGTAATGTTCGTCCTTCGTTTTTTGGTGGATGATGCGGAGATGGTTCAAAGCATTTTTCCGTTCGCTCACCACAAGGTAGTTCTTAAAAACATCTATCCCCTCCAGTAAAACGTCCTCGCGGTGAGGAATCACTTCCTTCCAGTTTTCCATGGCAGTGGCGTTTTCTGGCGTTTCCATCAACCTAAAATTTTGTGCCTTGTGGTTCGTAACAATATAGAATTTGTCTTCAAAATGGTTGATGGAATACTCGTGCGCTGCGCTGCGCGGTGTAAACGGCTTAAAGGTACCACTTGGCTCGTTGGCATTTAATATATGGTAAGCGCTGTTTAAAGTGCTTTGCGCGTATATAATGATGTACTTGTCTGATTTGGACTTGTATGCTCCAATATAATACGATGGGTCTTTTTCGTGATATACCATCACGTCAGCTTTAGTGGAGGTACCCAGCTTATGCCGCCAAATCTTTTCGCTAAGCAGCGAAACCTTATTTTTTGAGGTGTAGAAATAAGTGCGATTGTCGTTGGCCCATGCACCGCCGGGCGATACGTTGGGGATTTCATCCTTATAAAATTCGCCCGTTTCCAGATTTTTAAAACGCACGGTGTAAATACGTCGGCTAAGCGTATCTTCGGCAAAGGCCAGTATTTTGTTGTTGGGACTAACAGACAGCGCGGTTGCCGAATAGTAGGCATGCCCCTTGGCTACCTCATTTATGTTCAGTAATATTTCCTCGGCACTTTCCAGGCTCTCCTTTTTTCGGCATACAACAGGGTATTCCATACCCTCTTCGTATCTGCTGTAATACCAATATCCGTTGGAGAAATATGGTACCGACTCATCATCTTTTTTGATGCGTCCTACTATCTCATCGAATAACTTTTGTTGCAGATCTTGCGTGTTTTGCATCACCGAGTCGGTGTAGGCATTTTCGGCATGGAGGTAATCGAGGGTTTTCCGGGTCTGCACATCGGGCGCTGCACTGTTTTTTTGCGCATCGCTCAGGCGCATCCAAAAATAAGGATCGGTGCGGGTGTGGCCGTGTATGGTTATAAGTGTATCCTCCCGTGGAGCTACAGGTGCTTCAGGAAGATGGGAGGGGAGTAGGGGGTTAGTTTTAGTAGGATTACTACAGGCCGATAGAATTAAGATGCCCAGCAGCCACAAGGGAAAAAGATTTATCATGCGTTTTTTATATTTATTCAAGTGTAAAGATATTTTATATTAATGATTATTCAATAACAGACAAGCGCAAAATGTGGTTGTAATTGGCCATTTTTTAAGTGGCAATGTAAAAACAACTGAAGCGTTTAGGTGTTTAGTCTAAAAGGTTTTACCATTTAAAAGCAGCTGCTGAGAAGCTATTCAATTCTAAATTTAATACGATGAAAATTTTATTGACGGGTGCAACGGGTTACATTGGCAAAAGGCTATTACCACAATTAATTGAGTTAAAACATGAGGTGGTTTGTGCGGTGCGCGATAAAAATAGATTTGTTGTGGATTATCCTAATGTATCAGTTATTGAATTAGACCTGCTCCAAAAAGACAGCTTAAAAAATATTCCCGCAGATATTGATGGTGCGTATTATTTGGTGCATTCTATGAGTACCACCGGCGATTTTGGTACGAAGGAAGCAGAATGTGCGACCAATTTTAATGAGGCGATAAAAAAAACCAACGTAAAGCATGTGGTTTATTTAAGTGGCATTGTTAATGATCACACCCTATCGAAGCATTTACAATCACGTAAAGCAGTAGAGGATATTTTAAAATCAGGATCCTATCATTTAACTACCCTCAGGGCGGGTATCATCATAGGATCAGGAAGTGCATCGTTTGAGATAGTTAGAGATTTGGTGGAGAAGTTACCTGTTATGATAACGCCTCGATGGATTTTAACAAAATCGCAACCCATAGCCATACGTAATGTGATACAGTTTTTAACCCGCACTATTTTTAATTCACCTACCTACGGACATTCGTATGATATTGGCGGACCGGATGTACTCACCTATAAAGATATGATGTTGCTATTGGCTCAAGTACGAAAGCTAAAGCGTTATATTTATTCCTTACCAATAATGACCCCACGCTTGTCGTCATATTGGTTGTACTTTGTAACCTCAACTTCGTACTATTTAGCCGTTAACCTGGTTAATAGTATGAAGGTAGAAGTGGTGGCAAAGCCAAATGATTTGGCTCAGCATCTGGGTATCGATCTTATGCCCTATAAAAAAGCGGTGGAGATGGCTTTTATGCGTATTCAGCAAAACGAGGTGGTTTCTTCATGGAAAGATTCGGTGATAAGCAGTCATTTTCCTTCCAGCTTGCAAGCGTATGTCGAAGTACCGGTCAGGGGCTGTTATGTGGATAGCAGAGCCTCAAAAGTTGACAATCGGGATAAATGTATAGCGCGTATATGGAAATTGGGAGGTAAAGTGGGTTGGTATTATGGCAATTGGCTGTGGCAGCTCAGAGGTACCATGGACAAAATGGCGGGCGGTGTGGGTCTCCGCAGGGGGCGCACACACGACGATGAGATAGCCTCGGGCGATGTGCTCGACTTTTGGCGTGTAGTATTGGCCGATCGTTCGAAAGGGCGTTTACTTTTATACGCCGAAATGAAGCTGCCCGGTGAAGCATGGTTGGAGTTTAATGTAGATGGCGATACCTTGCATCAAACGGCCACTTTTCGACCGCGTGGCTTATGGGGAAGAGCCTACTGGCTATTCGTATTGCCTTTCCATCATTTTATTTTTGGTAATATGATAAAGAAAATTGCTTGTCAACGCAATTCTTAATATTCTCCCCATACGATTTGTCAAGGGTGTAGGTGCCTACCTCAATGATTAATTTACCGTTCTCCGTTTTGGTTTTTTCAACGATGGGATCTTGCGAAACAGCTGCCCATGGTGTGTTTAATATTTGCCGTTTAAGTAGAGGTACGATGTAATTAACTTTAGTAGTATCCGGAAATGTGAAACGCAATACCACTTTGGCCAAATTTTGATTGATACCGTACTGCGATATTATTTTTGAGCGTATATGGTTATAGGGTATGGAGTTGATGTTGCCCCGATTGTCTTCTATATCCAGTCGAAAATACCCCGCCCTTTTTATGCGGCCTTTAATTTCTTCTATCTCAATAAATACACCCTCATTAACTTTGTTCTGCATCTTTAAAACGTTGCCAACAATAAAGTCGCGCAATAAAAGATACAGGGGTATGCATAGAACCAATAGCACAATGCCCACGGCTGCCAAGGTAAAGTAATTTTGCGATAAGTAGATGAGCCTTACCGCCCAAATCAAATAACCTATCCATACAAATAACTCTGCAATAGGCAATATGTAGGCCAGATGTCTTTTTATTTTTACCGAAAGACCCCACTTATTTTTTAAAGAAAACAGGAGTCGGAACAATAAAAAAATGATTAAAGCAATGCTTATTATTTTAGCTATCATCGTAACTGGTTTAAATTATACCTTTTTCGCGGCAAACCTCTACCAATAAAGGCTCTATAGTACGGCCAACCGTAAATATATTATTCTGATTTTTAACGATGAGGCCCGAATTTTTAAGTTGCATCAGATAATTCTCGCACTCATCCTTTTCAAGACCGGTAATTCGAATCAGCTTTTCCACATCCATATTTTTGTGCTGTATAAACAAAGCTATTATTATCAGCCAGTCGCTGTTGAGATGATAAAGTGCATCAAACGACATTTTTTTTGGTTTTTTAATGCGTATCGTATCTTGTTTGGCTTCTATAATATTTGCTTTCCAGGTATTTATGGCAATGCCCGGAATGCCTTGCGAGATATTAAAATAAGTGTTAAACAACATTGAATAAGTTAATTGCGGTATGCTTTCCTCTGTTTTGCCATTATAAATAAGCGACAAACTGCTCGACTTATGACGGCTCATAATGAGCTGTTGTAACTGCTTGGCGGTAAAAGGTTGACAATCAACAATAGCCAGGCTGTTGTCTTCGAGTGGGAATAGCTGACGTAAAATATTAAACGCGTAATGGTTGCAGTTGAGTATGAAAAATATTTTGTTGCTGTACAACCTAATCAACTCCAATATTTTATTTATCGCCGCACCACCTTCGGGGCTTCTTTCCCACCAAAGTTCAAGGTCGTTTAGCACCATCACGCTTTCGTACGGCATGTAATTAAGCAGTGAGTCAAAATCACCGAAACGGCCAGTCTGCTCTCTCAACTCGTGCAGCAAGTCTTCTACACGTACGGCGCCTTTTTCGGGGGGGGTAATCCAGAGTACGTTGTTTTTCTTAAACAGATGGAAGGCCGCATATCTGCTCAGCACCGTTTTTCCGGAACCATGAACGCCTTTTATAATCACGGCTCCTCCCAGCCCCCTTTTATGCCGTTTGAGTGCGTCCTTAATCGTATTCATTTCTTCGTTTCGCGGCACCATAAATTCCTCGGTTATTTTTGATGTGCTACTCATCAGGTTGCGATAAAATACGGGAACCGCATTATAAGCTTTGCTATCGGGCAGTAACTCCTCTACCAAATCGAGTATTTTTTTTACCTGTGTTTTGCCGCTTGTAGATTCCGAGAGATATTTTTTAGAAAGTATCAAGCCCTTACTGCTACTGTTTACCACACGAATTACAAAATCATTTGCAGAATTTTTAATCGCGTTAAGCCCTTTGGATAAAAGTATATTTATTTTTCGTCCTTTCTGCTCCCGTTTTTCGGCATAAATATTCTGCTCGGTTTGAAGAATAGAGTGGTAAAACAGCTTGGAGAATGCATCATGAAGGTAAACCAAAGAGTAGTGGTTCATGCGGTTCATTGCTGTTTCTACTTTTGTTTTTTCTTCGTTAACCTGTGCAGCCAGCTTTTTATTTAAATCCTTGTCGAATCGCTTTTTAAGGTCACTATCGCTATCAGCTTCTTTTAGGTTGTTCAGATTAAAGAGCCATATGTTGTTGGCTTCCTTGCAGTCCATAAGCGCTTTACTTACCGTATTTTCAAGTCGTTCTATTTCGCGGTAAAATGGTTCATGGAATAATACATCAATATAATAAAAGGCGGTTTTTTGTAAGTTGGCATTTACCGGAACAAAATCTGCAAAGCGCAGCGGTTCCGAGTTTTGTGTTATCAATTCCGGTATGGACAATTCCTCCGGAAAATCCTCTAGAAGCTCGCTTGCCTTATGGTAGGTATCGGTATAAATAGGTAAAATATCGAGTTGGTCTTTTAAGTTTAACGATTTTGCCACAAACCCCGCAGCAGCATCGGCATCAATATCCGCATTCATATACTCATGCAACTTATTTATAGCCGGAAAAAAAGTGCCACTTATTAAAGTGTTTATCCTGGCATTGCCTTTTTGAATCACATTTTTGAATATATTTTTTCGCGACAGTACCAGCAAATCAAGGTATAGTGTGTTGTTTAATAAAGACATACCTGTTGCCCAGTTATCGGTAAATTCATTTATCAGCTCCTTTGTGCTATCTTTTTCGCTTTTAATCTTTCTTTTGGCTTGTTGCAAGGAGGTGGGCGATTCAAAATCACTTGCCATGGTAATAACCAACTGTCTGATATCATGCAGGATGGCCTTTTGCGAATTTTCTTTAAATTGATTTAATTGGTTTTCGATAGATTCAAAATCAGTTAAATGTTTGGAAAATTCGCTATTAAGTAAGTTTTGCTGATCTTCCGGCAACAGGGTTAATTTTTCGTAAGCGTCGTTTAATCCTAACACAAGATTTCTTAATTCGCTTAGTACAAAGGCCGACATTTTTTCCATCTTGTTTAACTGCAGATGGATTGTGGGCATAACTTGCTGCTGCAGATAATGCGACAAGGCTTTTTGATAGGGGTAATTATATATCTTCTCTTTGTTTTTTTCAGATACGAAATAGGGTATATGGATGGTATCTGCCGACTCGTAAATGTAATTGCCAAAACGAGAAAGCATTTCGGAAATACCATGATTTAAAATCTCTTTTGTTTCGTTTATCAATGCTCGGTTCGATTTTTCAATAATGCCTGTAGCTTTACGCAAAAAGGACTGATGATAACGTAAAACTGTTTTTTGACGTTCGTGGCTGACAATTTCTTTCAATTCCTTGTTGAACGTAGATCTGTTTTGATCGGCAAACTCTTGAAGTTGCTTGTTAATCAATATCAGATTATTTATGGATGCCCATAACGTATTATCCATAAAACCTGTACCTATGGCGAGTAAATCATCGTCGAGTTGTGCTATCTTTACCTTTACCACTTTGTTAGGGATTTGTGGCAAAGCGGGCATGTCTGGTGTTTTGCGGGTAGATATTATCTCACTTTTGCTACGCTGATGGGCAACTAAATTTATTTCTTCAAATTCCGATGAGGGGTTAAGTATGAGCAGACTTGCCGGCAGGGTAGAGATTTTGTTGATTTGTTGCACGTATGCATTAGTTAATGCGGTATTGCGTTGCGACACACCTAGCATGATTAAATCGGCATCTACCGATTCCGAACTAAAAATAGCTTCTTTGGTGCGCGAACCAAAGTCGTCGTTTATAACCCTTACTTCCGCTTTAATTCGTTTCTCGGCCAATATGGCATTGGTGTTGCGATAAATGCTATCGTTGAGCGAAGTATCACTGTTGATAACCATTATCCTTACCTTTGCATCACGCCAGTCGGGATCGGATAACAAGAAGCGTAATAAGTTTAATGAAAAACTCAGATGTCTCCCTTTTCCATTCCACCATATATCTATAGCTTCTTTTTTACCAAAACCAACCTGGGCATGGTAATCCAAAAATACGGCATTCAGGTTTTTATTTTTCAGATCTTTTAAAACACTCGCTAAAAAGTCGGCGTTTTTTGCGTCTCGGCTCCAACCCATCAAAACCGAGTTGGGTTCAAAGCCGCTAAAACCATAGATGTTGGTTACCGTTTCTATTCCACTTTGTAATGTTTCGCATGCTAATTCGCGGATAAAGTAATTTGTTTTTTTACCCTTTTTACCGCCCTTAATCCGCTGAGGCACATATTTACCCGTTTCTCCCAACGAAAGATTAAAATCCGTTAGCGCACCTAATTTACCTGTTAAGGCCAAACCCATCTCCACTAAATGGGGCCTTGCTTTTTGGCCGCCACTAAACAGGATGATATTGGGTCGCCAGTTGCGTTTATCGGTTTTTTGTACACTTAATTTTAACAATGCTCTTTTGGCCAGGTTGGTCCAGAAACTACTCCACGCGTCGCCACTTTCCAGAATAAGCTCCTTGCGTTGCAAATAAAAGTAAATAAAGCCCAGTACTATCGTGGCTCCGGCAAGCGCCAGAAAATCAAGCAAAATCATCACAAAAAATGCCGCTATGGTTCCTATTACACTCACAAAACGCGGCACTTTAAAAGCGGGACGAAAATCGGAACTGGACCAGCTCTCGATGGCGGAGGCTAAATTTAAAAAAGCATAGGTGGTAATAAAAAACATGGAAACGATACGGGCGATCAAGTCCAGCTCCCCTATTAAAATACCGGCTTCTGCAATTATAAAGGCCAATATCAAGGCGTTGCGTGGTTCATTGGATTTACCGGTTCCCTTAGCAAACCACTTAGGGGCTATTTTGTCCATGGCAATAGCCTGCAATATACGGGGTGCTCCTAAAATACTGCCCAATGCCGATGATAAGGTAGCGCCCCATATGCCCATGAGCACCAACGCCGGAACAAGCGATATTTTAAATAATATTTCCGGATCACTGTATAAAGCATTCGCATCAACTGTATAGGTGTAAAAAAATGCGAAGATAATATACACCACCAAGCCCACGCCTACTGCCATTATTGCGCCAAGAGGTAGCGACTTCTTGGGGTTCTTAAGGTCGCCGGACATGGCTACTCCCGCCTCAAAACCGGTAACAGCAGGAAAAAATATACCAAACAGTACCATAAAGGGGGCTGATGTTGCCAGGGGTGCAAAGTTTATTTCGGTGGGTGCCAAATCATGTTTGCCAAAAAGGATAGAAAGAAAGGATAAAAAGATAGCTGCCATGATAAAGTACTGCGACTTAATGGCCAGCGAGGCACTGATAAATGTGATGGTGGTAACAACTGTTAAAACGATGGTACCTGTTATACGTATGGCGTTAACGCTATGTTCTATACCCCAATATTGTAAAAAACTTTCAGAAAAACCGATGAGGTATAAACTAACACTAAACGACAAGCCCACAAACAAAGCCAGCCCCAGGGTACCTCCAATAGGTAATCCAAGGCTTCGCGAAATCATAAAGTAGGTACCTCCGGTTTGAACCGGCTTATCGGTGGAGAGAGAGGCTACACTTAAACTGGTAGTTATGGAAATAATATGAGCAACCACAATAATTCCGATGGTATTAATCAAACCTGCCTGCCCAAGTATGGTGGGAAAACGCAGATACATGATAACGCCAAGGATGGTGAGAATGGAAGGCGTGAAGACACCACCAAATGTCCCAAATTTTTTTGCTTTAGCCATCGCCGGTTATATTCGTTAGGTTTTATTTACATCAAATATAATTATTTTGGATTCAAAATAGTACGTATATCGGTATTGATGATTTTCATTTTTTTTCTTTATCAACGGATGCTATAGGTAATTTTCTGATTTTTTCTTTATCCAGGCTGTGTAAAACTACGTTTATATGAGCAGGTGTTTTCAGCATAATGTATTCTATTCTGCTTTTGTAATCCTGCACAGTTCCACCCAAATTATTTATCTATTTTAAGCATAAATTTAGCCAGGACTGCTTTGTGGTCTGTAGGCCATTTATCCAATGGTTCAATAATGGATTCGTCGGTTGTTTCGGCTGGTTATTGATGCGCAATTCAAATCCAATAGGCCAATTATTTTGGCATCTTTCAGTATTAGTCGTTTGCGGGATAATAGAAAACAAAATCAATACGGTCGTGGTCGACGGCCCTGGGAGCCCAGGCTAACTTATCGATAGGTTCCAGTGGATTGTCTGCGGGGAAGATAAACCCCGGATGGGTCACAAGGGATTAGAGATTATTTCGCTTTACACATCGGTAAAGCCAGCTTTGCTCAACACAAGGGTGTTGTGCCAGGCAGAACCTTGGTAGCCACGCGGCAGCTAAAGGCTGCCATTACGATAATCGAGATGGGCACTGTAAACAGCCTTCTCAACACCCTACACATCGATGATGGCTTTTGTGATAGACCTTTGATTGTTTTTAACCGGAAAAAATGCCTCCTGCGATAGGATGGTAACACGTGAAAGTAATCCTGTATACTGCCCACAGCGGGCATAAAAAGTATGTCCTTTGGCCGCCAATGTTTTCAGTTGCCCAATAATTGGATGTGCAGGATTGTGATTCTTGTTAAAATCATGCATTAAGCAGTGGCATACACGCACGGGCTAACAAAAATCTTAACAGTATCATCGTAAAAACTAACGAATCGTATCCATCCCAATGTCACCAATGGTGAAGTTTGGGATGGATACGCATGTTTCTTGTAAAAAGTTCCTTTTTTACAGTATTATTCAGCCTGAATGGTAATTTCGGCTCCGGTGGCAAAGTCCCTGCCATTTTGTTCGCTCAGGGCCGTAAAGCGGATATAGCGCCCTTCTACCGGTTTGTCGAAAGTCACTTTCTTCTCGTTACGGTTATTAGCAAATTGGCCTTCTATCACGGGCTCGCCCCACGCTTTACCATCTTTGCTAATATGGATGCTGTAGGCTTTTACATTTCCGTTAGGCCCGTCCTGGCGGGGCAGGTAGGTAAAGCCCTTGATGTTTTTAAGTTCCCCGGCATCCAGATCTACCCAATGCGGATGCTTGGCCACGGTAACCGAGTACATGCTGTGCCATATGGTGTTGGGGTTGCCATCTACCAAATGCGCGGCATCGCCATGGCCGGCCTCCTGGCTGCTTGCAAAAATCACCTCGGTGAGGATGGTTTCGATTTTTGCAAACTCCATAGTAGTTTTAATCTTTGGATTGCTTTTTAACCAAGCCGTAACTGTGCCACCATCACGCAATGGTATGGCACCACGATAATCTTTTGTTTTACCTTTGTTTAGGCGATAACGGATTGCACTTCCTATGCGTGGCGACGAAAGTGTTACCTCGCCGGCCCGGCTGCGCGAAATACCCACAGCCACATCGCCTGAAGGGCTTACCATAGCTGTTTTGCTCAGGTTGCTACCGGCAGGCCGGATGATAAAGCCCATGCTGTTGTCAACGGCCTTTACCCGATCGTGTTCCAGTGGGCCACCTTGTCCGCAGCTGTTTCCGCCCAAACCTGTAACCGCAGCATCCAGATGCAAATAGGTGTCGGTGGCTTTTGGCAGCTGATAAGGATGCGAAGCCAAAATTAAATCCATGGCCGAGTAAGGCAATGCCGTAACCGAAAGGCGGTCAGTGGCAATAAACACCGCCCCTTTACCTCTGTTATCGGTCAATGCTGCCCAGCGTACATCTTCGTGGTTACCCATATCCTGGGGTTTAGGGAAATTGACAAACTCGCCTTTAACGGTGCTGCGATGTAATTCGATGAACTGGCCCGATTTGCGATCGGCATAATTATCGACAGGGCCACGACCGTAATAGTGGAAGTTTTCGTATTTACCGGGGACTTTCATCACATAGCCTAATCGTGGCAATACCAATCCGGATTGATTGGAAGTGATACTTGCCTGTAGTTCAACCGAACCATCGGGATATACCGTCCATACCTGGCTGGTGGTGAATTTAAAGTCCTCGTCGCCAAAGGTGCGATCTGTCAATTCTTCGATGGTGTTTTTGCCCGAGCTCGTTCCACCATGGATTTTTGCTGCGTTGGGCGCTTGCGAAACAACGGTAAACGAAGCCACAACTGTTCCATCGGCTTTGGTCATAAAATTACTTTCCGTAGCACGGTGTTCCAGGTTGTGCAGTCCACGTTCGAACCACTGGCTGTAAAACCAATTGTCGTTATTCACAAAAGCACGTAGCGCATTTAACCTTGGGCCATTGCCGGCAGCAATAATCACATCATTTCCATAAGTAAGGCTATGTATGCTTCCGCTTTCGGTATCGAACTGTAACTCAAAACCTTTTCCTTTCAGGTTTTTGATATTGGCTGCACCGTCGGTGATCCGGATTTTATCCGTAGAAACCGCTTTGGCTGCTTCCGCCACGGTGGGTCGTTTTCCGGCAGCTTTCAATCGTATCTGTTCTTCGGCTTGTACAAAGCCCTTGGAAGCCCATGGCTCGCTATCCTTTAATAAGAACTGGACTTTGACAAAATATTCAGAACCTTCGTTCAATTTTAAGCTGCTGATCGGTAGCTTTACCGTGCTGCGCGTGCGGGGGGCTATGTTGCCCAATGCCACATTTCCGGCCTTCACTTCGCTTCCGTTTTCGTAAACCGCCCAACGCATGTCATAATCGGACAAGTCTTTGAAATAATATTTATTGAAAACTTCAAAATCTCCCGCTTCCAGGTTTATGGCTTTTACGTCAATGTGCTGATATACCTTTTTAACTTCGTAATACTGCGGTTTCGGTTCCAGATCGCCAAATACAATACCGTTTAACACAAACTGGCCGTCGTTGGGCGTATCGCCAAAGTCGCCACCATAGGCCATGTAACGTTCTCCGGTTTCTTTGTCGTAGTTGTACAGCGACTGATCCACCCAGTCCCAGATAGCGCCACCCATAAAAAAGTTGGTGCTTTCCATGGCATTCCAATAATCCACCAGGTTTCCGCAGGCATTACCCATAGAGTGGGCATATTCCGAAATGTGGAAAGGGTATTTGATGTTATATTCTCCTTGCACGGCACCGTTTACCCAAGCAATAGAGGGATATTGATTGGAACCCATATCCACAATGCTGTTGTTACGTTCGTATTGTACGGGGCGCGTTGTGTCAACGGTTTTGAGTGCATCGTAGGCTGCTACGAAATTTTTTCCGGGTCCGGCCTCGTTGCCCAGCGACCAGATAACGATGGATGGGTTGTTGATGTTGGCATGAACCATCTCCATCACACGGGCTACTGTAGCCGCTTTCCATTCTACCGGGTGCGAGAGCGATGCATCGCCATAATAATATTGATGCGATTCGATATTGGCCTCATCTTCCAAATAGATGCCGTATTTGTTGCACAGATAATACCAGTAAGGATCGTCGGGGTAATGGGCATTGCGCACGTGGTTGATATTGGCGCGCTTCATTAGCATTATTTCGTCTTCCATCATTTTGCGCGTAATGGCATGCCCTACTGCCGGACTTGTTTCGTGACGGTTAACACCTTTAAGTTTTACTGTTTCACCGTTTACGTAAAAATAACGTCCGGCCAATCCAAATTCATCGTCCTCGGCCTTGGTGTCTTTTATCTCCACTTTGGCAAACCCCATGCGGGTAGAAACGGTTTCTACCGTCCTGTTCTTTTTGTCTTTTAGCTCTGCTACCAAAGTATATTGATATGGTTTTTCGGCCGACCAAAGATTGGGTGACGATACTTCCATTACGGCTTTTATAAAACCTGAATTTTGATTGGCCGTTAACGTAGCAATAGCTGCAGATGCCGTAGCATTGGCCACCGGATTGTTTTCGTCGGAATAAAGTTTATGCTCATAAAGTGAGTAAACTACTTTATAACCTTTGGCTTTGCCTTTATCCAGGTTACGGATGTCCGCTTTAAGGTTAATTTTTCCATCTTGGTAGTTGGCATCCAGATCGGGGAATACATTCAAATCGCGAATGTGAACTTTGGGCTTGGAATGCAGCGCTACGGTACGGTATATACCCGGCAGGCGGAACATATCCTGTGCTTCGAGGAAAGAACCGTCGGAACTGCGATAAACTTCGGCAGCCACCGTATTTTTTCCTTTTTGTAGATATTGCGTGATATTGAAGTCGGCCGTATTGCGCGAGTTTTTCGAGAAACCTACGTAATGCCCGTTAATCCATAGGTAAAAGAACGAATCTACCCCATCGAAGCTGATAAATACTTCGCGGCCGTCCCAGTCGGCGGGAATTTCAAAATCGCGGCGGTAGGAACCTACTTCGTTGCGATGCTCATAGGTTGTCCAGTGCTTTGGGGGGGTACGCATCACGCCACCGCGCCAGTCGTCCACGGCTACTTTATGCTGAAAAATAACCGGCTGATTCACATAAATGGGCACACCATATTTCAGCTCGCCATTTTTTTGTATTCCGGCGACGTTCCAGTTCGAGGGCACTTTGATGTCGTCCCAGGCCGATACGTCGAAATTAGGATCCATAAATTGTTTGGGCCGTTCATCGGGATGCTTTACCCAACTGAATTTCCAATCGCCGTTCAGCGTCATCCAGTAGTCGGAATGCTCCGGCAGCACCTTACGGGCACTTTGGGTGTCGGCGAACGAAAAGAACCACGCGCGCGGCTGTTCTTTGTTAAGCGCCAAATTTTCGGGTGATTCCCATTCCTTACCCGTGGGGGCATTGCGGGTAGTATACTTATACCCCTCTAAAATAGGTGTTGTTGCGAAAGTAAGGATACTTATACAACTAAAAATCAAGGTGAAATTAAATTTTTTCATGCGTATAAAAATTAGCAACATAGATATCAGGATAATTTTAAAAACAAACTAAAATTGCCTGATTATTTGATGATTGAATTATTTATTATTTTTTTCGCTACTTCCCGGAGGTATGCTCTCTTCTAATACCAGCTGCAAAGTGTTTATTTTTATATAGTGCATTAATTATTTGTTTTGGTTGGTCGTAATGCTTGTTTCGACCAAATCTGTTCCTTGAAACAATTCCCTGGATATATTGCAAAGGGAGACTTTAAATTTGATACAATTCTTCGATATTTGATAAAACATCCCGGAAGTTCCTCCCCATTCCTAATCCTCTGTTTTTCTTGTGCAAATCTAACATTTTTTTGCATTATCCAGAGCTCAACTTACAGGCTCTTTGATCCCTAGCCAGCTCTCCCATTTAATCCCAGAATGGGTTATGTAAGATTTTTCTCTTCCATTTCAATTCCTTCAATTAACCCACGTTATTCATCAGATTACATCATAATGAATATAAATGTGGGTTACCCCGACATAGCTGAACCCATTGTTGGGGCACAAAAGTGGAGGTGAAACGTAGTCGCTGTTGGAGACAGAGAAAATTCAATGAATTTTCCGGGTTAAACAAAAAGAATTGAGGGCGACCATATACTTGGAACTCTTTTACTACTTCTGAAGATAAGTTGTAAGGACGATGTAAGGAAACACCTTTGATGGTCATTATTTCACCTAAATCTATAATAACACGCTGCTCGTTAGCGGCTTGCTGAACTTTCCAATAGTTGCCAAAATTCCCAACAATAAAATAACCCACACAACATTATAATGTATTATCCTTGAACCCTCAGCACAAACATGGCCAGCACCGCTTTGTGGTCGGTTGGCCATATGCCCGGCGGTTCCTCTATGGGGTCATCAGATGTTTCAGGCTGTCGTTTGTTGCGTACCACAGAGCCTATGGGGCCAATTATCTTGACATCTTTCAGTTTTAGCCGTTGGCCGGGATAATAGAAAATAAAATCAATACGGTCGCGGTCATCGGCATCGGGCGCCCAGGCCAGCTTATCGATAGGTACCAGTATGTTATCCGCGGGGAAGGTAAAACCCGGATGGGTCAATGGGTTAGGGAAAATCTCCCGATACACATCGGTAAAACCAGCTTTGCTCAGTGCAAGGGTATTACGCCATGGCATCACTACCCCGTTGCGGTCGTAAAGGTTTTTATTGGCTTCTATCCAATCCAGGTGCGAAGGCTCGTTAAAGTCGCCGCCAAATATCACCTCCCGGCCATTGCTTATTTCTTGCAGTGCGTCGGCTATAAATGTATCTATGGCTTCGTCGCGCATCGATTTAAGGTTGTCGGCAGCAATAATCGCAGTATCGGTAATGGGTGCCGGCAGCTTGGCCCAGGTAGAGCCATCGTAGCCGCGTGGCAGGTAAAGGCTGCAATTGCGATAATCGAGATGGGCACTGTAAAAGGCCACCTCGACACCCTTAACTTTGATGATGGCCTTGGTTACAGATCCTTGGTCGTTTTTAACAGGAAACAAGGCCTCCTGCGATAGGATGGGAAAGCGCGAAAGCAGTCCCGTATCCTGGCCGCGGCGGGCATAAAAAGTATGCCCTTTGGCGGCCAATGCTTTTACCATACGCTCATCCAGGCTGGTATTGTTATAATTGCGCACTTCGCTCAATGCCACCAAATCGGCTTCTGTCCGGATAATCTCGTCGATGATGGCATCAAAGCCCCCGGGCACCACGGTGCCTTCTTGCCAAATATTAAACTGGAGTACTTTGAGGTGTAAGTTTTTGGCATCGAGCCCGTAGAAAACCAGGAACTGGAAAAGTAAAATACAATAAACTGCCTTTTTCATAGTAACAATATTTTTATGTAAAAAAGAATTTAAATCTATCCCAAATAATTAGATGTCCCGTTTTTATGCTGCCTGAGCAACTCCACGGCTTTTTGGGCCGTCTTTCCATCGGAATGAACCAGATCATCGCCATCGGCTTTTACGATGGTCATCACATTACCGCCCCGGCGGGGCTTAAGGCCATGTGGGTTGTTCTGCACCAGCTCGGCGTCCCCTCCGGCTTTCCATTCCGGCCCCTGGCTGTTATAGCGCTCTGTCCATGATGCTTCGTCGTCAGTACCGTTGGATCCCTTCTCAATATCTATGGGCACGCCCATGTGGTATATCTTGCTCACGCGGGCCGCGAACCATCCGTTTTCCTTAAACAATTGCGACCACGACCTGGCATTGTCTCCTACGTTCTCGCGCCCGCTCTCATAACCATAGGTTCCCGTGGCATTGGGATAATAGCCAAACATAAGCGAGGCACGCGAAGGGCCACAGACCGGGTATTGACAATAGGCACGGGTATAACGTACCCCTTCAGAAGCCAGCCGGTCGATATGCGGCGTGTGCGATGCCGGGTTTTCATAACAGGATAAGGCGGTGGCCGTGAGGTCGTCGGAGATAAGGAACAGCACGTTGGTTTTTTGGGGCTGTTGCGCACCTACGCTGAGGAACAGTACAAAGAGTAAGGATAAAAGTAGATATTTCATGCGAACAAAGGTTTTATATAAACTACATCAGGCTCAAAGTATGCCACCATCCTTAGCCCAGCCGGGTTAAATATAGGTAGAATAATTTTTGTGCAGAAAGGTACAAATCCTTATGACAATGAGATATTTTCCGCTCATCCGATAACTTTGCTTTATGGGATGAGACAAAACGCTATTTCCATTCGAAGGTGGCTACGACGGCTCTGTGATCGGAGGGATAGTTTTGAACAGCAATGTCCGCTTTGTCCAGACTTTCACCCACTACCTCGGCACTTATTAGCTCAAGTTGATCACCTATATAAAAAATAAAATCTATACGGTCGTGAATCTCGCCCGGTGAGTCAAAGGACGTCCAGGTATTCCCCGGATACTTCACCTCATCGGGACGATAGCTGCGATAGGCATCTTTCATCCCTATATTGGTAAAAGCCCTGGTGGAAGGCCACTCTACTTTGATTTTTTTGATGCCTGCGGCAGCGGCAGCCTGTGTCCAGTCGAGATGCGAAGGCTCATTAAAATCACCTGTGACGATAACCGGCCATCCATCCTTTATTTTTTCCTCCACTATTTTCACCAATTTATCTACCTCCTTTTTACGGGTTTTATTGGCCGCGGCTATCGCTTCTTCCTCAGTAGATAGAAAAGGGTAATCGCCGTACTTTTTATTGTTGAGCTGATAGGGTTGGTATGGGATATACATTAAATGGCAGTTGATGATCCACAGGAACTTATCCTTGTCAATTTTGATTTTAACCGCCATTTTATTGTTGCTGGTTTCTTCAATGGTATATTTGGTCATTATCGCGTCATAGGAGCCCTGGTCCACATGCCGCCACCCCATGTTACCGGCCATTTGGGCCGATAGATCGGAGCGCGGGTCGCCATAGCCATGACTCTCCTGCACCCCCACAATGCCGGCTTCGGCAGCTCGCATCACGGCAATACTTTTTGACATGGGCTGTCCACCGGCATCACCGCCGTGAAACATATTAAATGTCATAATTTTTATTGGTCCGGACTCTTCCTTTTTATTTCGCACCGGTTTGGTGCTGCTGTTGGTTTTGCAGGAGGCCAGAAAAAATATTAAAAAAAAGATGCTAAGTGTTTTCATATTCTGTTTAAAATTAGATAAGCGACTGATAGATAATGCCTTTTTTGCTCGATTAAGAAGCTGCCAGTTTTACTTTTTTCGGTTAAAACCGATTAACACTGCGAAATACTGTACGGCATCCTGCCTCTGGCAGACAGGAAATGCCGTGCCTAATTGTAAAAAAAGAGTTTTACCTATGTTATTTATAACTAGCCCCGGGATTTATCCCGGGGCTTTCATCGCAGAGATATCGGGCTTTAGCCCAACTTTATAATTGGTATTGTTATAAATTTGATAGTTTCCTGGTGAACAATGAGGTTGTCTCAAAAGTATTTTATTTAACATTTAAACTTGCAGATTGTAAGTGAGATCACCTCACGATCCCCATCCCACCGCCTCTGGCGGCGTACTTCCCCTTGTTCTCAGGAACAAAGGGAAGAGCCATTTACATGGCACTTGCAATTTGTAAGTTACGTCAAAATATTTTTGACTTTTGAGACAGCCCCATTTATCCATCAATTGACCTCTTTAGAATGGTATCACTACCCTATTTTTTTACGGTAAACCTATATTTCCCGTCGCCGCCAATGTCGTAACCGGTAAATTGAACGGCCAGTTTTAGCTCAAAGGTATTGGCATCGTATATACCGGCATCGCCAGCATAAAAGGTCATGTCATATCCACTGCTCACAGCGTTGTATTCGCTCATCAAGGTAACCGGTCCCTGGTTTGTTACAGGATCTATATCACCAAGTTTTAACTCCAGGATGGTATGGAGGTTACTGTCGCCCCAGAAATCGAAACTTACCCTTACCTGCATACAATTACCGTCGATTATTTCTCCGCTACAGGTGTTAGGGCTGTAACTGGGGTATATGTCGTCGTTACATTTCAGCGCGCCTTCCCAAAGGCTGGCCAAACAGGCGATGTCGTCGTCCAGCACATTGATGGCCATGGTACTGTTCATATTATCGTTGCCCAGTCCAATTACTGTTTTTGCATTGGTACCTTGGAGGTTTAGGGTAAGGGAAGCATCTCCGTCGCTATCGGTATTGTCGATGGGGGCCAGCCTAATATATTGTATATATGCCTTGTACCCTTTTTCAACGGTAATGCTGCCTCCACTCTGGTCCTGTACCCTTGCCGCGCCATCTCCCGAGATAGTATAGTTGAGCACGAAGTCATTCTCCAGATCTTCCATAGCAAATATCTTCACGGGTATCTCCACCGTCTGGCCACTATTTTCTACCATACTTACCGACTTCTCGGGAAAGTAGGCATAAATAAACTCCGGCCCTTCGTCCTTGGAACAGGATACCAGCACCAGGAACAAGAGAAATAAGGTATATTGAAATATCTTTGTCATTTTATTAAGTTTTTTGAATTAATATGTACTATTTAATCAACCACATATTGGCGTTGACATTATCCTCACCAAACTGCCTCTTGATGGCTTCTTCCACATTTTCGGTGTTGTAATCCAACTCCTTTTGCGGGTAACGCCACCTGACCGGTATCACATCCGTGTGGCCCGTATTGAGCGAAGTTGCCGGGTTAACATTAAAAGTGGGGAAGCCCGTCCTTCTGTTTTCGAAATACGTGTTCCATCCGGAATTCAGAAACGAAGCGATATACTTTTGGGTAATTATCTGCTCCACTCCTGTGGCGCTGTTGTATATAACGCGGGGATCGGTCCGGTAACTTTCAATCCAGGCATCGTCCATCGTAATGCCGTCATAGGCACGTCCGTGTTCGCGGATAAACCTAACCGAAGCCGCTATACCTTCGTCGTAAAACTCCCGTGCATTCCCGTTTGTCCATCCGCGTTGTGCAGCCTCGGCCAGATTAAACTGCAATTCAGCATACCCAAGCGCAACGTATGGTTCGTTATCGAAATCCTCGTAGTAACGCGGATGTATCCTCGACATAGCTTTTGCGGCCTCCAAAGCCACCAGGTTTTCAAAGGGATCCGTTCCGTCGCCGCCCTCATAGGCATTAAAATCATCCGCCGTTAAACCTTCGTCCAGGGCCTTGCCCGTTGGGGCGGCGTAATAGAACAAGCGCTTGTCGCGAAACTGCTTCATCATATCGGTGAACGACTTATCCAGGTGCGGATATTGCCTGTGCGTATGGTTCCAAAAGGGATATCGTTCTCCGCCCTTATCCCTAAACTCCAGTTGCATATTATCGGCATTGGATTTAAAAACAGGATATTGGGATGGATTTGAAAATATCTGATTAAATTTTTGCGCCACGTCAATTTTGCTATCGCCGGCACGCTTGGATAAAGATGTCAACACCTTTAACGCAAAAGTATTCACCGCCATACGCCATTGGGATAGGCTACCGTTGTAAACGATATCGCCAATTAAAACACCGTCTGTTTCGCCCAAAATTTCATTGGCCATTTCCAGCTCATCCAAGATGCCCACAAACACATCCTCCTGGCTATCATATTTTGGCGAATAAACTCCTTCTGTTTCTCCCTTCATGGCATCGCTATACGGAATATCGCCCAGAGCGATGGTCATATCGTACAAGAACCAGGCATTAAAAAAATGTCCCAAGCCCTTATAAACCATCTCGCCGGTGCGCTCTGCTTCCTGCATCATCTTTTGAACATTCCGCATGTTGCCAAAACCGCCCAAGCCCGAACGGTCGAAATAGTAATACTGATAGGAATGTATGTTCTCGGTCCAAACCACTTGCCGTGACACCAAGGCCGGGTAAAAAATCGTTGTCCCGTAATTGGGGGCTGCTACATCCCAGGCCAATCCTGTAAAAATCATACTTGGTATCACTTCTTCGGCACTGTTGGGGTTTTTGGCCAACTCGTCAAAATTACCGGTGCATGCGCCCAAAATAAGCATCGGCACAAACAATATATATATTTTTAATCTTTTCATCTTTTTATCGTTAATTGGTTAGAATGATAGCTTTAGGTTAAAACCAATGTTGCGGTACGAGGCCGACGAGAGGTTGTCGGAGCCCGAATCGGGATCCACATGGTCCACCTCCTTGGTCCAGAGCCATAGGTTTCGTCCTACCACGCCAATATTTGCTTCGGATAAGCCTACCCGGCTAATTATCTTTGTGGGCAAATTATAGGTTAAGGACAGCTCGCGAAGCTTTACAAAAGTTTTGTCGAACAGGTTTTGAGATGTAGGACTCCCAATGTACGGATTGGCGGTTTTCATATAGGTAATGTAGTTTACCTTTGTTTGATTGGGTGCAAACTCGCGGGTATCGCTGGTAATATTTCCCTGCTCATCGCGTATTACTTCGCCGCTCACCACAACCACACCATCGCCAACATATGAATTAATTCCGTTTACGGCTGCTTCGCGATACTGGTTTACAGACTCGGGATGCGCTCCGGAATTCCACATGGCCTGGTTGGTCTGGGAGTGTAGAATACCTCCCACGCGGCCGTCGAACGAAAAGGCGAAATTAAAATCGCGGTATTTTACATCGTTGCTCCAACCCCAAACAAAGTCTTCGCCGGTATATCCCAACACACTCTGCTCACTGTCCCATACGGGCATTCCGTTGCTTCCGTGAATCACATTTCCTTCGGGATCGCGGGCCCAGTCCCAATTCACATAATAATCCATGCGGCCTCCGGGATGCACCCAGTCGGTATTGGGCGAAAAAACAGGATCTACCTTACTCCAGTACCATCGGTAAGTGGACCAGTTAAACTGCGTGTCCCACGTAAGTACATCGTTCTTGACAGGTTGACCACCCAGCACTACTTCAAAACCTTTTTTCTCGTATTCTTCGTCGGTATTGATGGTTTTACTGGTAAATCCGGAAGCATCAGAGATGGGCGCATTGGTCACCATATTATAGCGCAAGGTATTATAATACGAAAAGTCCACATTCAATCTGTTATTAAAGAAGCGCAGATCGGTACCCAACTCGTAAGTCCGGGTTTCCTGAGGCTTTACATCGGCGCCCCTTATAGCTCCGGGGTAGGAAGCTGTACTTTGTCCGTCCCAGGCATCGGCGCTTATAGAATAGACCGGCCTCAGGCTATAAAGCCCAATGTCTTTTTTAGAGAGGGTCCAGGAAGCCCTTACTTTTAGCAGCGATACCTTATCGGGCATGTCAATAAACTCCGAAACAATACCGCTAAAAGCCACCGAGGGGTAAAAATAGGAGCGTGTTTCTTTAGGTAGAGACGAGGACCAATCGTTCCGGCCCGTTACATCTAAGTAGAGTCCATTCATGTATCCAAGGCTTAATTTTCCGAATACGCTGTTCACCTGTTTTTTACTCAGGTAATTGGATGCGCTCACCGGGTTGGTTGAGTTGGACAGAGAGAAGAACCCGGGCACGTTTAAACCGTCCGTAGAGGCTGAAAGGCTTCGGTATTCGTTAAAATTTAGTGTTCCTCCTGCCAGAAAGTTAAGCTCTAAATCGTCGCTTATCTTTTTGTCGTAAGTTAAAAGCACATCTGCATTAACGCTAAAGTCGTAGCTGGTATTTTCGCTGTAATTACCCAGCCCTTGCCCCATACTGATGGGTGTTTTGGTATTTTCGCGGGTTGTGTTTGTGTTTATACCGGTGCGGCCCATTAGTTTCAGATCGTCGGTGATGGTATAATTAAGCGAAGCAAAGCCGTAGCCTCCGTCGCGATAATATCCCCGTTCGTTTTCGTAGGCCAAAAAATAGGGGTTGTTGTACCAGGGCGTATATTGATAAAACTTTTGCTGCACATCTTCTACCAGCCAATAGTCGCGGAAGTCGCGAATGTCGTAATCAACCCCTGACCATACCATCAAATTATAAACATATCCGCTCCCGCTATACCCTGCAGAAGGCAGATTGGGGGAAAACTGCTTGTTGTACGAAAATGACGATTCCAGGCTCAACTTGTCTAACAGTTTAACAGTTCCGCCCAGGTTGAGTGTGGAATTATTCAGTTTTGTGTTAGGCACCTGGCCTTTTTGGTAGGCATGCGACATCGACACCCTAAAACTACCTTTGTCGGTACTTTGGGTAACGCTGATATTGTTGGTTGTGATAAAGCCTGTTTCCAAATAATTCTTCAGGTTATCCTTACCCCTGGACCTCCACGGTGTCGGGATGCGCTCACCCGTATCGGGATGGATAGGGCTATCCCATTGCGAAAGCTCCTTCCATCCGCTGGCGGTAGCGGCATCGCGTTCGTCGAGGCGGGGGCCGTAAACATAGGATCCGGCATCGTTTACCCCGCCACCAGCGCCATCGAAATACGAGTAACGGCCATTGTCGCCGGTACCATATACCGTTTGCGGTTTAGGAAGAACAGCATAACCGGCTTTGAACATGGTACTGCTGTTTATGGTTACGCTTACCTTTTGGCCATCCCCTTTTTTGGTGGTGATCATGATGGCACCTCCCGCACCTTTGGAGCCATAGAGTGCAGAAGCCGTGGCTCCCTTAAGTACGCTCATTTCCTGAACGTCGTTGGGGCTGATATTCCAAAAGTTGGTGGAAACGGGAACACCGTCGATGACTACCAAGGGTGATTCGCCCCGCAAACTAATTGAGGGTGTACGATAAAACTCCGTGCTGTTATATATGGTGAGGCCGGCCACCTTACCGGTCAGGTTGCTGAGCACATTGGCCTCGGGGGCTACCTGAAGCACATCGCCTTCCACTTTTTGAACGGAATAACCCAGGGCCTTCTCCGATTTCTTCATACCCAGGGCGGTAACTACCACTTCGCCCAGTCCAAGGATTTCGTCCTGCAACACGATGTCAAAGGTATCTTGACCGGTGGAAGACACCTCAATCGATTTCATCCCTATAAACGAAAACTGTAATACGGCATCTTTTGGAATCCCCGTCAGGGTAAAGTTACCGTCGGCATCGGTGATGGTACCCAGGGCGGTACCTTTGACCAAAACGGAAACGCCGGGAATGGGTGATCCATCGGCACCTTTTACTTGTCCGTTCACGGTTCTCAATGCTTGCTGCTGATCGTCGGCCACCGCTTTATCGATAATGGCCACATATTTGTCCGTTAACTTATAGGTGAGTGAAGTGCCCTCGAAAACTTGTTCGAGGATATCCTTGAGTGCCGCATTCTTAAAATCAACGCTTACACGCGTTTTTGTTACAGCAGCTTCGTCCTGGTAAAAAAAAGAGACATCCGACTGGCTTTCAATAGCACTTAGCACTTCCTTTATGGTGGCATCGCGCATGGTAACAGTAAAATGCTGGCTTAGCGCCATAGTACCGGCAGCCACGTTGAGCATTCCGGCCAGTAGCAGCAGAAAGGCGACTCTTGAGCTCTTGCGCATTTTTACGCGACTCATTTCCATTAAATAGAAAATCCATTTGTTTTTCATAAATTTGCATTTTAAGAATTAACATAAAAGCCGCTTACACGGCGTTATTTCTGTGGTCGGGGGCGTTACGAGCGCCCCCGACCTTAATAAACAGTTATTTTAGTAATTTCTTCCAGACTCGATTCTATCTTATAATCCAGGCCATAAGTCATTTTCAGCACCCGCATCAACTGATCCACCGGCATGTTGCGCAATCCCCGCCCATTGATTACAATATCTTTTACGCGCTTGTTTTTAAGCACCATGTTCACATTGTAAAAACGTTCTAACTTAGGGGCAATATCCTCTAACCGCACATTGTTAAGTATGATGTAGCCATCCTTCCACGAGGCATAATATCGGGTATCCACCTCCTTTATCTCCAATTTATTTGTGGCCAACGAAAGGGTAATTTGCTCCCCGGGTTTTAAATCCGATAGCTTTGTACCTCCGGGGCTGTTAATCTGCACCTTGCCCTCCACCAAGGTGGTCACCACATCGCTGCCATCGTAGGCTTCCATGTTAAAACTGGTGCCCAGCACTTTAACCACCATCTCGCTCGTTGATACCTTAAATGGTTTCAGGGTATCGCGGGTGACATCAAAAAATGCTTCGCCCTGAAGTGTCACTTCCCGTTGCCCATGCTGCCCAAAATCTGCCGCATAAGTCAAGCTGGAAGCACTATTGAGCCATACGGCAGTTCCATCGGGCAGCGTAACTTTCGACGATTGACCCGCCATGGTCTCCACCTGGGTTAACAGCACTTTAGAGGAATCTTTGGAAGATTGATCGCTATGGGAAAAAATATAATAAGCTGTCAGAAATGTAAGCGCAACAACTGCGGCATATTTTAACAATTCTGTAAAAAGGCCGTTTATCTTTTTACCCGAAGCCTGTATCCTTCCCAGTAAGGTATCATAATGGCGTGCAATACTTTCGTCGGTGATATGGTCGGAACTGCCGGAAAACGAAAAATCCCTTTTTAAGCGATGGTATTCAGCGATTCTTTCGGGCTTTTCTTTTATCCAACGCAAAACGGAAGCCTTCTCCTCTTCGGGCAGCTCCCCATTAATATACTTCCAAATTTTTTCGTTGTTCATTGTAAACAGTAAATGCGTTTAAAACTAAGAGTGTTAAAAACGCTTTACCCCCACATGAAATATTTATAAATTTTAGGAAAATTTAACGGATTGCCCAATTTCTCATGGCTGCATTGTATTCCGGATGTTAACTTATTTTCAGACTGAAACGTGTCCGGTTGCAGCTGAAGCCTGATTTAATTCAGCCGAGTGTAAGACTTTGGCAAGATTTTTTACCCAACCCAAAAAAGCAGGGCTGCTGGTAGGTATTCCCGGAGTGAAATACGGAATACCTTTAAAGCACGGGTCATATTTCGTTCCACAGCTTTTGTGGTGATACTGAGCTCAGCGGCTATTTCTTTATTTTTAAGGCCATCGAACCGGCTCATCTCGAACACGCGACGGCACTGCGGGCTGAGCTTTTCAAGTGTATCCTCCACAATGGCATTGATTTCATGTAAAACCTGTTCGGAGGTATCCAGTTGTTCCAGCCCGGCTATATCGAGTTCGCCCTGCTCCTGCAATAACTTAGCAGAAAATTCGTGCCTTGCTTTCTTCTGCTTAAGATAGTGGCAGCAATTGTTTTTAAGCACCGTATATAACCACGATAACAATGCCGCCTCATGGTTTGCCTTTATGTTTTTTCGATTTTTCCAAAGGGCAAGGTAAGTATCCTGCACCAAATTATCCGAGACATCGGAATGTTGAACATACTGGAGGGCAAAAAAATGCAATCGCCTGTAATACTCCGTAAAAAGAAGATTAAAGCTAATTGGATTTCCAGCTTTGAGACCTACAATTGCTTGCTCAACATTGGTTTTCAATGCTATATTTTGTTTTTTTGAGGGATGTAAAATAATAGTATCCAAATAATTAAAATTGACTAATACCGTATCTAAAGATCGAAAATACTATAAACACAGCAGGCGATTAATAACTAAAGGCTTAAGCCTTAGGCCTTTGTGAGCATCAAAACATTAACAACAAATTATCGTTAATGGCAAAGAAGAGTAATTACAGGCCATGTTAGCAACAGTTGGTTTTTTTAAGAGCCTGACAGATAATAGATAAGAGGCTGGAAGCAACTGCGTGGTGGTGCAATGTTTTTCTTTTACAACATGCTCCACATCATGGCGCTGTTGCTTCGTTGTCCACGGGTTTCACCGCTGCCCATCATCCCTATCGTACATTCCTATTTTTTGGAAAGGAATATTTTTCAGCACGGGTATTTGCTCAAAAACAAAGGCACTGTCGGCCAATGAAATGCGCCCTGCCTCCGTAACATCTATCCGGATGCCTTTATCGACAATCTTATTATCGGCTTGCCAGCCCAGCCAGGCTTCGTCGCCTACAGAAACCTGATCCATATCGGCAAACAAATTGCCCGACACGAGATTTCCGGTGGGGACGTGCGCTTTATCGAAATAATTTTCAATCCCGGGATATTGCTCGCTGTAAGGGGCTTGTTGGTAGTTCACTTCCTCCATCCGTTTTTGGAACAGCCCGCCATCGTCCATCAGCCATTTGGCCCAGGTCTGCAAGCGGTTACCGGTGCGCATACCCACCTTACCGCCGTTAAAAATATTGTTGGTATAAATATTATCCGAGCCTCCGCCAATCAGCGACACCAGCTTCCCTGCCCGGTTAAATATATTTCCCGTAACGGTCAAACCGCAGGCGGCATCGTCATGATATACCGCACTGGTATTGAACTGGTCAGGAATATTCGCAAAATAGTTATAACGCAGCACCGTGCCCCTTTCCGCCGGGTTACGGCCATAATAAAAGGCGCCCATGTCTTCGGCATCGAGGCAAACGTCGTGGATGTAGTTGTACTCGATTAGATGGTTGTTGCCGTGCATTAAAATAGCCATGCTGGGCAGGTTATACATTTCGCAATGGCGGATGATATTGCCCACTCCGGTAAGATGTACCGCGGGCCGGTAGGTTTGTTCGATACGGTTGATGCGGTGAAAGCGGCAGTTTTCGACCTTATTATTGCCGGACTCCAAGGTGAGCCGATTGCCACCGCCCAAAGAAACACCGCCGGCACCCAGGTTGTAAAACTCACAATGGATGATGGTATTGTTCTTACCCCCCATGCGGTTAAAGATGGTGTGGGAATACAGATGCTGCTGAAGGCTCCCCACCAGATGTTCTTTCGGCTGGCCGATACCCTCATGGCGGTATTCCTTGAACGGTTCGATGCCCATGCCTACGGCGATACCCAGACTCCCCAGGTTGGTGAACTGACAAGCCTCGATACGAACCCCTTCACAATTGACCAGTGAGATACCCATGCCGCGGGAGGCTTCAAAAGTAATTCCTTTGATCTGAATGTTGCTGGCATCGTTCATGGTAACAAATGGCGATTCCAATACGGAGAACTCCAGGGTGTTCACCTTTTCTTCCGGCGAAATAAACCAAAGCTTACCCTTTTCGCGGTCGATATAATATTCGCCAGACACATCCAATTCGGCCAGCAGGTTAACGCCATACCAGTTTTGCCAGGGCTTTCCACCCGCATAGCCATAAAGGGTGGCACTGGCTGTGGTAATGGTTTTTTTGGAACTGTCAATGGTTTTTATCTTTACCATGTCGTCGGCAAAGCCGGCATGGAAATAGCCCGCCATCCAAGGGTCTGTTTCATCTGCCCATCTATCTACACGCAAGGAGTCGTATTGAATAACGCCACCCTTATCGGTAAAATCGTCGTAGCGCGGTACGCTGCCTGCATCCAGTACTTTACCCATGGGCACCATGCTCTGGTTGGGCCAGCGCGACAGGTGCATCGGGTTGCCGTTCACGAATATCTCGCCCCAGGCCGGACCGTAGGGACGGGAGAAACCCACATTGCGAAGCACTCCAAAATCGCTTATCCCGGCCTTTTTTAGGTCCACTTCATACACGGTACCTTGCGGTGTGTCGATGGTTTCTACGGATGTGGTTTGTGTAATTAATTCCGGAGGTATGGCAACGCCACCCGAAAAAATCACTTTTTCATCCTTGTAGGCCTGCAACACCAACCCGGACATAGCAGCGTCCAACTGCAAGGAGGCATCTATAGGATAGATACCTTCCCTGAAGTTGATGACAAAGTATTTGTCGGGATTATTTGATTTTACCGCCCTGACCTGTTCCAATGCCTTTTTTGCTGTGAGGAAAGGGGCCTTGCGCGTTCCTTTGTCTTGGTCGCTGCCCGAAGGGCTCACGAAAATTTCGGACGGCCCGGTGCAGGCCATCATTGAAAATGAGACCAGAATTAATAAGCTGATCACGCGAAAGAAGGGGGGTGAGTTCATTGTTAATAATTAGTATCCAGACACAAGTATCCAGACATGAGAGTTATGATAATAATTGACGGAGTTTTATTTTTTCATCCCTGAAACTTTTCCGTCGAGGTTCCATTCGTTATTCATATCGATGCCGAGATGTTGCATGGCGGTTACCGCAATGTCGGTTACGTTTACGGGATGTTTGATTTTTCCCTTTTTAACACGTTTGCCCTGGGCAATATAAAAAATGGTGGTGTGTTCTGGGATGTCTCTGCCGTGGCCGTAATTACTTCCTCCGTGATCGGTGGTAACCAATATCAACCAGTTTTCTTTGCGATAGGTCTCCCGATCTTTGATGGCCGCTATCATCGCACCTACCTCGCCGTCCGCTTTTTCGATAGCTGCCAGGTATTTTTCGATAGTTGGACCGTAATCGTGGCTGTGCCCTGCACCATCTACTTCGTCTAACTGAACGAATACTGCATCAGGATTATCATCGCGTAGCAATTCCACCACGCGACGGGTCACGTTTTCATCGTTGCTCAAATCATTATAAATATCGGCATCGCCCTCTTGCAGTATTTTATGTATGGGTTGCCAGTTGACCACCGAATAAGTTTTCAGATTGGGCTTTTGTTCTTTTACCCGATGGAAAAAATGGGGGTATTCAGCCAAGTTCGGATTTTTGTATCCGTTGGTCGTTACCTTGTGCTTATCGAACCACACACCAGTAAGCATACTGGTCCAACAGGGGCCGCTATTGCTGATGGTAGCCGTTTGTGCGCTCATTGTCCAGGCGCCTTTTTTTATGAGCTTGTCTATGTTGGGCGTTTGGGCTGCGGTAAGGGCATCGGGTCTGCAACCGTCAATACCGACAATAAGCACCTTGTTTTGTGCATGCATGGGTGCAATTACTGTAAATGCAAGCAAGAGCAAAGCTCCAATGGTTGTTTTTAATTTGTTTTTCATTTTTTCGAAATTAGTATCACGTATCAAATCATTAGCATCGAGACTGATGAACAGCCTATCGTAAAGGGTAACCCCTATCAGGGTTCTTTTGACGTACCGTACATAACCCCCAGATTTATCTGGGGGTTATGTACGGGCAACCACTCCGTGGTTTTTAGTTGTACTGAAGGGAAAGGGTACATTTCAGTTGCTCCCTAAGCTGTTGTCTTCAAAAAAACTCTGTAAGAGTTTCGTGTGCATAAGCCCCAGTGGAGCTTGCGCAAACTGGGGAGGACAAACTACTATGGGCACAACTCCGGAGGAGTTTCCCTTTACCCACCAAGTATTTTAACAAACAATTCCGCTAAGGCAGGATTGCAGTCGAGTTGATTCTTCACGTCTAAAAGGCTGATTACCCAACGCCCTTCACCATCTTTTCTCTCAGCGATAATCGAATTGTTTTTATAAATCATTACAGGTGTAAATCCCTTTGCCTCAAATATACCGTAAGTTTGTCGGGTTGGCGACTGCATTTTACTGTTATACGTATATTTAAAATCGTTTGCTCGTGTCCCTTTTAACCATGGGTGGTTTTTATTGCGGGCCACTATCCAGGACCAATCCTCCTCTTCGTGCTCTGTTGATATATTCTGAATAAGTGAAAATACGCCCTTTTCTTTAATCAGCTCAACGGCATTATCCGATTTATCATTGCTGCCAATTTTTACAATCCCTTTTGGTATATCCAACAAAAGACAATGCGCACCATTTTGTACCGCTTTATCGATTTCGGCGCGACGTGCATTATACTGCTCATATTTTTCAATGATAATCATATCGTTGGATTTGATATCTCCCTTGTAAACAACATGGTCCATACCCAACTCTTTAGCAATTGAAACACTATCCTTATTACCCACTATATACACCCGATTATCATCAGGCACTTGAAGTTTAGGAAAGACACTGGAAACATGGGTATCTTCGTGTAGCTGTTTACCGCTTTTTACATCAAAAAGTCCCAGCCGCAGGGTCAGGTCACTGCGTTTTTTAACCTCGGGAGCTGTAACATCCAAGAAGCCCTGAAAACGTGAACCGTCTGTAACATTGGGCACATCGGCTTTAGCTTTACCCGTTTTTATAACTTTTCCTTCCAGTTCCAATTGATAGCGCAGCTCCGTATTTGGCGTTTCGTGCGTATCGTTGCAAATCCACAATTCAACAGGATGCTCCTCGCCACTGAAAAAGCTTTTCCGTTCGCTGCGAATCTGCACCGCAAGAGGCGTTAAGGCATCGCGATAGGCATACCATGCCGGTTTGGGACGACGTTCCGTATCCACAATTGTCTTCATCCAGCCATTGGGCCAGGCATCGATAAAAAGATGTATGGCAAAGGTATTCATACGGGGCATACGCCTGAAAGCACGAGTTACCTTTTCAACGCCCCACTCCTGATGGTCCTGGCTGGCTTTCACCCATTCTTCCATGGTTCTTCCGGCTTCAAACCAAAATGGGTATTTTTCCCAGGTCTGGTTGCCACCTTTTTCCGTTTTCAACTGCTCGGGAGACCAGGTTCCATCATTATTTTCATTCCACTCCTTGGGATAACGGCGCCTCATCATTTCCGGATAATCCAAGCCTTCGGCGCCAAACTCACCACATCCGTACATCCAGCCTTGTTTTACGTGCTCCCAGGCCCCCCTCATCATAAGCGGAAGGTCGGTTCCGTGCTCGGGATACCAGATATTATAACAATGGTCGTCGGGCAATCCTTTGTTGGGCGCCTGGTAATCGCCATCTACATATTTAACTGCCCGGTCCGGGTTTTCATGCTGGACAATGATGTCGAGGGCATCAAACATTTTTTCGTAGGCCGCACGGCTAATGGCATGTGGCTGTACGCCCCCCATGGGTTCGTTGATGTAGGTCATCATAATTACAGAGGGGTGGTTGCGCAGCAAACGCTCTATCCGGGGTGCCTGGGCGAGTGCCTCATGAAACTGTTTTTGATTGACGTAGGCAAAAAGAGGTAGGTCGGCTTGCATCATCATCCCCAGTCTATCGGCATATTCATACACTTCCTTCTGGGCTATTCGCTGGGTGGTTCTGATAAAGTTCATATTGGTGAGCTTTGCCAGGAGCAGGTCGTCCGTCAGTTGGTCCCAGTCTTTGCGCATCACATCTAACTGCAGAAAACCCATGGTGTTGGTGCCGCGCAGGCGAATTTCTTTTCCGTTAAGGTACATGCGCCCTTTGGGTGTAGAATCTTCGGAAATGACAAACGAGCGCATACCAAACTGGCACTTCATGGCATCGAGCAGTTTTATTCCGGTTTTGTCGTAGAGTTCTACCTGCATCTGATAGAGCCAGGGGCTATCCGGCGACCAGAGACGCAGTTTTTCCTTTGGTATCTCAATCATCATTTTAGTCAGAACGCGTCCGCCCACCAACTCTACATCATACGCTAAATTGTTTGCTACCGTGGCTTCAAAATTCTGCCCAAAAAGGCCCACAGACAACTTGAAATCATCGGCATCGTTGCCATTGAGCATTTCCGTTTCTACCCACAGTTCTACCCTGCTGCTGTCAAGGTTGGGGCGTGCAAATATGTCGGCAATGTAGGTATTCGATCGGGTTTCAAAATAAAGGTCTTGATAAAGGCCGTAGCCCGCCGGGGCACAATTCCATCCGGTAAAAGGGTCATCCCAGCCCGGGCTGTTGCTTGCGGCAAGCTTATTTCCCCAACGGCGTTTGGGCTGTTCGCTGCCCAGCATAGAAAAATCATTGCGTAGCCGTACCAAAAGCGTATTCTTTCCGGGAAGGATGTATTTGCGGACATTGAACTCAAATTCATCGAGCATCCCTTCGTGATAGCCCACGTGGTGGCCATTGATATAAGCATCGGTGTAGTAGTCGGCACCATTAAAATGGAGAAAAAGCTCCTCCTGTGCGAGCATGGATTCATCGAGCTCGAACTCGGTGCGATAGTTAACCGTAGAAGGACCCTGTGGCCCGTGGTAATAGGGGATGGTTATGTTCTGCCACTCACCTTTACCGGAGAGTGTGTAGTTAAAGTCTTTTTGATCTTCCCTTGTTTCGTAGCGAAACTGCATGGCCGATATATTCAGCCTTTTGCGTGCTTCCGTAGCTTTGGGTGCAATATCTTTCATAAAAACCTGATACTTCGCCCTCAACTCGGCCAAGGCAGCGTCCACCTGCTCCTCGGTTTCAATCCTGGCCATCGGAGCAAAAGCTTTGCCCACCTTTTTTTTCCAACCAAGCACTTTATCGTGCGGAAGCGCAACAGGACCGGGGCGCTCCATCGGAAAACTATATCGTTCCTGGTATTTTGTTTTGGCAATATCCGTGTAGAAGTCTCCACCTCCTTCCTGAGCCCAACTATTGGAAACGGGCAGAAACAGTATGGATAAGAAAATCCAAAAACCGAGTGAGAAAAATTCTTTTTTGCGCATGGTAGCTTACGAAATGGTTTGCAGTTGCGAAATCTATCATAAGCTCTATAGCTTATATCTTTTTGTGATTATCGATATGACAAATATAGATGAGATACACTTACAAGGGTTATAATCGTTTCTACAAACTTTAACACTAATTCTGGATATTAACACGCATTCGGGATTTAATGACACAAATTCGGAGAAAGCACCCGCTATTGTTAACCCAGCTAATTGGCTACCCCGAATGTTGTTTCAAGAATTATTTCTGTCTCCGGCAGCGACTAAGTTTCAGTAAAAACTTCTGTCAAAAGTTTAACTTCAGCTAAGTAGGTGTTATTCCCGTGAGGCGGAACAGGTTCTGAACTTTATTCATATTCCTTAAAATTTATGAATAGTTCAGATTAAAATGATGTATTTTCGTAACAGCTATTGTTTTAAAACCTTTATAATGGGAATACGCATAATATTGATTTTAATATTTTTGCAAGTGCTCGTATCGTCTTTACAGGCCGACGAAAGTAAATTTGTGCGCTATAAAACTACGGACGGTCTCTCGTTTAGCAATGTAAATCACCTGGCCGAAGATGATGAAGGTAATATTTATGCTTCTACGCGCCAGGGCCTAAGCATTTTTAATGGTACTTCCTTTATCATCTTCAACCAGCGCAATACGCCCGGATTCAGCAACAAGGTTTCGATGGTGTTGCCCCTGGAAAAAGGTTATGTGTTGATGGGTACCAGCGACCGTGGATTATTTCTGTACGATAAATTTAAAGAGCGGGTATTTCCCGTAAAATCCTCATTTAATGGAGTAGATATAAACTTAACGGTCACGTCACTCGTAAAAGATGCAAAAGGTTTTTTGTGGGTGGGCACATTCAAGGGGGAGTTGTTTTGCATTTCGTTGCAGGAACTATTGGCCAATCTAAAAGAAAATAAAACGATTGAGTGGAGCAAAGCAGCGCAGCTTAAGGGAGCAATAGATGCGTTGTGCCCATTTAAAGATATGCTATTTGCCGGCGACGAAAGTAAGGGGATATATAGGGTACGACGGGTTGGTGACGAATTTATTACCGACAGACCCATTGAGGTTTCCGGCTCTTCAAAAACATACGCCCTTGCCATTTATAAAGATAATTTATGGATTGGCACGCAGACGGGCATATATCGTTCAGATAGTATTGGATCGTTGGGCTACAACACAACTTATTTACTAAAAGAGCCCTGGCAATTAAAAGATAATATCGTACGCACCCTGTCGCTCCACAATGATGTGCTTTGGGCCGGCACCGAAGGTAATGGATTGTTCAAGTTAGGAGTGGATGGAGCAGGTGGCATTGAGGAGCACTTCGTATATTCCTTACATAAACGCCATGGGCTAAATTCCAATTATATTTTAACCACACTTATCGATAGCCGCCAAAACCTATGGCTGGGCACATGGTTTGGCGGAATAAATGTGATGGATCTGACACAGCCTGCCTACTCTTTTGTATATGATGCAAAAAACGAGAACGATATCTTCTCCAATATTATTTGGCGTATCGAGAAAGGACAGGATCAGCTGTTTTGGTTGGGCACGCAGGGCAACGGAGTTTGTAAATATTTAAATAAAGAAGGTAATTTTAAAGCGGTTTTCAATCAGAATATCACATCGGTATCGGCTTTACATTACGATAGTGGCAACAACAGGCTTTATGTGGGTTCGTGGGGAAACGGCGTAAAAGCATTTAATCTTTACAATAGGAAGCCTATCGCGCGGGAGGAGCAAAAATTCCGGGATTTAAAGGACGAACGTATTTACGCTCTGACACCAGATAACAAGGGTGGATTGTGGATAGGCAGTTTTCAGAAAGGCCTTTATCGATATAACGGTAACACCAATGAGATTCAAAAGATACCGCTCCCCGACGAAGACGCCAATCCTATCGACATTCGTTGTATCCTATATGATTCAACGAATACTACTGTTTGGGTAGGTTCGTTGCAGCAGGGTTTATTCAAATTGCAACTCACCCCGCTGGGCGAAGTGCAACATATCGATCATTACCCTAACTTTGAATCTGCCGATGACGCCATTAGCATAGAATCACTTTATATGGATAAAAGCAGGAACTTATGGATGATGCTGCGCAATGGACTGGCCGTAATTGCGCCGGGTAGTGACCTTCCCCAAAGTCTTCCCTATTTACAAGGACTGGTGACCACTGGCATGGTGGAGGACAGCACCGGAAATATTTGGGTGAGTACTTACAAGGGTATCCATAAATTCAAAGAGGATATGGGGGCGCCGGTTTCTATTTTAAGTGAATATGTATTTTACGACATCGCCTTTGATCGCGACCAAAATCAACTGTTGGCCGCCTCCGACAACGGGCTGTTGCGAATTAAACCGGATTGGGATGCGAAAGGGGGCAAAGGGATACCGATAATGCTATCGCAGTTAAAAGTATTTGATCAATTGATACTGCCTGGCCAGCCATTAAGGGGTACAACCATCCTTAATAAAAAACTTAATTATTCCGACACCATCGTACTTCCCCACTTTTCGCATACTTTTTCTATCGGACTAAATGCCTTGTCGTTTATTGAGCCTAACAAAAATACAATCCACTATCGTCTTGTAGGTTTCGAAAATATCTGGAACCATATAAAAGGCGCATCGGCTACGGCCACCTACACCAACGTACCTGCGGGTACCTATACTTTAAAGGTCAGGGCAAGTGGCGAGGATAGCGGGGATAGCGGAGAAAGGAGGGTGCTGACCATAATAAAACTGAAACCCTGGTGGGCCTCGAACCTGGCTTTGGTTTTTTATACCTTACTACTTGTGTTTATCATTTATCTGGTTTATAAAGTGTTGAAGTCGAGGATTATATTAAAGCAAGAGTTAAACTTTGAAAAGCAACGCCTGGAGCGGGAGCATGATCTCCACCAGCAAAAACTTCAATTCTTCACCAACATATCGCACGATGTACGTACACCGCTCACCCTGATGATTGGTCCGTTGGAGGAGATGCAGACCTCGGACGAGCTGCCTGTAAAGTTCAAAGGCAAGGTTTTTCGCATGTTGAAAAACGCCAGGATGCTGCACCATCTTGTCGATCAAGTGTTGGATTTCAGAAAGATGGAAACCGATAACCTCTCCCTCAATCTGTTTCAAATCAAGCTAAACGTCTTTATAAGGTACATCCATTTGCAATTCAAGGATATGGCCTTAAGTAAAAACATCGATTTTGAAATCTCGTGCCCCGATGAAGAAATTATCCTTGTATCCGACCCTAAAAAATTAGAATCCATCCTTTTTAATCTGCTTTCTAATGCCATTAAATTTACACGGCCTTATGGTCAAATATTTTTAGAGATAGATGCAGACGAATCACAAATATACCTTAACGTAAGGGACACCGGTATAGGGATACCCGAATCGGAATTAAACAATGTATTTGTCCGCTTTTACCGATCGCGGCACGAAAATGTGACACAGGGCACCGGCATAGGCTTAACGTTGGTGAAAAAATACGTAGAACTGCTTGGCGGACATATTACCGTAAAAAGCAAAGCGGGCAAAGGAACCGGATTTTTTATTGTGTGGCCGGTGCGGCCTGATGCGGAAGCGTTTGATAAATACGAACCGCTTCAGGAACAGGAATTAAGCGCAGAAACGGAAGCCGATCAAATAAAACATGATTCAGCGGGAGGAACAAAAAAAGAAACTATCGTAGCTATTGACGATAACACGGATATACTGGAGCACCTGACAGAAATATTACAACCTTATTACAAAGTATTTACCGCCACCAACGGAAAGGACGGCCTAAACGTCGTTCAGCGCAAAAACCCTGATTTGGTTATTTGCGATATCATGATGGAAGGCATGGACGGGATAGAGGTAACTGAAAAGATAAAAACCAACCTGGCCACATCGCACATACCCGTGATATTGTTGACGGCCAAAAATACAGTGGACGCTAAAATTGAAGGCTACGAAAAGGGTGCGGACTCTTATATCGAAAAGCCCTTCAACAGCCAGCTTTTAATTACGCGGATAAAAAGCCTGATAGAACGGCGTCGCCTGCTAAAGCGTAAGTTTATGGTATTGGACGCTCCCGCCGACAAAGTTGCACCTACATCGGTAGATGAAAGCTTTTTGAAGCAGGTAATCGCTACGATAGAAGATAACCTTACCGATTCGGACTTTTCGGTACAAGGACTCGTGGAGGCAATGCAGATAAGCCAGGATCAGCTCTATCGGAAAATAAAGGCCATAACCGGCTTGTCCATCAATCATTTTATTCGTTCCATCCGACTGAAAAAAGCTGCACAGCTTCTGCGCGAAAAAAGAATGAATGTGAGTGAGGTGATGTTTCAGGTGGGATTCAATAATTCCTCATACTTTACCCGCTGCTTTAAAACTGAGTTCGGAGCAACGCCCTCCGAGTTTGTTAATAAGTAAGGATTCTCAAGAAAAAGATTTAAGAGTCTTAATTATTTTTTGTAACTTATAGCTTGTGTTATTAAGTTATAAAACAAATAGATCATGGCAACTGTATTTAGTCCTATCCATCCTGATTATTACGACATGTTTGCAGAGGAAAAGGAAAAAGAATTGAGCAAGGTGTTCTATTTTGGAAATGGAACAGAAGTAGAAGAAGCCAAAGGAAAGATTACGGGTTTGGTAACCCGGGAAGCCCATGCACAGTACCTGACTTTTGACACGGGCAATATGGCTCGTATTGATCGGATTATTACGGTAAATGGCAAACCGGGTCCGGCCTACGACGAATACGACGCCTACGCGCTGGCCTGCCTGGATTGCAATGTGCAGACGGATTAACGATATGGGTTCTTAAAAACCAACTAACGCCAATGCCGAAGAAAAATCGGCACAACCTGTCCGGTAGTATTGCGGGAGGCTCCCGCCATGGCGGGACAGGCTATGTTGAGGATGGTTTGCTTCGTACTCTTGTTGCGTACGAGAAACTTTATGCCACCCTCCAAGACCTGATTCCTGCCTAACAAAAGCTGCTTCTATTATCGGTGCCGCTCTATTTTCTGAACATAGCACCACCCGTAGCTAATAACCATCCAAACCACTCGGACGAGACTTCCAGTTTCCCTCGAATCTGGTTTAGTACCATCTGTACAATACCTGCCAAACCCTTCACTATTTTCTTTCGCACCCCGATGTTGGCCTGCACCTGCTGCCTTTGCAATATGATTAAGGCTGTTTTCGGTATCCTTAAATGCTTTTCGCTTTTGTGAGCTACCTATCCTGCAACTATACAAAAACAGAAACAGCAAATTTAAATTGATTGTATTTTAGATAATCATGGCAATACTAAAAAGACTTATTAGCAAAAAACTCAAATTGAGGTTGTTGAAGGTACTTCCTTTAATCGGTATATATATCAAAAACATTTGTGAGGATAGAGTAATATTGGAGAAAATTATTTTTCCTCATTTCATTAATAAACACGATTGCCAGAAAGTTATCTTTATAGGCGTTGGGTGGTACACCATGGAATACAATAAGTTATTCAACAAAAAGGAATTTTGGACGATTGATATTGAACCGAAATTTAAAATTTACGGATCAAAAAGGCACATAATAGATTCGATGGAAAATATGGATAGCTATTTTAAGAAGAATTCAATAGATCTTATTATATGCAATGGAGTTTTCTCCTATGCAGTAAAAGATTCTAAAATACTTGAGAGAACTTTAAAAGTATGTTACGATCTTATACGCAAAGGTGGAGTTTTTTTAATTGGATGGAATGATCTTCCTGAATATAAATCGATTTCTTTCGAAACCTGTGAAAATATAAAACTATTTAAACCTTTCGTATTCGAACCATTTGGTGCCCAGAGAAAATTAGCAAACCCTAATAACTGTCATACTTACAGTTTCTACACTAAATAATAAGCTTTAGCCTGAAAAATACACGCATTTTTCAGGCTAAAGCTTATTGATAATCTTGTTTTGGTTTAATCGTTTTAATGTTCATATTACGCAGATTTTTGCTACTATTTTATAAAATCCGGCGTTACGGTAAGCATTACATAGCCCCATTGCTGAAAAGCAGTGTGGTCGCCACCTTTTAGCAGTTGCATGTTTTCTGAAGCAAACATTGTAGACCATCCAAAATCGAAACGCACCATAGGTTTAAAAGCCCACCCCAATGATAGGTCTATCTCGGTACCCAGGTTTTTGCCGGCATCGGACGAGATATCAGCTGCAGCGGCAAAGTAATGGATATGACCGCCAAAGCTTAGCTTGTTCATTTTATGACTGATTTTTGCATAAATATCTATCAGGCCTGCATTATTGATATGATTACCTACATAGAAATAATCCATAAAACCATTGAATTTATGGTTGGTACCATAAAAGGGTGTAAACGATTTGTTTTTATCACCATCCTCATTAAAAGCTGTGCCCGATAGCATTTCGAATCCTCCCGTGATGCCGGTCTCCGGGTTTAGCTTGCCTGAAGCTTCGAATAGAATATTATAGGCGTTCAAATCTCTGTTGCCTGCATCTTTCCCTACCTGCAAATAGGCGTTAGCGGCTATATTAACTGCATCCAGTCCGGTAACGAACCTACCACCTAAGGTTTGGCTGTACTTCGTTTTTTGTTCTACTCCAAATCCCGGGCTCAAAGGAAATGCAACTCCGTTATTTAAGAACAGCAGACTCAACTTTGTGGCTTCCCACTGTTGATGTGCCCAGAAAAATTGCATCGACTTATAGGCATCTGGACCGTTATAGTCGGCGTTTGTGATGTTATTATTTTGATGAAAAGCAAAACCGGCATGGATGTCCCATTCGCCCTTGTACTTGAACAAAGCCAAATCGTGTGAGCGTGCTTGTTGTGCCCAGCCCACGTTACCAAAAATACGATGATCGTCGTAAATAAGCTCTTGCCTTCCGGCTCTTAAACTGAACTTATCATTAAAAAGCACTTCAGCCCAGGCCTCATGCACAGAGATGGAATTATTTTCATTGCCAACTAATTGCGGTTGGTTTCCCCACTGTCTAACATCTTGAAGAACCAGCTTAGTAAGCACATATTCGTTTTTAAACATACTGTTCAGGCGGGTGCGTTGGGTTGAGATAAGCGAGGCATCCTGCCCTTCTACGGCTAATGATTTATAGCCTCGGTTTAACTCCACCCGGGGACGAATTTCGCTGCTTAGTGTAAATTGTGCTATTAACAAGCCGGGCAAAACACAACCGAGTACTGTACTTAAAATGAGTATTTTTATTAGGCGATTGTAGCTATTGTTTTTCATGATAGATGATTTTAGATTTTCAGATCAATACCTTGTCGGGTTCAAAAAAAGGCAACGGATTGAACTGATAGTTTCCGTTGCCTTTTAATATTAAAATCATAGATAAGTTTTCATCCAACGTGGTTTACGATTTTTCACGTGCTTGTGCTTCCTCAATCCATTTGGGGAGAAGATTTTCTTTAAATGCCTGCTTTTCCTTATGCAATTCTTCCATATCCAAGCCAATAAATTTTTGAGCTTTAGCTTTGGTTTCGATATCCGGATACGGTACCTCTTCGTTATGACCTAATTGAGCCAAAAGTCGGGCTAGTTTAATCCTTGTTTCCTGGGCAATATCAATTCCGGTACCAATTACACGGCCAATTTCTACGGGTGCATGGAAAGATCCTCCGTGACTTGCAGCGGCATAGTCCCAACGCCATTGCGCATGGCGAATGCCCATTAATATATCTTGCATCTGTGTTTCGTTAGCACCTACATCCCAGGCTTTTTTTGCTTCTACATGAGCTCGTACAATGAGTTCTTCCAGCTTGTCGCGGTTTTCAATAATCTTGTCCTGGTTGTCATAAACATTGGCTATCAGGTTGGCCGTTTCCTGACGGTGACATACCTGACACGAGTTGGCCACGTTATTGAGTGGCGATTGTATTTTGTGGTCGGTAAATTTTTGTCCACCCTCACTTTTGTAAGGCATATGGCAATCGGCACACGAAACACCCCTGTCGGCATGTATGCCCGTCATATATACCTCGTAACCGGGGTGCTGAGCCTTTAGCATGGGCGCTTTGCTCAATGCGTGCGTCCAGTCCGAAAACTCGATATTGTCATAGTACTCCTCCATGTCTTCCGCCGTCAACCCACCGTCCCATGGCAAGGTAAGGTAATTGGCACCATCTACCTTTTTCTTGTCAAAATAGTACTCTACATGGCACTGTGCACAAACCAGGCTGCGCATTTCCTGGTGCGATGCCTTTGTGATGTCTTTACCTTGACGGTCGAAAGCTTCTATCAGGGCAGGACGGGTAATCCTGAGGTTCATGGTTTCAGGATCGTGGCAATCGGCACATCCTATAGGGTTCACTACCTCAGCGCCTAAGCTGGCCCAGGTTCCTTTATAAAATTCATCTACGCCATGCTCATTCATCAGGCGGGGTACATCGGGGCTCTTGCAAGTCCAACAGGTTGATGGCATAGGGCCATCATCTGCACTCTGGGGGCCTCCTGTTCTCAGGGTATTCACCACATCGGTAATGGCATAATAATGGCCACGTCCCTGACTATAATCTTTGGCAAAACCGTACCCGGCCCATAGCACTACCAATCGAGGATCTACCTCTAACATATCAATCATGGCACTGCCGTTGTACTTACTGGCAAAGGTGGTATCCGACGTTTGGTAATACGATTGGAACTGGCGTGGGTAGTTCTCGCCCCACACTTCGTTTCTGGGTTCAAATTCCGATACAGGTGTTTGCGGCACATTTACAAAGGCGGCCTCGGCTCTGCGCTCAACAATGGAGGAGGCCAGTAATCCTAATAAGAAGACAACAATTACGGTAGCAAAAAATATGAGCCATGCCAGCCATGGTCGTTTTTCAAACATTTTCATAGGTGTATATTTTAAGTTGTATTTATTCAGTAAGTTTTATCAGTACATCTATTTTGTATATTTCTTTAGCCAGTCCGGTACGGGACTTTCAGGTAGCGGCACTCTGGCATTAGGCGTGCTGCTGATGCTGTTTACCCTGCCATGAGGCACCTCGCGATGGCATTCCCAGCATTTGCGATCCTGTGTGTGAGCTGTATGGTTGGCTACACCTGCACCCAGTTTAGAGTCGGTTATTTGTTGATGATGGCAGCGGATGCAATTTTGATGTACTACCTCAGCACCTTCGTCTTTAATAAAAATAACTTCGGGCTCCGCACGCATTGTGAAAACCGTGGCGTGTCGTAAGCCGTCTTTTGCCTTAAAGTAATAGGTGTTAAACACATTGTCTTGTGGAACGTGGCAGTCGTTACAAGTGGTCCACTCGCGATGCGAACTGTGTTTCCAGGTGGCATACTGCGGTGCCATGATATGACAGTTTACGCATGTTTCCGGTTTATCGGATAAATACGACGGTGCATTGGACACCTTAAATGTAAAGAGTGCCAAACCAACAAAAATGGCTATGGTAATCATTACCGGAAACTGCCAGCGTGGAGGAGGAAGAAAGCTTTTTAGCATAGTAGGATCAATTGAAATTAACACGTTAAAAATAGTTAAAGCAATTATATTATAATGTAACGGATGTTACAATTTTGGCCTTTAAACCGGATTTTAGGCTAATTTAAATCCATTCTAAAAAGGATGAGGAAAGAAAAATGGCGTATAACGTATATGTGTTGGTAGTGACTTTGTCCAAAAAAAAGAGTAGTGGCCGCAAAGGGCAATATATACTTATCTGCTCTCTTAGGTAGATTTTTTTTAAAATTTTAAAGTGCAATAAATCAGTATGATATGATTTATAGGGAAAAATTTATTGCAAAATATAGTAATAGGTATTGCATAGTACCAAATAAAAGCCATATATTTGTAATGCCATATTCAAGGTTAAGGCAGATACTGTTGATTTACGATGTTGTGAATAGAAAATATAAAAAAAGCATCCTATGAAGATTGAAAATACAAAAGCACAGATGAGAAAGGGGGTTCTGGAATATTGCATACTTGCTATACTAACGCGCAGCGCCAAATACACCTCCGATATAATCAGTGAGCTAAAAGATGCCAGAATGATTGTGGTTGAGGGTACCTTGTACCCTTTGTTGACCCGTTTAAAAAATGCCGGACTTTTGTCGTATCGTTGGGAGGAGTCTACACAGGGGCCGCCACGCAAATATTACGAACTGACTGAAAAGGGTACAGACTTTCTTTCTGAATTGGATACATCTTGGGCCGATTTGGTAAATGCAGTAACTGTGATAAAAAACAACTCGCAAACATCTTAAAATCATGAAGAAAACAATAAATATTAATTTGAGCGGCAGAGTTTTTTATATTGATGATGATGCTTTTGCTCGTTTAAGAGGGTATCTGGACAGACTGGAAAAATATTTTGCAAACCAGGAGGGTGCCCAGGAAATAATAAGTGATATTGAAAGCCGGATTGCTGAATTATTGAGCGAAAAAATAGCTGGCCTATCGGCGGTAGTAAGCATGCACATGGTAGAGGAAGTGATGGCCATGATGGGGCAGCCCGAGGATTTCGATTCTGAAGATAGCGAGAAAGAGCCCGAGAGAAAATCTAATTACAGTAGCTATGCTCAGCCTAATAGTAAAAGATTGTTCCGCGATTTAGAAAGCCGTGTGCTGGGGGGTGTGTGCGGTGGTTTAGGGGCCTATTTGAGCATCGACCCGGTGTGGGTACGCGTAATTTTTGCATTGCTCATATTTGTAGGGTTGGGCACCATTGTGCCTATATATATTGTATTGTGGATTATTGTGCCTCCGGCCGTAACCACTGCCCAAAAATTGCAGATGCATGGTAAAAATGTAACTATCGACAACATAGAAAAAGCCATCCGCAAGGAGTACGAAGATGTTAAACGACAGTTTGGTAAAGTACGTGGCACTAATTTTTATAAAAAGAGCGAGCGCTGGTGGAACAAATTTAACAAGAGGGATAGAACCACGCTCATTATCGTTGCTGTTGTGGGTGGCGCCATATTGCTCTTTAATATGTTTACGTTTAATTTTACTCATACCGAATTGGTTCATAATAGTTTTACCGTTCCCACTTTTATGAATGAAGTGAACTTTCGTATCGGACACCTGCCGTTTTTCCATTTTCCTGGATGGGTAGTAATCGCAATGTTATTTCTACTGATAGGACTTTTGTTTCGTACGGCCTTTAAAATAATCCTGTATATAATAGGCTTTGCTATTTTAACAGTTTTTGGTATTAAGATCCTGAGCTTTATACTGGGCAGTGCTTTTATTTTTTGGTAATAGTTGATAGAGGCTTTTGATGTAAGTACGTGGGGGTAATTTTACCAGCCCCTGCACCGCATCTGATTTTGTTATCCATTTCGAGATACTAAAAAAATGAAACGCGCATACAAATTCAGTCATTTAAATTGCATATAGGGGAATAATTGGATTTTTCAGGAGTTCCATATGACCGACGATAGAAAAAATAATACATATGAAAAAAACACTATACATCAACCTAAACGGCTTTGCTTTTCATATTGATGAGGATGCATATGAGAAATTAAACCAATATCTTAAAAATATTGAAAGAAGTTTCTCTGACAAAGAGGAAGCCAAAGAGATAGTTTCGGATATTGAAGCCCGTATTGCTGAGCTTTTTCACAGTAAAAAGCAATCAATGAATGAAGTAATCACTTTAGGCGAAGTGGAGGAGGTGATGGGCACCATTGGGCAGCCACAGGATATTGCCAACGAAACAGAAGAGGAAGAAAATTACCAACGCCAACCTTCCGGCGAAATGGCTCCACCTTTGTATGGCAAACGTTTGTACCGCGATCCGGATAATCGTGTGCTGGGGGGTGTATGTGGTGGCCTTGGTGCTTATTTCAACGTGGATCCCTTAGTGTTCCGTATCTTGTTTTTATTTACATTTTTCTTTTATGGATCATCACTACTGGTTTACATCGTATTATGGATAGCGATGCCCGAAGCAATTACTATCACGGAAAAGCTACAGATGAAAGGTCCCGCGGGGTATGAACGTTGGGAGGAAAACCTGAGGAATGAATACCGAGAGGTTTCGGACAGGTTTAAACGATCCAAGGCTTATCAAGGTTCGTCAGGAGCGTTTTCCAGAGGTTCCGACACCATCGGTAATGCGATCAGTGGCTTATTACAAGCGCTGGCTGTTATTATTGGTGCTGTATTAATGATAACCACTTTAATTGTACTGGTGTCATTAATATTCGCATTTACCTTTGGTTTTACCTTCCTCGATTTTTCAGGCGTGGGAAATTACCTCACCTCCCTGCCCAGCTTGTTTATATCCGGTAAGGATATGATTTTTGGGAGTATAGGACTTGTATTGGTTACATGTATTCCTGTGGTAGCATTGTTTTACCTGGGGTTTAGACTTGTTTTTAGGTTTAAGTCCAGAATTAAATTCGCGGGACTGGCTTCGCTGGCGCTATGGGTAATAGGCCTTATAATGTTGTTTTATGCTTCGGCACGTGTGGCGGGTGATTTTGCCGTATCGCATGATACCTATCAAAAAGAATTGCTGCAACTGCCTAACGACAGCATTATTTACCTAAAACCGAACCCCGCGGTTTATAACAACCAACTTAAAAATCATTTGTTTGATGTTAATCAACTAGATGTGTATGCAGATAATAAAAAGTTTTATGTACAAGGCAGTCCTCGTATAGAACTGGTGTCAGGCCGTGAGTATTCCATCGAAATTATGAAATCGGCCAGAGGGAAGACGATTGATCAAGCCCAAAAAAATTGCGATGATATTGAGTTTTTCTGGATGCAGGAAGATGCTGTGTTGAATGTGGATGCTATTTTTACCCTTCAGGAGGAAAGCAAAATAAGAAACCAAAAGTTGAAGGTGATCCTCACTGTTCCGCAAGACGTTACTGTAAATGTAGATGATGAGCTGGAATGGATGGTATATAATCGTATCAATTGATTGGGTGCGAAAAAAAGCGTTAACAGTATGAAAAATTTAGTGCGTATTGCCTTGGTATTATGGCTGATGGGTGTTGGCAGCCTTTTTGTTTTTTCGCAGCAAAAAACGACCGAAAGAATGTTTAAGGATTTTCGCGGTATGGATGAGGTGACCTATTTGTCGCTTTCAAAGAATCTGCTCCAATTTATGGATTTTGATGCAGAAAATGAGGACAAAGAACAAGCCAGCAAGATAAGAGGTGATTTAAAAGAGGTGAGGTTGGTGATGTTTAAGCCCAACAAAGCACCAAAACAAAGATTCATTGAAAAGGTGCGGCATTACATGAGGAAAGGCGGTTGTAGCAGGGTGGAAGATATTGATTCCGAAGTGGATGCAGAAGTTTGGGTACAGCGCAGGGGGCGTAAGGTAAAAGAGTGTCACGTGATACTACAGGGTCAACAAAACGGTGTGCTACTCTCTTTTTTTGGTGATTTTAAGATGGAAGATGTAGAAAGAATGCGTAAAAAAATACAGGATTATGAAGATTGATTCGAATTACAAACAGATGATTATATGGGTTTTATGAGAATGTTCGTTTTTCTATTTGCGCATTTGCCGTATTTCCTGCATTAAAAGCGTTTGCAGGAAGGCTTTTCACTTTTTCAAAATATCCTTTCTACCTGGGGATTTACAAAAGGTTTAGCGTCTAACTCACCTTTGTGGTACATCAATAGTTTATCATACATCTCAGCATCTTTCCATTCGTCTTTTACGGCTTGGCTAAAAGTTACATCAGCCAACTCAAAGGTAAACCAATCCAAATCTTTTCGAAATGCTTCTGCATAGCCTGTATCCGTTTCGTGCACCCGCACTGAACTAACACTTACCTTGCCCTCACCATTTTTAAATTCTGTGGCCTGCAATGTTTTGTCAATAAGAAACAACAGTGTAAGTGCAAAGCACTCGGCCGAGGGACTTACAGGCATTTCGATGTAACGCTCGCTATTGTTTCTGATAAATGTTTTAAATTCGTCACTTTCCTTGTCCCACATAGCATAGGCATGGTCAAAGCTATCAATTATATCCTTTATGGTACCTTTGGTCAAACCGAAATCGTAAATCATATGGCCAAAGTCGAGTTTGTTTGAGCTTAAAAATACTTCCACCACGTAGCTGTGTCCGTGAAGCGATTTTTTACACCTGTCGCTCGAACAGTCCCGCACAATATGGGCTCCCTCAAATTTAAATTTCTTTCTGATTATCATTAAGGTTTTATATCTTTTATTTTTATGGCCATAAGGCTTGTTTATCCTTTCAACTGCATACTTAGCAAAAGCCACACCGCCTGAAGTTATTTTGTAAGCTCCTAACTGCTACCCGCCACTTACTTCTCTCCGCATTTCGTAATTACCAAATTCGCCACCATAAAATTCGCTGGTAAATTCGCCCTCGTTACTTTGTGTTCCGCGCAGCGATTCGCAGGTATGCACCAGACCACTTAATTTAACGTACACCGAAGATGTTTCAGCCGCCTGGCAAACTTCGTCATAAATCATTTTGGTTAGGTTTTCCTGCAAATGTCCTCTGCGTGCAACCCAATCAACGATCCGTTGAAGTTTGGATATACCGAGTATTTTTTTGCCGGGGATATAGCTGATTACAGCAAATGAGCCGTCTCTGAAAAGGGTGCTGAAGGGTGCTGTGTGATGCGAACACACTGAAACAATATCCACTCGCTTTGTGATAGGATATTTTTGCCCTTGCTCATTAGGGAAGCTGGTCATAAGGGGTTTGTGCGACCATCTGCCCGAGAGTAACTCCGTATCGTCGCTCAAATCATTACCACAATACATTTTGGCCAGGCGATAGGGCGTACCTTTTTCGCCACCTACATTGGGATCGTCCATATCAATTTTCATCGCCTTAAAAGCTTGGCTAATAAAATATTCTGTTATGGTACGCATAATGTAATGCCCCTCTTCCGAAATACCCCCAACATCTTCAACGTTATCGGATATCTTAAAATCGCGCAAGTGGTTATATTCCATCCATGCTGATAAAAAGTCTTTTTGGGGAAATTTCTTCTGAAATCGTTCCTCAACAAATTCCTTTAAGTAATCAAATTTGCCTTCTACTTCCTTTTTTATCTTGTTTCCACCACTTATCCTGGATGAAGTAGGCTGGCTTGTTGTTTTTATTAGTTGTTCTTTCATCTTTCTATATCTTTGCTAAGGTTCTATAACAAACAAACTCCATTAGTGTTGCATCTATTAAACAGCAATGTGAAGTTTTTGTTTAAAGTTTGTTTATTATTCATAAACAAACCAGCCCATCTCTTACAAACTGATGGGTGGTCTATCCACGCTGACAGGTCTTAAAACGTAATATAAAATTTTTTCGTATTTTCTGATACTGTACTCTGATAAAGGTGCAGTGAATCTTTTCTGTGTTCCTGCCCATCCAGGACGAGACTCCCCAGTGGCTGACACCTAACCATTCAGATAGCTGACAGCATGGGGTGTAGGCACCGTGTTATTTCGTTTTGCATCTATGCCAAGCTATAATTTGTTTGTTCATTAATACCCATATTCTCCACTACACGTTTTGATTGTAAGCCCGGTTTTGGCACCTTGTATCTCTGCGCTAATGCTCCTCATCTTTTGTCCATTTGTCGCTGCCAAATCTCGAAGTCAATATAGTGAGTATTTCATTGGCAGAATATTCAATGGGTTTATTGCTGATATTTAGCACTGTAAAGCCACCTTTTTTGAACAGGTTAGCAGCATAGTCCAACTCCATGCGTACCTTTCGCCGGTCGATATAATCGCTATTTGGATCCATATTTATACGGCTTACCCTGCTACTGCGTTGGGCAATCAGGTAGGCCATTGAAATGGTAAGGCCAAATACCCTACGCGGATCTATCTGAAAAAGTGTCTCCGGAACTGGTGTTCCGGGCACGATAGGAACGTTGGCCACCTTCCATCCAAACATGGCCAAATATATACTCAGGGGGGTTTTTCCGGTACGCGAAACTCCGGCCAAAACAATGTCGGCCGTGGCAATTTTATCTGTATGCTGACCATCGTCGTGCATCATGGTAAATTCAATGGCGCGCACCCTCCGGTAATATTCCATATCGCGCAGACGGTAAAGCCCGGGCTGATCAGCCGGTTTCATATCAAGCACGGTATCCAGATAATCTGTCATGTTACCCACTAAATCAAAGTGACGGATGTTTTTTGTTTCACAACTGTCAATCAGCTTGCGACGCACCACGTGATCGACCATGGTGTGCGCCACTACGCCATTTGTTTTAATTACTTTATCGGTAATGGCATCAATCTGTTCTTGTGTGCTTACTTCAGGCTCAATGATTACAGGGATTTTATGTTCGGGGTATTGAATCAGCATAGACTCCACGAGCGTGTGCCCGGCTACTCCTTTCCCGCCCGAAACAATGTAAATTGGGGGCATGTTCGAATTTTTTTCCATATCAGCTTATTTTGCCATTAATATAGGATAAACTTAGCAGGCAAACAATGCTGTACATTATTTTTTTAGGCCTGCTAAATAGGGGGCGGGTGGTATGCAATGGCAGCAAATACAGATTATGTTTTGCTTGATAGGCCGGGAGCGGCTACATGTAGGCTAGTCGGACTATAATAATAGCTGCCTGCGATAACTCGCTGCCATCACATCGTTTAATCAACGTTTCGCTCAATAAAACGGATGATGGCGTTAGCAATATCAATGCCGGTGGCGGATTCAATACCTTCGAGGCCGGGCGAGGAGTTCACCTCCATGATTTTAGGGCCGGTGCTGGATTGTAACATGTCTACGCCGGCTATGCTCAAGCCCATGGCTTTGGCGGCCTTAAGTGCGGCGTTTTCTTCTTCGTCGCTCAGTTGCACGATGGTAGCACTGCCGCCGCGATGGAGGTTTGACCTAAACTCACCCTCTTTGGCTTGCCGTTTCATGGCTCCTACCACCACGCCATCCACCACAAAAGCCCTTATGTCGGCACCTTTGGCTTCAGCAACAAACTCCTGCACTATTACGCGGGCTTTCAGTCCACCAAAGGCATCCAGCACCGATTCGGCGGCACTGTTTGTTTCAGCCAACACCACTCCTACGCCTTGGGTTCCCTCTAATAATTTGATTACGCAAGGGGCACCACCAACCTGAGCAACAATGTTCTGGTTATCTTTAGAAAAGTTGGTAAATGCTGTTTTGGGTAAGTGTAGGCCGGCACGCGATAATATTTGCAAGCTACGCAGCTTATCGCGTGAGCGCACCAGAGCCTGAGATTCGGTAGTCGTAAAAACTTTCTTCATTTCAAACTGACGCACTACCGCCGTACCGTAAAAAGTAACCGATGCGCCAATGCGTGGAATGATAGCATCTATATTGTCTATTTCGTGGCCATTATAAAAAACCTGAGGTTTTTTTCGTTCAATTAGGATGTCGCATTTGGTGTGATCCAAAACAACCATATTGTGGCCTCTCTTTTCGCCTGTTTCAATAAGTCTTCGTGTGGAATATAATTTTGCGTTTCGGGATAGTACTGCAATGTTCATAAGGAATATTTTAAATTTAAGGATATGCTATTAAGATAGTAAAAAACGAATACTAAATTCAGGAAAAATGATTTGCTATAAGTGGGTATACTTTTTAGCAACGTCAACAATGAATTTTTTATTCAGAAATTTTCGCCCTATCAATACGGGAGTTTTCATATTTTGGCGGTCGGTGAGGGTCAAATCTATCTTGTATGATTCCCCCAGCAATTCTATGGTACTTGCAATTTTGTATCTGTTTTCGACGGCTCCATTTGAACTTCTCACCTTTTTTTGTTTGTAGTGTTCAAACACCAGCTCTTCGTCTTTGTAGGCATGATGGCCCGGATCCAGCAGATTGCAATAGAGACGCCCGTCGCGTTCAACGATACTATGGCAGTGCATACTTGAAGTGTAGGCTCCCGTATCCATTTTAACATGAATGTGCTTTAATTTCAACTCCGGAAAGTGGGCTATTTCTTTTCGTCCAACTATTTTTTTATTCTGCAGCATGGTAATGATTTTTTATAAATAGGCCAGGCTAAACCGTATTTTTATTGTACGGTGAGCGTACCAAAACTAATCAATTATTTCAATAGTAAAGGATATCAAAAGAAAACCGTAAAAGAATATTTTTATTTTAGCTTATTTCAATAAGCAAGCGCCAAAAAGAGTTTTGACATGACACTAAATAGGGAGCAAATATTCAATATAAATAACATTATCATAATCATCGGTTCAATATGATGAACGTCAGCCTCACGTGTTTCTACAATATGTAGGATGTAATCTACATGTTATAAAGGTAAAAATAAAATTTCGCAAAGTGGCACGTGGCGTAAGTTATTGTGGGTTATGAACATAGCTGTACCTGGTGAGCATGTGTAAGATTACGGCACCATATTTAGTAGTAGGATAGGCAACGCGGTTAACCATACCGAAATATTATACTAACTATTAAATATTGGAAAGATGAAAAGTATTTTAATGATTGCCTTTGCCGTTTGTATTAGTTCAGCAGTATTATTTGCTAACAAAAGTATCCAAGCTAATCAAGTAGAGACTACGGTAGTGCAGGAAGAATTGGTTTTTAATGATATCGCCATTGAAAAAGTTCCCGTAAAAGTGATTGAAGCTTTTGGTGAGGACAACAAAGATGCGGTAATAGCAAAAGCGGCTGTAGCAACAACTGCCGAAGAGACGTCTGTTTACAGAATCAGTGTAAAAGACACACAAGGCGAATCCATCCACTACTTTTATAACGAAGATGGAAGTAAATTTGAGAAAGAAGAGAGTCTGGAAGGATAATTGCAATGCTATATTTGTTTATCGTATAGCTTAAAGGTTGAACAAAAAGAGGCTGTCTCAAATGAGATGGCCTTTTTTTGTTTTCTTCAAGCCAATGAATAGTTTTTTTAGCTTTATGATATATCTTCCAATTTTATTAAATTGTTTAATATGGCATATACCGTTAATCCGGATACCGTTTTAATACCCAGTTTTCGGGTAATATTTTTACGGTGCGATATTACAGTGTGTGTACTAATAAACAGTTCGTTAGCTACCTCTTTGTTGGTTTTACCCAGGGCTACTTTTTGTAACACATCCTTTTCTCGTTCGGTGAGGTCGCCTGAGTTATCGTGGTGTACCACAGATTTTTCAATGTTTTCTACTTGCCTGCGTAGCTTGCTCAATAGTAGGCTTTTGGAATCAAAAACCGAAAGTGATTGTTCGTCGTTACGGTGGGGCAGGGGGGTGTTGAAAACATATATAACTTCCATATCCGGCACGTACTTTTTTATCACTTTATCCGCTTGAGGCAAACTGCTTATAGAGGTATTTACCATTAATATATGGGGTAAAACCTGTTGCAAAGATTGCTGTAACTCCTCTGGGTTGTTGGCTTCATCTATTACGGTAACTGCCTTTAATTCAGATAGAATTGTTACAATTCCTTTTCGGATCAGGTACGAGGGTTCTGCCACTAATATCCTTATCATATCGTAAGCCCTACATTTGTTTAATGTCTGTCTTTATTTTTGGTGTGGGCTATTATCATTATTGCCTCTTATTTTTTTCGCATAAATATTTGAACCGGTACCCCTGTGAAATCATACAGTTTACGAAGCTTATTTTCGAGAAATCGTTTGTATGGTTCATGAACATACTGTGGCAGATTGCAGAAAAATGCAAATGCCGGAGTGTTTGTGGGCAGTTGCATAATGTATTTAATTTTAATGTATTTGCCTTTGGTGGACGGTGGTGGATTGTCGAGCACCACTTTTTGCATCGCTTCGTTAAGTTTGGAGGTAGATATTCTGCGCGTTTTGTTTTCAAATACCACAGCAGCCATTTCTAAGGCCTTGTGTATGCGCTGTTTGGTAATCACGGAGGTAAAAACAATGGGGAAATCTACAAATGGTGCAAATTTGTTGCGGATATCCTCCTCATATTTTTTTGTGGTCATGGTATCTTTCTCAACCAAATCCCATTTGTTCACCAAAACCACAATGCCTTTTTTATTTCTTTGTATCAGCTGAAATATCTTTTGGTCCTGACTTTCCACACCACGGGTAGCATCTATCATAAGCAGGCAAACATCGGAATTTTCGATGGCTCGGATGGCACGCATCACGCTGTAAAATTCAAGGTCTTCAAAAACCTTTGATTTTTTACGTACTCCTGCGGTATCTACAAGGTAAAAATCGTAGCCAAATTTATTGTAACGGGTATAGATGGAGTCGCGTGTTGTGCCGGAAATAGGTGTTACAATGTTTCGGTCTTCACCGATAAAAGCGTTAATGATGGACGATTTGCCGGCATTGGGTCGCCCTACCACAGCAAATCGCGGAATATCCAGATCTTCAACATTTTCTGTGCTGGGAAAAAGCTCAACTAATCTGTCCAGGAGTTCACCGGTACCCGATCCGTTGATCGATGAAACCGAAAAAAGCTCCTCTACGCCCAGGGAATAAAAGTAGCTGGCATCGGCCAGCCGTTCGGGGTTATCTACTTTATTAACCACCACCAATACCTTTTTCTTGCTTCGGCGCAGCAGGTCGGCAACCATCTCGTCGTAATCGGTTATGCCGGTTGTTACGTCCAACATAAACAAAATAACATCGGCTTCTTCAATGGCAATAAGCACTTGCTTTCTGATTTCCTCTTCAAAAACATCCTCCGAACCTACAGCATACCCGCCGGTATCAACAACCGAAAATTCTAATCCGTTCCATATGCTTTTGCCGTAAAGGCGGTCGCGGGTAACGCCGCTTTCCTCGTTAACAATGGCACTACGCGATTCTGTGAGCCTGTTAAAAAGCGTAGATTTACCTACATTTGGCCGTCCTACTATGGCTGCTATATTTCCCATTATATTTTGGATTTGTGATGTGCTAAAAAATAAAAAGTGTGCAAAGATACGGATTTATTAGCCACTACGGCATGTGTTATATTTTAAACTGCAAGTTATTTTTGGTCGTAACCGAAGTTGCGCAGCGATTTGCCTTTGTCGCGCCAATCTTTATTTACTTTAACGAAGAGCTGTAAAAACACCTTTTTGTCCAAAAATTTCTCCATATCTTTCCGGGCTTCGGTGCCCGTTTTTTTTAGGGCGGCTCCTTGGTGTCCTATGATAATCCCTTTTTGCGATTCGCGGGCAACGTGGATGACAGCCCGTATGTTGATTTGTTTTTTATCTTCTTTAAATTCCTCAACCTCCACTTCAACCGAATAGGGTATTTCTTTTTGGTAATACAATAGAATTTTTTCACGTATGATTTCCGACACAAAAAACCGGACAGGCTTATCTGTCATAACGTCTTTATCAAAATAGGCTTCGCTCTCGGGCAGTAATTCCTTAATGCGTTTCATCAAGTTGTCGGTGTTAAAGCCCTTTAATGCCGACATGGGATATATCTCTGCCTTGGGCAGCTCCTGTTTCCATACAGTAACCAACTCGTCTAATTGTTCGGGGTTCGACTCATCAATTTTGTTGATGACTAATATTACCGGGGAGTCCGTCTTTTTAACACTATTCAAAAAGTCGTTGTTCTTGTCTAACTTTTCTACTACATCCGTCATGTAAATTATGATATCAGCATCTTGCAAAGCCATTTTTGAAAAACGGAGCATGGATTCCTGTAGTTTATAATTGGGTTTTAGAACGCCGGGTGTATCCGAAAATACAATCTGATAATCCTCTTCGTTCACTATTCCCAATATGCGATGGCGCGTCGTTTGTGCTTTTGAGGTAATAATAGACAGCCGTTCGCCTACCAACCTATTGGTTAAAGTTGATTTGCCCACGTTGGGGTTGCCTACAATATTTACAAATCCTGCTTTATGCTTCATCCTTGTTTTACTATGCGTTTTTAAGTTAAAAGATGCTGCGAATATACAAGTTATAAGCGTGCTACGCAATAAGTACGCATTGTTGGCAGGTAGTTATTTTTGCCAGTGTTGGCGTTATAGGGAGTGCTGTTGAACGAACACCGGGTGTGCTAAAAAATTATTTGGGCTCAGCATACCACTAACTCAACGCTACGGCAACCCTTATTTCATCTTCCTGTATGGCGAGGCTTTCAGGGGTATAGCCTACTTGAATAACCGGACCGTTATTGGGTAGCTGAAACTGCCGGAAACGACTTAAATCGTAGCTCCCCTTACCGCTCAACTGTAAGGGGAAGTTCATCCGGAACGGAACAAAACCGCTAAAATGAACCGATTTGGCCTGTATGGTCAGGTTGGCACCGCTTTGGGACCATGTTGTTGAGAATGGCAGGAATTGATTTAATACGATATTGATTAAAAAAGACATGCTCACGGTTAAGGATAAAAATACGGGCGCAAACATAATAACGCCCAACACAACCAACATGCCCGACATAGCAACTTGTGTGTTTACGTTGGCGTCATATTTAAAATCGACCAGGGGATTGGGTGTTTGGGTATTGATGATTTTTGGTTCCACGGCTGCAGAGAAGGTGATTTTTACTTTAACCTTGCACCAGCATTTGCCTCTCTTTGCCTTTAACGAACCGGATGCTACAATCTTATCCTGTTTGAATTCAACATATATTGAATTGATGTATATTTTATATTTCCCAACCCTAAAGCGGGTAGGCACCCAGCCTTTGGCAAAGGCCAGTTGCACCGCAGCGCTGAGTACCCGCTCGTGTACCACCGCACCCACATTGGTGTTGGCCGGAATAAAATGTTTCAGATCGGTACCAGTACCCCGTAATGGATTAGTTAAATTAAAATCCGAGGCCAGTAACAAGGAGGTAGGTGGCGATGCCTTTTGGGCGGTAAGCAAAGGAGAGTCGGGCGTAAAACGCAGGCCTAAAGCACCAAATATGTCCACCAATTCCCACACGGGTATTTCCACTTTTCGGATGATCCTGAACGCCAGCCACACCCCAAACGAAATAAGAGGCCCGATAATGCTGTTCAATAACCATTTAATAATAAACCTTGATTGGGGGAAAGTAAGCGAGATCTTCATGCCGGGTGTTATGTTGATAATGATGCCCTTTGGCAGTCCGGCTGCGGTTTTTGCAAGGTTCAATTCTACCTTTTCAATGCGGAACACGATATTGGTATTGATAATGGTGAGCCCAAACAGTTTTAATTTAAAAATTCCCTCAGCCTCGGTATCTGTTATCACGGCTCCCAAAGGTGGGGGATCGCTCAGATCCCGAATACTGAGGTCGATTACTTCGGCCTGGATAGAACCAATCTGTCCCATTTTTTTAGTGAAAGTAAGTATGGATTTTAATGCCTGAATAAATTTATCGAGCACTAAGTTTATTACGTCCTGATTTACTTCTGCTGCCAATGCGAAATCTGCTGCCCATTTTGCCATTACTTAACCCTCCTCAATTTTAGTTTCCTGCGCTGCCGATATATCAAATTTATCATTGCTCTCGTTGCAATAATTGTCCCGATAAAATACCACATCCTTAATCGAATAAAGTTCCTTTTTTTTCAGAATGATTGCGCGGTAATCTTCGTAGTCAACGGGATGACCCATCGCGTTAAACTCCAAATCGGCCGATAATATCTCCTTTAGCTCGGGCGGGAATTCGATGTGCATAAAATCTTCCATGCATCTAAGGCCATCGGCCAACAATATATTTGCGTGATGCAAATTGTCATTGGCCCACCACAAATACCTTTCTTGTAAATACTCACTCATCTCGCTTACATCGGCAAGCGTTTTCTTAAATACGGAGATCAGAATTTGTACCTTTTCGATAGTTACCTCATCATCCATAGTTGCCAATGCAAAACTAAATTCAACCTTGCCAAATCCTTCGGTTTCGTCTTTGCTTAAAAGTTGGATTTGTGTATCGTAATCCAGCCCTTCTTCAAAAATTTCACCTATTTCCATGCTGTCAGTTTCAGAAACAAGTACATTGGGATAGCTCCATTTGATGTGTAATAATTTAACGGTTTTTCGGAAATTTAAGTGAATGGTATAGGATAAAGTTTCCCCTGGATTAATTACGGTATCTCCTTTAACTGTGCCTGTGAGGTAAGCTGTTTCGATGGGTGTTGTAAGTATCATTACGCAAATTTATTACGGTTAGCAATACTCAATTTATTTTCCGGGCCCGGTTTTTTAAGGTGGAGGAGTAAAGGTCAGTAAATAAGTAACGTGCGATTACTACTTTCGGTTCAAATAACGGTACGTGGCAATAATCAATTCGACTAAATATAACCCGGGGACAAAATTGACGTATATAATTTTTTTAAATATTTAAATTCCTGTTATGCATCTTTAGATGATGATTTTATGGGTGCTAAGAGGACACAATAAAATTTAAAATGTATAAAAAGATATCACTGAACTGGTTTAAGTACCACTTAGTAACCTTCCTGGATTTAATCATTGCATTTCACCCGTTCAGAAAGATAGGGAGCCGGCTGCCATTGGTTTGTATTCCCAATGGAGGCTTTATAACTTTTGTGTTTTCCACTGTTACTGCCTTAATCATCTATGTGCCTGTTATTTTGTTTGTTGTTAATGCAATTAATACTGGGATTTTAATTCCGGAGTTTTTTATAGTCTTTATTTTTGGGGTGGTATTTGGCTCTATATTCAGATATATTCAGGCTGAAATGGTTAGTAGAGTAGATGTTGATCAGCATAGACTTAAGCTTACCTACTTTGGTTTTTTTAAAAAGGAAGTAACTATTTTCAAAAGAGAGGAATTAAAGCAAATGGTTCTGATAAAGGAAAAGTACCGTAATACCAAGAATTACAAAGTTTGTGTTGAATTGAACGGCGGAAGACAAATAATGTTAGAATTAACCATTTTCCGGAGAAGGGCTCACCGTATTTTAAATAAATACAAAGAAGCCTTGCGCCTACCGGTTTCAGATCCATCGCAGAAGAATATTATCAACGATGCGCATGTTACTATTAACAACTAAACCTGAATACCACATCCCGGTTCCGTATCAAACGTTTAAAAAAACAGCTGTCAATATTTACCGATAGGGAATATTACTTATCTTTGCACCGTTTTTTAGTTAATTTTTTCAGCAAATAAGGCGCAATGGTTAAAATAACCTTACCAGATAATAGTGTAAGAGAGTACGAAGCCGGCATTACCGGTTTAGAAATTGCCCGGAGCATTAGTCCCCGATTGGCAAAAGAAGTGTTATCGATTTCGGTAAATGACGAAACATGGGATCTCACACGGCCTATACATACCGACGCTTCAATAAAATTGTACAAGTGGGAGGACGAAGAGGGTAAACATGCTTTTTGGCACTCTTCGGCTCATTTGATGGCCGAGGCATTGGAGGCGTTGTACCCGGGCATGAAGTTTGGTATCGGTCCGTCGATTGAAAACGGTTTCTATTACGATGTGGATCCGGGCGACGATGTGGTGTTGCGTGATGCCGATATTCCTAAGATAGAGGCGAAGATGAAAGAGCTGGCTCGCCAAAAGAATGCTTATCAGCGTCGCGAGGTGAGCAAGGCCGAAGCTTTAGCTTTTTTTGAGGATAAGCAGGATGAGTACAAGCTTGAGCTTATTGACGAACTGGAAGATGGTACCATTACTTTTTACGAGCAGGGGAATTTTACCGATTTATGTAGGGGGCCTCACCTGCCCTCAAGCGAGCTGATTAAAGCGGTAAAAGTGTTGAGTATTGCCGGTGCCTATTGGCGAGGCGATGAAAAACGTAAGCAGTTGACACGGGTTTATGGCATAACTTTTCCCAAGCAAAAAATGCTCGATGAATATTTGGTACAGTTGGAAGAAGCGCAGAAACGCGATCATCGTAAAATTGGTAAAGAATTGGAGCTGTTTGCCTTTTCGCAAAATGTGGGTCAGGGATTGCCTCTTTGGTTGCCTAAAGGGGCCAGACTTCGTGAGTTGCTGGAGAATTTTTTGAAAAAAGTACAGGTACAATATGGTTATCAACAGGTAATAACACCGCATATCGGTCAAAAGCAGTTGTACGAAACATCGGGTCATTATGCCAAGTACGGTAAGGATTCTTTTCAACCTATTAACACGCCGGCCGATGGTGAGGAGTTTTTGCTGAAACCAATGAACTGCCCGCACCATTGCGAAATATATAAAGTACATCCCGTTTCGTACAAGGATCTGCCTATCCGCATGGCCGAGTTTGGTACCGTATATCGGTACGAACAGAGCGGCGAACTGCACGGGTTAACCCGTGTACGTGGTTTTACGCAGGACGATGCACATATCTTTTGTACACCCGATCAGCTGAAGGATGAGTTTAAGAAAGTGATCGACATCATCCTTTATATATTTAAGGCATTAGACTTTAAGGATTTTATTACACAAATTTCCTTGCGCGACAAAGACGACCATGAAAAATATATAGGTAGCGACGAAAATTGGGAAAAAGCCGAAACGGCTATTGTGGAGGCTTGCCAGGAAAGAGGCATGGAGACTATTGTAGAATATGGCGAAGCCGCATTTTATGGCCCCAAGCTCGATTTTATGGTGCGCGATGCCATAGGACGCAAATGGCAGTTGGGAACCATACAGGTGGATTACAACCTGCCCGATCGCTTTGAGCTGGAGTATATGGGTAGTGATGGCGTAAAACATCGGCCGGTGATGATACACCGAGCGCCCTTTGGAAGTATGGAACGTTTTGTGGCTGTGCTCATTGAACACACGGCCGGAAAGTTCCCGCTCTGGTTGACTCCTGAGCAGGTGGTGGTTTTACCAATCAGCGAAAAATTTAATGAATACGCAAAAAAAGTTTCAGAAGTCCTGAATAATTCCGATATTCGCAGCGTTTTAGACGAGCGTAATGAAAAAATCGGCCGTAAAATCAGGGATAACGAACTTAAACGAATACCTTTTATGCTGATTGTAGGCGAAAATGAAGCCCAGTCAAATACGGTTTCGGTTCGTAAACAGGGCGACGGCGATAAGGGTTCGATGACGATCGAAAATTTTATACAATTTATTAATAGCGAAGTTAAAGAGCAACTAGCAGCGATTGAATCAAAGTAATATTAATTAATTAAGGGAGGATCAGACAATAGCACTAAACAGAAGAAAATCTAGCGGTCCGCCGCAGAAGAACACATCAAACTTTCGTGTAAATAACGAAATAAGAATTCCAAAAATTAGACTGGTTGGCGATAATATAGATAATCCGGGAATTTATTCCACATCTGAAGCCATAAAAATGGCCGATAATTTGGAGTTAGATTTGGTGGAGATTTCTCCTAAAGCTGATCCGCCGGTATGTAAAATTACGGATTATCAAAAGTTTTTGTACCAACAAAAACGTAAGCAAAAAGAGCTGAAGTCGAAAACGCAAAAAGTAGTTGTAAAGGAAATTAGGTTTGGTCCTAATACCGACGACCACGATTATAACTTTAAATTAAAACACGCCCAGAAATTTCTTTCAGAGGGAGCAAAGGTAAAGGCTTATGTGTTTTTTAAAGGTCGCTCTATTTTGTTTAAGGAGCAAGGCGAAATATTGCTGTTGCGCTTTGCCCAGGATCTTGAAGAGTACGGAAAGGTTGAACAACTGCCTAAGCTTGAAGGTAAGAGGATGATTATTTTCCTTTCACCTAAAAAAGCCAAGAAGTAAAGCTTCAACTACATATATATATTATACAAACACTTTAATACTTGTACAATGCCAAAGATGAAGACAAATTCCAGTGCAAAAAAGCGTTTTACGCTTACTGGAACGGGTAAGATTAAACGAAAGCATGCTTTTAAAAGTCACATTTTAACCAAGAAGACAAAAAAGCAAAAGCGTAATCTTACGTATTCAACTTTAGTTCATCCAGCCGACTTAAATAACGTTAAGTTGATGTTGAACATGAAGTAATAAGGTAGCAACCTTATTTTTATTAAATCATTAACCGAATGAAGATAGCCGAAAGACCCATACAGATGGGCGCTACTCATTCTAAAAACAAAACAAAATGCCAAGATCAGTAAATGCGGTGGCTTCACGAGCACGCAGAAAAAGGATTTTAAAAGAAACCAAAGGTAACTTTGGTCGCAGAAAAAATGTATGGACGGTAGCCAAGAATACCTACGAAAAAGGATTGCAATACGCCTACCGCGACCGTAAAAGAAAGAAAGGTCAGTTCAGAGCACTGTGGATTATGCGTATCAACGCTGCAGCTCGTTTAGAGGGGGTTTCGTATTCTAAACTAATGGGTGCGATGAACAAAAAAAATATCGACATCAACCGTAAAGTTTTAGCCGATTTGGCTGTGAACCATCCCGATGCTTTTAAGGCAGTTTTGCAAAAAGCGATGGCGAACTAAATTAACGGACAAACAAATATACAAAGGGCAGCAGGGTTTATACCTTTCTGCCCTTTTTTTATGAGGAAGGTGAGGAATGTTATTTCAATTAGAAGATATAAAGTTAGCGTGAATAAGAATAAAATAAGATGGATAAAGCGATTTAAGGTATGGCACAAGTGGCCTGCCATTGTAATGTCGTTTTTGGCCTTGCTATTCGCAGCTTCGGGCATTGTGATGAACCATCGCACGGTATTTGCTTCAATTAACGTGTCCCGAAAACTACTTCCTGCCGATTATACCTATAGAAACTGGAACCTTGATGCCATTAAGGGCAGCTTGTTTTTATCGGAGGATTCGGTATTTATTTATGGTAAAGGTGGAGTGTACCATAGCAATGAGGATTTTGATACATTTTCAGCATTTAACGAAGGGTTTGAAAAAGGCATCGACAATCGTTCGGTTGTGGCTATGCAGTATACGCCCCGGGCCGGATTGGTGGCGGGAACCTTAAATGGTATTTTCCGTTACGATAATCCCACGGGTTGGAATAAGGTAAATTTGCCTGTTAAAAACCAACGTATAACGGATGTGGCCTTAAAGGGGGATACACTGTTAGTGCTTACCCGTGATTTATTATTAACAAGCACGGATTTAAAATATTTTGATACACATCAATTGCCTGCTCCTTCTACTTATAAAAAAGAGACAACATGGTTTAAGTTTTTGTGGAATTTGCATAGTGGTGAGTTGTTTGGCCTGGCGGGTAAGTTGTTTGTCGATTTGTTAGGAATTCTTGTCATCATACTGAGTATTACGGGTCTTATTCACTTCTTTTATCCTAAATTCATAAAAAAAGAGAAGCGGAAAAGCACAAAGTACCGCTCAGTAAAAGCCACCAATCTGCGATGGCACAATGTGTTAGGTTACCTTGGTGTTGTTTTTGTGCTAAGCAACGCCCTTACCGGGATGTTTTTACGCCCCCCATTGTTAATCGCTATTGCCAATGCAAAAATTGGCATAATACCTTATACCCACCTCGATAACATTAATCCATGGCACGATAAGCTGCGTAAGTTAACGTGGAATACGAAGATGCAGCGCTATGTTTTTTCCACATCGGAGGGATTTTATTTGGCCGATGAGCTATTGAATTATATGGCGGCTCCAAAGGTTGCACAGCCGCCCGTTAGCGTTATGGGTTGCAATGCCTTACAACAAGTAGATGAGGATGAGTATTTGGTGGGTTCTTTTTCCGGCCTGTTTAGTTGGAAACTTAGCACGGGAGCCATTTATAATTTAGGTGCCGGAGAACCCTGGCACAACCAAGCGAAAACAGGCAGACCTATTTCGGATCACATGGTCAGTGGTTTGCTGTATCAGGATAACGCCAACATTTGGTATTCGGATTACAATAGGGGTGTTGTGCCGGTAAGTGGGAATCGCCCTTTTTTGGCTATGCCCACTTTGGTAGAGGATACACCCATGTCCTTATGGAACGTCTGTTTAGAGATTCATACCGGAAGAATATTTGAATGGTTACTGGGACCTTTTTATATTCTTTATGTGCCTTTATCCGGATTGAGTATGCTGGTGGTTTTGGTAAGCGGCTTCTTTTTATGGTATTGGATACATCGTGGTAAACCTAAAAGGAAAACATAAGAAGGTAGAAACGCAACTACTATGCTGGCAAAGAGGGCACTATGCACACCATGCTTTTTGTGCCCTTTGTGCTTCCATTGTGCCCTATGTGCTTTCCCTTTTTATCTTTATGGATTAACATAAAGGTTTAACGCAAATTAAATCTTGCTTCCAAAGGCCAAATCGCCGGCATCGCCCAGGCCGGGTATAATATATTTTTTTTCGTTCAGTCCTTTATCTACAGCACCTAACCACAACGTTATTTTGTCTGCCGGCATATTTTTTTGTACATACTCCACCCCTTCTTCGCTGGCAATGATGGAGGCAATGTGGATGTGCTTGGGAATCCCTTTGGTTAAAAGCGCTCTGTAGGCCAAATCCATTGAGGCACCACTGGCCAGCATAGGATCGGTAAGTATCACTATTTTATCCTGTAACGAGGGTGAAGAAATGTATTCGATATGAATATCAAAATCACCTTTTTCGTTGTATTTGCGGTAGGCGGATACAAAGGCATTTTCGGCACCGTCGAAATAATTGAGCACCCCCTGGTGCATAGGCAGTCCGGCTCTTAAAATAGTGGCTATTACAATTTGTTCGTCACATACAAATTCGTGCGATACGCCTAGTGGGGTTTGGATGTCAATGCTTTTGTACGTAAATGCTTTGCTTATTTCGTAAGCCAGAATTTCACCCATACGTTCAATATTCTTTCGGAACCGAATGGGGTCGGTCTGTATTTCTTTATCGCGGATTTCGGCAATAAACTGGTTAAGTAAAGAGTTTTGTTTGTTAAAAATATGGGTTTCCATAGGGCTTGTTATTATATGAGAAGCTAAAAAATAAAAATACGCACACCTTTGAGGCGTTGCAAATATAAAAAATCCATTATTTATTACGAGGTTACAGACATAGAACTTCGAAAAAAGAAAGGTTTAAGGGGCTATTTAAATTTTTTGGAGGAGCAGCGCTAATAACCTTCAAGATAGTCAGAGCTTATTGAAAATACGATGTGGCTGGTAGGGAAGGGTATTAAACACATGCCTATGTCAAATACCAACCAAATTATAATACCTCTTTCCAATCCTGATTCAGGAAGGATAAACCTGAATGTGCACTTTATGTAATAGGTAAAACCGTGTTGGCACCAAGTGAGCTTAATTTGGAATAGCTATCGCTGGCATAGGATTATTCAATAGTGGTTCCACCTTTTTTATATCTCCCACTGTGCTTACCTATTTTTTTTATCTTTGTGCAAAAAATAAAGAATGGAAAAAAAATTCTTTTCACAACTGTTTGCGTCTTTTAAGGATAAAAATATCCTTATTCTGGGGGATGTTATGATCGATTCATATTTGTGGGGTGATGTTAACCGTATTTCGCCGGAAGCACCGGTACCTATATTGTCGGGTGTGGGAAGAGAGAACAGGCTTGGAGGTGCGGCCAATGTGGCTTTAAACGTTCAGGCTTTGGGGGCTAAACCCATCCTTTGTTCTGTTATTGGCGACGACCTGCGCGCTGCCGATTTCGTTAAACTGCTTCGCAAGCAAAATCTGAGCTCCGAAGGAATTGTAAAGTGCAAAGAACGGGTAACAACGGTAAAAACCAGGGTGATGAGCCAACATCAACATTTGTTGCGCGTTGATGAGGAAATTTGCAGCCCTATTCAGTTGTCATCCGAAGAAAAGCTGATGGCCAAGTTGTTACGTGTGTTGCAAACATACAGGATAGACGCCATTGTTTTTGAAGATTACGACAAAGGGGTCATCACGCCTTCATTGATAAAAAAAGTTGTTGAGCTGGCCACTCAAAGCGGCATTCCTACTTTGGTAGATCCCAAAAAACAAAACTATAACGATTACAAGGGCATCACCCTCTTTAAACCTAATTTTAAAGAGTTTAACGAGGGTTGTAAACTCGAATTAAAAAAGGGGCAGTCGCAAGAGCTGATTGAGGCAGCGATAGATTTTCAACAACAACAAAATATCGACATATTGATGATAACGCTGTCGGAACACGGTGTTTTTGTAAAACATAAAGACGGACAGCCTATTATTATACCCGCCGAAATACGAAGCATATCGGATGTTTCGGGTGCCGGCGACACCGTTATAAGTGTAAGCGCCCTGTGTTTAACCGAGGGGCTGGACCCCGAGATGATTGCCCGTGTGGCTAATATGGCTGGTGGTTTAGTGTGTGAAGAATCAGGGGTTGTGCCTATTAACAAGGAATTACTTTTAAAGGAATGTGTACAAAAAATTGAGGTGTAATTTTTTGTAACCGGTTTTGCGAATAGTTATTTGCAGGCGCTAACTTTTTAAACGCTTAATCGTATATGATGTTTTAATTAAAAGTTTAACTTTGACTGCCTTTTCCAAAAGATAGGAGAGTAGGTGCTACGGACAGGTCAGTTTAATTCAAACAATTGGCTTGCAGCACATTAAAAAAGGTGTATCAAGGATTATTTAAAGAGCTAAATTAATATTTTAATTTCCGTAATATGGGAAAAATTATTGCATTGGCAAATCAAAAAGGAGGCGTAGGAAAAACAACTACCGCTATAAATCTGGCTGCTAGCTTGGCAGTTTTAGAATATAAAGTATTAGTTGTTGACGCCGATCCGCAGGCAAATTCCACATCAGGTTTTGGTTTTGACCTGCGCGAGATAGAAGCCAGTATTTATGAATGTATCGTGGATGGTATTGATCCTAAAACGGCCTTGCTAAAAACAGAGATTGAAGGTTTGGATATTTTACCCTCGCACATTGATTTGGTAGGTGCCGAAATTGAAATACTCAACCGGCCCAACAGGGAAAACGTATTAAAAAATGTACTTAATAAATTAAGGAGTCTTTACGATTTTATTCTAATAGACTGCTCACCGTCGCTTGGTTTAATTACCGTTAATTCGCTCACGGCGGCCGATTCGGTGATTATACCGGTACAATGTGAGTATTTTGCGCTCGAAGGCTTAGGGAAGCTTTTAAATACCATTAAGATAATACAGAGCCGTCTTAACAAGTCGCTCGAAATTGAAGGCTTTTTACTTACCATGTACGATTCCAGACTCCGTTTGTCGAATCAAGTGGTAGAGGAAGTGCAGCGTCATTTTCAGGATATGGTTTTTGAAACCTTGATAGCACGTAACATTAAGCTAAGCGAAGCGCCAAGCTATGGAAAGGCAGTGGTTGAGTATGATGCTTCGAGCAAGGGAGCAATTAATTATTTGAACCTGGCGCGGGAACTGTTGCAAAAAAACAACATGACCAGGATGGACAACAAAGACAAAGTGATAAAATAAAGAATGGCAAAAAAAAGTGCTTTAGGAAGAGGGTTAGGAGCCCTCATCGATAATTCAGAAGATGTGTCTCGTGGGAAACCACTGGAAGGGATGGACGAAATTGAACTGACCAAAATCGTTGCTAACCCATGGCAGCCGCGTTCGCGTTTTGATGAGGAAAAGCTGGAGGAACTGGCTGCATCCATACGTGAGGTGGGTGTTATTCAACCCCTCACCGTTCGCAAAAGTGGCGATAAATATGAGTTGATAGCAGGTGAAAGAAGATTCAGAGCTTCAAAAATTGCCGGCTTACAGAAAGTTCCTGCCTACGTGCGCAGCGCTGATGACGAAACCATGCTCGAAATGGCCTTGGTGGAGAATATTCAACGTGAGGATCTTGATCCTATCGAAATTGCCATCAGCTACCAACGCCTGATTGACGAATGCAAGCTCACACAAGAAAGTATGTCGGAGCGGGTGGGCAAAAAACGGGCTACCGTAAGTAATTACCTTCGCTTGCTGAAGTTGCCGGGTGAAATACAATTAGGACTGCGCGATAAGAAATTGGGTATGGGTCATGCACGTGCCATCATTGGGGTGGAAGACCCTGAGGTGCAAACAAAAATTTACCACGAAATAGTAAAAAACGACTATTCAGTTCGCAAGGTAGAAGACCTGGTGCGGGAGATGGCTACCCCTAAGGCCGTAACACCACCAAGCGGTAAAAAGGCGGTAATGCCCGAGGAATACAAACAGCTCGGCAATCAGATATCGGCTGTTTTTAATACGAACGTTCAATTTTCGCGTGGACAAAAAGGCGATGGTAAAATTGTAATACCCTTTAAATCGGACGAAGAATTAGAGCGGATAATTGCCATTTTGGACAAGGCGAATACGAAGGAATAGTTTTTGCCGTAAGAAGGCCGTTATAAAAAATAATTATTTGAAATTTTCATCGGTGAACAAGTATAGGGTATTTTTGCAGGTAGCGGTGTGGATAGTGATACTGGGGAGTTGTAATAGGGCATATGCCCAAAACGACAATTCCACCATTATTGTTGAGGATACGATATACGCAAAGCCGGTTACCATTAAAACGCACTCGCCACACAAGGCTACTTTTTACTCTGCAATTTTACCCGGTCTGGGGCAGGCTTATAACAAGAAATACTGGAAAATACCCATTTTGTATGCCGGCATAGGTGGGGTTATTTACGGTTTGGATTTTAACACAACCAACTACAAAAAATACAGAAGAGCCTATCGCGATTTTTTAATACAGGACCCGGCTAATAAAAGCTATCTCGAAGTACTGCCACCTACCATTTCTGAGGATCAGGTAATAAATGGTGGACAATATGCCAGCTGGTTTCAGCAAGCGCTTGAAAATAAAAAAAAATACTATAAAAAATACAGAGATTTAAGTTATGTGGGACTGGCTTTAGTTTATGTATTAAACCTGGTAGATGCCAGCGTGGATGCACATTTTAAATCATTCGACGTAAGTAACGATTTAAGCATGCACGTAGAACCAACCATAACGCCCGTTTATGGCGGGTTTAGTGGAGTGGGTGTACAGGTACGCTTTATTTTTTAAACATTGGTCAATAAAACCCGGTGTACAAAAAAATGATTAATCAACACAACAAATAATAAAAAAAGAAATGTTTAGGTTTTTAACAATTGGTGCAGTAGCAGTGTTACTGACTAACACTTTGGGAGCACAGCAAACGGTGATAAAGGATTCGCTGACCGTGATTGCGGATACACTCCAACAAGATTCGGTAGTATTAGACAGCGATGTGGAGAAGGGTTTTTTTACCGAAAATTTAGACACGGTTAAAGTAGATGCAAAGGTAGAGGAGGAAATAATGCCCCTAAGCTTTCCGAAAGACTTACCTGATTCGGTATATATTCAACGCTTGCAAGCTATTGAGTCGCCGCTCGAATTTCCTTTTAACAAAAAGGTAAAGGCGTATATCGAACTCTACACCCAACGTAAAAGGGGGCAAGTAGAGGTGATGCTGGGACTCTCGGATTATTATTTTCCCATGTTTGAGGAAGCCTTGGATGCAGCTAATCTCCCCCTGGAGCTCAAGTACCTGCCCATCATTGAGTCGGCACTTAACCCCAGAGCATTTTCACGGGCCGGGGCATCGGGGCTATGGCAGTTTATGTATGGCACCGGCCGTATGTATGGTCTTAAGCTCGACTCCTATGTAGACGATCGCAGGGATCCGCTCAAGTCGACCCAGGCCGCTGTTAAGTTTTTGCAGGATTTGTATAACATTTATGGCGACTGGTACCTGGTGATAGCGGCCTACAATTGCGGACCGGGTAATGTGAACAAGGCCATATACCGTTCGGGTGGTAAGCGCGATTTTTGGCAAATTTATTATCGACTGCCCCGCGAAACAAGAGGCTATGTGCCGGCTTTTATAGCGGCAGCCTATACCATGAATTATTACAAGGAACATAGGATAACGCCTAAGCCCGCCAAACTAAATGAGGCAACCGACACGCTTATGATTTCGGATCTGTTGCATTTTAATCAGATTGCCGCGGTAACAGGCTTGTCTGTAGAAAAATTACGTGCCTTAAATCCGCAATATAGGAGAGATATTATCCCGGCCAAAAAAAATACCTATAGCCTAAGACTGCCCTTCGATGCTACAGAAAAGTTTATTGCTTTGGAAGATTCCATTTTTGGATACCAGCGCGAAAAATATTTCGTATCAAACAGGCTGGTCGTAAGCCCCGAAAGCAGCTATAATGTGCCTGTATCGGCACCTAAAAATAAAGCAAAGGTATATTACACAGTTAAATCGGGCGATGCCGTGGGCTTGATTGCGGAGTGGTTCAATGTGTATTCATCCGACCTTAGATACTGGAACAATATACGTCGTAACCTGATTAAGGTGGGGCAAAAACTGGTTATATATGTGCCCAAAGATAAGGTGGAGCATTATAAAAAAATAAATAGCATGAGTTATGCCCAAAAGCAGGCAGGCAAAGGAAAAACAATCACAGCATCCGCTGCATCGAATAAGTCGCAGCAAAATTCGAGTGAATTCAAGGCGAATGAGTATACATATTACACCGTTCGAAGGGGTGATAACCTATGGACCATTGCCAAGCGCTATCCTGGCATATCCAACCAAAACATAATGGAGTTTAACAACCTGACGGATGCCTCAAAAATCAAGCCCGGACAAAGGTTAAAGATACCTCGAAAGGGCTAGGGAAACTAACGGATATAAAAAAACGCTCAAGAATTAATGAATCTCTTGAGCGTTTTTTAATTAAAACGTATTTTCCAAGTGCTGTTAAGTTCTTATTGTGCTATTATCTTAATTGGTATTTAAAAAAGCTAAGAGTTCAATTTGATGTTTATTACAAGCTCCAATAAACCATATCCTTTACCTTACCTCTAAAGCATCCTTTTAAATCTATAAAAATGGCATTATCGGTAGTGATGCTTTTAAAGTAGGCTTCATCTAGTCCGATGTAATCCTTGTGGTTTACGGCCAAAATTATGGCGGCATATTTCTCGGTAATTTCAGGTAACAATCGGTATCCATATTCCTCGAACAATTCCTCGGAGTCAGCATAGGGATCCATTACATCAACGTTGGCACTATACGAAATAAGCTCTTTATAAACATCTGCCACCTTAGAGTTGCGTATATCACTCACATTTTCCTTAAAAGTAGCACCCATAATCAGTATCCTTGCACCGTTCACCTTGTGTCCGTTTCGGATTAATTTTTTAATCGTAGTTTCCGCTACATAGGGACCCATTGAGTCGTTGATAACTCTTCCGCCGTCGATTATTTTTGTATGATAGCCCAGGGCATTAGCCTTGTAGGTCAGATAATACGGATCAACTCCTATGCAGTGTCCACCTACTAAACCTGGCGAAAACTGTAAGAAGTTCCATTTTGTTCCGGCAGCCTCCAGTACTTCGTAAGTGTTAATGTCCATGCGGTCGAAAATAAGCGATAGTTCGTTCATCAGGGCAATGTTTACATCGCGCTGTGTATTTTCGATAATTTTAGCAGCTTCGGCCACTTTTATGGAACTGGCCTTGTGTATGCCGGCTTTTATAATTGTTTTGTACACATCGGCAATAAGCTGCAGGGATTCGTCATCGCTGGCCGAAACAATTTTAAGTATCTTGGTTAGGGTATGCTCTTTGTCGCCCGGGTTGATGCGTTCAGGGGAGTAGCCCACCTTAAAGTCTAGGCCAAATTTTAATCCGGATTCCTGTTCCAGGATAGGAACACAATCGTCCTCGGTACATCCGGGGTAAACGGTGGATTCAAAAACTACTACGTCACCTTTTTTTAAAATCTGGCCTACAGTTTTGGTGGCGCCAAGCAATGGGTTTAGGTTGGGCAAATTGTGTTCGTTGATGGGCGTTGGTACAGCCACCACATGAAAGCTTGCTTCTTTCAGGTCGTCCGCATTACAAGTAAAGGTGATGTCGCAACCATCAAAGGCTGTTTTGTCGAGTTCTTTGCTGGGGTCAATATTTTGCTTCATCAGATCTACTCTGTCCGGCTTAATATCAAAGCCAACGACTTTCATCTTACGGGCAAACTCCAGGGCTATAGGCAGGCCCACATAGCCTAATCCTATTACGGATAATTTTGTTTCTTTATTTAATAATTTATCTAACATAGTAAAATGGATTTGCAAATTTTCGCCCTAAATTGTAATTAAAATCTAAGGAATACTAACATTTTTTGAAAACTGTACTTTTTCTTTTGACCTAGCAATAAAAAAATCAGACGGACAAAGTCAATTTATTTAAATTATAATCTTTTTTATCGCATTAAAACCCAAAATTTAAACCTAATACAATCATCTTATTATCACCATAATACGGTGCAGCGGTGTATATCATGGCATCCGGGCCGCTTAATTTGTAACCTTCAATCTCGGTATAGATATAGGCATCGTTAATAAACTGGTATTGGGCCTTAAGTTTTAAGGCATTTTTTTTATATCGCAGGTTTTGTATAAAAGCGTATCCGGTGCGTCCATCGCCCCATAAGTTTTCAATAGCACCGCTTTCTTCCAATATTTTCTGATGGTCTTCTCCTTTTCGGCAATGAATGTAGGATAGCTCTATATCCAAACCTCTTATGGGTTTATATCGTGCCATAAGGAATAGCTCATCTGCATTATCTTTTAAATAATGCCCCAGTGTGTATTTATTGCTTTGGAAGGTTAAAGATGGAATAAAATGGGTGTAAGCAAAGGGTTTAGTATGGGTATATTCAACCCCAGCACTCAGGTTGGGCAGAATGTCTGTTACACGAGCTCCAATTTTAAGACTGATAAAATTAGAATGCTTATCCTCATTAAGCATGTTGGCGATGGATATCTCGTCGATGAAAAGGCCTGTATATAAATGTGTGTTATTTATTTGGCGACTGCTTAGGTCAAAAAACATTTGGGTATTATGGCCGGCACTATTTCTTGAGCCATTGTAGCTGTGATCAACCGATTTATAAAACAGGAAAGGGATAAGATAGGCAGCATTGATATTGCCATCGCTATATATTATACTGTTGCCGAACGAAAAATAAAGTTTTTCCCAAGGCTGCACGCTAATAAGGTTAGCTGCTATATATTTATTGGTAAAAACACGGCGCGTATCGTTGTGTAAGTTGTACGATGCCGAGCTGTCTTCCACCTCGGAAGCCAACCATCCATGCAGATAGTTGAATTCCAGCCATTTTACAGGCTTTAAGCTAAATTTTATATGGGCAAAGCTGGGAGTGTTGCCTGCAAATATATGGGCACCATTGTTATTGTTTCCCCAGGTAAAGTGGTCTTTTACCAGTCCGATGCTCCCGGTTTGCCAGCTGTAAACAATGCCACCACGTGTTTCGCTGTAATCCTTATTGTTTTCACCTTTTTTATATACCGCACCTCTGTGTTGGGAAAGCTTTTCAGGATTGGCCAGCGGGATACTCTCGTAATTATCGCGCAGGCTGCCATAAAAGGCCAGTTTGTTACCCATTGTAGCAAAAAACTGAGCTCCGTTCCATCGGTGCTGTTCAAAGCCATTTGAATTTAAATAGGCCCGTCCTCCTAAAATAATATTCCCGGAAAACTTAAAAGTGGAATCGGCATGATAAAAAATATCAAAACGCTTTCTAAAATCTTTGTTGCCATGCAGCTCTTTGTTAAAATCTTTAAGATAAAAATTGAGCTCTTGACTTTGGCGGGATGTTAAAACACGGCTTTTTTGGGCCTGAGCCAGAAAGTGGGCTATCTGCATCCGACTATATGGCTTAACAGTACTGTTTAAATTGATGACTCCCTTGTTGGCGAGCTCGTCGATAAAATCATATACCACCTCATTATCGATGTGATATGGAACGAGCTGCGCGTGAATAGAACCCATGGTTAGCAAGGCAAACAACATAATGTGCAGTGGAGGAAGCAGCTGTTTTTTTAATATCATAGGTTGTTTAAATATGCTCAGAATTTTCTATAGCTGTAGCGTCTTAATTTAGCATGCTTTTTTATACTTGCCTTTTAGTACCTTATTATATATTTCCAGTAGGCGTTGTGAAATAATATCCACGTCCATGTCTTTCACTTTATCTCTGCCCTTAGTTCTCTTTCCAAAATGCAATGCGGTATCCAATGCCCGGGCTATTTCTTCCGGATCGTCGGGAACAATAAAGCACCCATCTATGCCTTGGGTAATATCGGCCACATCGCCCACATCGGTAGATACGATAGGTAACGAACAAGCCATGGCTTCCTTAATTACGTTGGGCGAACCTTCCCATTTGGAGGTAAGTAACAGTACATCGGCAGCATAATAATAGGAGGGTACCTTGTCTATCTCCACATTGTTTACGATGGTCAACTCCACATCCTCGGTGTTGATGTGCGAAAAGGCTTCGCGCGCCAGGGCAAAGTTTTTTTCTTTTCGTTGCGGATCCGAAACCCACAGCACGTGCGCCGAGGAGTTAAAACCTGCCTGGCTGCGGGCTATCTCCCGGTCTATGGGTTTAAAGCGGCTGAAATTAATGCCGTTGGGAATGATTTGGGCATGGCGGATTCGGAGATTGTTGTACATTTTTTGGGATTTGACAATCGTAAAATCCCAAAAAAGCCGGGCAAACAAAGCGGTGCTCCATGAGGCCATTTTTTCCAGACGGTAATCGGAGCCCATTAGTGAAACAACCAAAGGTTTTGAACTTGCAAAAGCACAGGTGATACCTGAATAGCCAAACTGGGCATGTACAATATCATAATTACCCGCATTAATAAATTTTCGGAGTTTAACTATGTGCTTTAAATAAGGCCAATAGCCTACGCCAGTAATATCGTAGTAATCAACTGTGCAACCTATTTGCTCCAGCGATTCTCCCTGGGTCGTCACCAAATGTGTGCGAGCCTGAATGTCCTGACTACTGTATACAAAAAGAATTTTTAGCTTATTCAAATCCACTGTTCATTAGTTATACAAGTGTAAAAATAGCAATATTAGTTGTAAAACAAGGGTAGGATAAGCCTAATTGTAATAACAAGCTATTAATGAAACTTTAAAGCAATGCTTTTCGTACCAAATACTTTTAATCGTATAAACTTATACAGAACTTTTGAATCGTTATAGCATGAAAAAACTTCTACTAACACTGACTGTATTATTTTTTTGGAGCAGTAATTATGCCCAGGAAATTGCACAAAAAAAAGAAAGTACATTCAAGGGCATTAAAAAAGTGATGGTAAACGCCGATTTTTGTACCTTAAAAATGATAGGGTATAATAAGCAAGAACTTACTTTTACAGGTATCATCAAATCAAACGAAAACCAGGAAGCTTATCAAATTAAGATTAGTCAGGAGCAGGATATTTTGCATGTAAATGTGGTTAAGCCCGAAGAGTGGATCTCGCACTGGGGGGAGCTTACCCTGATGTTACCCCAAGGGATAAGCGTGGATGCTGTATCCCAATCGGGAAAAATAGAAGTAAATGATTTGCAAGAGCTTAATTTAAGTGTTCGCTCAGAATCGGGGCATATAGTCATTAATTCGGTACAAGGAACAGTTGCTGTTAACACGGGTGTAGGCAACCTAAGTGTAAGTGATTTCACGGGAGACCTTAAAAGTAATACTAAAACAGGTAATGTGAAGGTGGAAAGCTTAAAAGGGAATTGCAATATCTCTTGTTATAATGGCGCAATAGCTATATCGGATGTGCAAGGTAAACTTAGCGTTCAGGGAGGTACAGGCAACCAGGAGGTGGAAAAAGTGGATGGAGATATCAACTTAAAGTCAAGCAGCGGCCACATGAAGCTGTCTAATGCCAAAGGAAACATTTTGTGTAAAACATTTAATGGTAACTTAAAATTGTTCAATGTTGAAGGTGCTTATACCATACAAAGCTCAAAGGGTAATATTGTGGGCACACGAGTGGCATTTACCACCTCTTCGTCGTTTACAACCACCGAAGGAAATGTTAAAATACAGATGGATACGAAAAGCAACCTGGCGTTTGAGTTAAAATCGGATAATTCTTTTTTGAGAGCCTTAGGCAAATCCAGGAAAAAATCTTTGAAGATAGGCAAAGGTGATATCCTTATTACCGGAAATAGTACTACGGGTAGCCAGGCCTATTATTAAACTAACATAGCTATCCCGTTTTTCTGCGGGATAGCTATTGAGTTTTCTCCTCGAGAAAGCGTCTCTAAAACAGTTTCTTGGCAAGGCTTTTATCTAAAGCTTGTTTATGCAGCATTATGGCTACCGTGTTCATGCGCAGGTATTCCTCCGACATGTACACATATCCCCCGTAGGGATTATTTTCTGTGCCCCAGCTATTTTTGGTTTTAAAATAAAGTATTCCGTTTTTGTCTTTGGCCATTCCTACAATATGCATCAGGTGGTCGTCGGTAGCCCGCCACGAATAAAAAGCCTTTTGGCGATCTGTTTGTGTTACATGCTTCTCAAATTGTGGGGTAAAGCCTTGGGATTCATCTAAGGGGATAAAGGCTACTCCTTCTTTATGCGAAAAGAAATCCTCCGTTACATCACCGTCCCAAACAATAGAATAACCGTTATCTAAAGCATGCTTCATAGTGGCAATCAATTCATCAATGGGCACGTTATAATACCTGTCATGCGACCAGTTGTCGGGTATTTCTAAATCAAAAGGTTTGTAAAATGGATGATGGGTGTAGGAGCTAAGCTCCACATAGTTGTTTTTATCAATTCCCAGCCCCTGGGCATATTCTACCGGTGAGTAGTTCCTGTTGTTAAAACGCACTTGCGTTGGGGTTTTACCCATATAATTAATGAGTACCGATTGAATATTCTTAAACCAAACATCCGAGGGTGAAGCTTCTTTTTGTGCGATGTAACCATCCAACAGTGCTCTTAAGGCGGTCTCCATTTCGCTGTGGTTGTGTTTTTGTGAGGTGTCCGGGATGCCATAGTAATAGTTTTCGGGCACAAGACCGTGTGTCTGCACCACATTCATCACATCGTGTGCCTGACCACCCTGACTAAAATTGCCCATGCCGTGCAGCAAAACAAACTGTCTGGCTTTTTTCTGATATACGTGCTTAACAATAAACATTTCTGATAGATCCAGCTCCGGTCCACCCATTCGCATTATTTCCGATTCGATAAAGGATATCGTGGCGTAGGCCCAGCAAGTACCTGTTTTGTCTTGACTTTTAACCGCTGTAGTTTTAATTACTGTTTCGGATCCAAAAACAAATTTTTCTTGTGCTGCTAATGTGAACGACCAAAGGCATGCAAATGCCAGAATTACATATTTTAATGATTTCATAGGATATGATACTTTTAAAACAAGGAGCAAAATAACAAAAATTTATTGAGGGAAGAAAACAATAACAAATGGTAGAAATGCTTGGCTACAAAAGAGGTGTAAGCAAAATTAGGAGTAAAAACAGGAGTTTGAACGGCGATACGATTCCAAAACTAAAGGCCCATTGGCCTATCTCAACTAATGTATTAATTTAAGATTATTAATGGCTATTGCAGCTTAGTTATCATTTGTATTTAGGGCTTTTACCGCCTTAGGAAATTCAATTTTTAAAAAACAAAGCCGCCAGAAAAAAAATCTGACGGCTCTGCTTCATTCATATCTAATTGTACTTCGAGTTTTACTTATATTCCTGCCAGCTTTTAATCTTAATACCTTCGATATCCATATTACAAAATGCATTAATAAAAGCGCTAGCTAATCGGGCATTGGTAATTAATGGGATATTAAAGTCAATGGCGTTACGGCGTATCTTATAGCCGTTGCGTAGTTCGCTTGTGCTTAGGTTTTTAGGGATGTTTACTACCAGATCAATTTCTTTGTTGCGTATCATCTCTAAAGAGTTGGGATGCAAATCCGGTTCGCTGGGCCAGTAAATATGGGTTGTTTCCACATCGTTCTCAGCAAAAAATTTATGGGTTCCACCGGTGGCAAAAATGTTATATCCATTTTTCTTCAGTAAACGAGCACTTTCCAATAGTTCAAGTTTGGAGCGCACGGGACCCGACGAAATTAATACATTCTTTTTGGGTATGGTGTAACCCACCGACAGCATGGCGTTTAGGATGGCTTCGTCGAAGTTGTCGCCTATGCAACCTACTTCGCCCGTTGAGGACATGTCTACGCCCAAAACCGGATCGGCCTTGGCCAATCGTGCAAATGAAAATTGCGGTGCTTTGATACCCACACAATCCAGGTCAAACAGGTTTTTGCTTGGTTTTTCTACATCCATGCCCAGCATCACCTGCGTAGCGATATCGATAAGATTTACCTTAAGTATTTTGCTCACGAACGGAAAGCTGCGCGAAGCCCTTAGGTTACATTCAATTACTTTTAGCTGGTTGTTTTTGCCTAATAATTGCATGTTAAACGGTCCGGATATGTCCAGTGCTTTAGCAATTTCGCGTGCTATCTTTTTTACACGTCGTAGCGTTTCGATATATATTTTTTGCGGAGGGAACACAATGGTGGCATCTCCGGAGTGAACTCCGGCAAACTCTACGTGCTCGGAGATGGCATAAGCCACCAGTTCGCCATTTTTAGCAACGGCATCTACCTCTATTTCTTTGGCTTCTTCTATAAATTCCGATACCACTACCGGATATTCTTTGGATACGTTGGCTGCCAAATTCAAGAAGTGCTCCAGCTCGTCTTTGTTACTCACCACATTCATAGCCGCACCCGACAGTACATAGCTTGGCCTCACCAACACGGGGAAGCCTACCTCATCTACAAAGGTAAAAATATCTTCAACCGATGTCAGTTCGTTCCAACGGGGTTGGTCAATATCCAGACTATCCAGCATGGCCGAAAATTTCTGGCGGTTTTCTGCTTTGTCTATATTTTCGGGCGAAGTTCCTAAAATAGGTACCTGCTGCCCGTGGAGTTTTAAGGCCAGGTTGTTAGGTATCTGTCCACCTACCGAAACAATAACTCCTTTAGGTGTTTCCAGATCGATGATGTCCAGTACACGCTCAAACGATAGTTCATCAAAGTAAAGTCGATCGCACATGTCGTAATCGGTACTCACCGTTTCCGGATTATAATTTATCATCACCGAACGGTAATTTTGCTCGCGTATTGTATTGAGGGCGTTTACGCTACACCAATCAAACTCCACGGAGCTGCCGATGCGGTAGGCACCACTGCCCAGTACAATTACCGAATTACCATCTTTTTCGTAATCTATATCGTGTTGGCTGCCACTATAGGTTAAATATAAATAGTTAATCTGAGCGGGGAATTCGCCGGCCAGGGTATCGATTTGTTTAACAACCGGAAGTATGTTGCGTTTCTTGCGTTCTGCTCTTACCTTCAGCAAATCATTTCCAATAACTTCGCTGGTGCTTTTAAAAACACAACGCGCTATCTGAAAATCCGAATATCCCATTCTTTTAGCCGAGCGGAGTAAATCGTCGGGTAAACTTTCGAGTGTTGAATAGGTTTTTAATTCCTTTTCCAGATCTGAAATGTTTTTGAGCTTTTCCAGAAACCAGTGGTCAATTTTGCTTAGTTCGTGTATTTGCTCAACACTCATGCCCATGTTAAAAGCTTCGGCAATAGCATATATACGTTGGTCGGTAGGTTCGGCCAGTTCGGTTTTTACATCAATGCCTTTAAGTGGTTGGTTGGCTACAAAACCATGCATTCCCTGCCCAATCATGCGTAGTCCTTTTTGTATGGCCTCTTCAAAGGTACGGCCAATGGACATGATTTCGCCAACGGACTTCATGCTGCTACCTATTTGTTTGCTCACACCGTTAAACTTGTTCAAGTCCCAACGTGGAATCTTACAAACTACATAATCCAAAGCTGGTTCAAAAAAAGTAGAAGTAACTTTGGTTACTGAGTTTTTGAGTTCGTGCAAGCCATATCCTAAACCTAATTTGGCCGCCACAAAGGCTAAGGGATAGCCGGTAGCTTTGGAGGCCAGCGCACTGGAACGTGATAAGCGGGCGTTGACTTCAATAACGCGGTAATCCTCCGATTCCGGATCCAGGGCGTACTGTACGTTACATTCTCCCACCACACCAATATGTCGGATGATTTTTATAGCCAGTTCGCGCAATTTATGATATTCGGTGTTGGAAAGGGTTTGCGAGGGCGCCACTACAATACTTTCTCCGGTGTGTATTCCCAGCGGGTCGAAGTTTTCCATATTACAAACCGTGATGCAGTTGTTGTACTTGTCGCGCACTACTTCGTACTCCACTTCTTTCCAGCCTTTAAGCGATTCCTCTACCAGTATCTGATCCGAGTAGGAAAAAGCATTTTCGGCCCTTTCTTTTAGTTCTTGTTTGTTATTGCAAAAACCACTTCCCATTCCCCCTAAGGTGTAGGCAGCACGTACAATAATCGGAAAGCCTATCTTGTCGGATGCCTTAAGGGCTTCCTCTACGGAAGTTACAGCCAGGCTGACAGGTGTTTTTACATCAATTTCTCTAAGTATGTTGGCAAATATTTCGCGGTCTTCGGTATTGATGATGGATTGAACCGGCGTTCCCAATACTTTTATATTGTATTTCTCCAATACGCCCGATAGATATAGCTTAGTGCCACAGTTTAAGGCTGTTTGTCCGCCAAAAGCCAATAATATACCCTGCGGTTTTTCCTTTTTTATAACTTCTTCTACAAAAAATGGAGTTACGGGTAAAAAATAAATCTTATCGGCAATTTTATCCGATGTTTGAACAGTGGCAATGTTTGGATTCACCAAAACCGTTTCGATACCCTCTTCTTTTAATGCGATAAGGGCCTGAGAACCTGAATAGTCAAACTCTCCTGCTTCACCGATTTTAAGCGCACCCGAACCGAGTACTACTACCTTTTTAATGTCTTTGTTCATCTGTTGTTGGCTATTATAAAAATTGATGTAATGGTATTCGGCTGCAAAAATAGAAATTTTTTGGTAAAATCTTTTGAATAATTTCAAAATCTGTATATTTTTGCAAAGCAATTGAATAAATATACAATGAAAAGTAAGGCTCAACGCTTAGCAACAATCCAGCATATTATAAGTACACAAAAGGTCAGCAGTCAGGAAGAGTTGCTGCAGCTTATGGAAAATTTAGGGTTTGTAACTACGCAGGCCACTTTATCGCGCGACTTGAAGTTTCTGAAAGTAGCAAAAATACCACACCCCGACAAAGGTTATGTGTACGAACTGCCGTCGCTTAGTGAAAAATCTTCGAACGATTCATCCGATGATTTTCCGATTGGTGGGGTGGAGAGCATTAATTATAGCGGTAATTTGGTAGTTATAAAAACGCGTCCGGGTTTTGCTAACGGGGTAGCCTCTATTATCGACACGCACGATCCTTACGAGATATTGGGCACCATTGCAGGCGACGATACCATACTACTTGTAATGAGGGAGGGTGTTTCGCGAGGTCATATATTTGATACATTAAGCACATTTATTCCGGGGCTTAAGAATAAAGAGTATTAGGGAGAAGAGAAGCAGATGAAATATAATTTTAACATTTGTATAGCAGGGGAGTCGCACTTAAAATATGTGGACGAAATTCTGGAAACTATTGCAGAAGCTGCAAAAGTTAGGGGAACAGGTATTGCCAAGCGAAGTGCAGGTTATATAATTCAAAAGATAAACGAAGGTAAGGCAATTATAGCTTTACAAGGAGATGATTTTGCAGGTTTTTGCTACATAGAAACCTGGGGACACGATAAATTTGTGGCCAACTCGGGTCTGATTGTGGTAGACAAATATAGAGGACAGGGCTTGGCTAAGGCTATTAAAACCAAGGCCTTTGAATTGTCGCGTAAAAGATATCCTGATGCCAAGCTTTTTGGGCTGACAACCGGTTTGGCCGTAATGAAGATAAACTCAGAACTGGGCTATGTGCCTGTTACCTTTTCGGAACTTACCGACGACGAAATGTTTTGGAAAGGATGCCAAAGCTGTGTCAATTACGATATCCTAACCCGCACAAATCGTAAGCATTGCCTTTGTACCGGTATGTTGTACGATCCGGAGCGCATAAAAAAGAAAAGTGACGAAGAACAAAAAAGCCTTAGTGTTTACAAAAGATGGTTGCGGTTTAAACAATCTGTTTTTCTTAATGGGAACAAAAAAAAGGAAAAGAATGTAAAGAAGGTTCGAGAGAAAAGTAAAAACAACCTACTTTCTTATGTTAATAAGCGACATATCAAAACAATGCTGAATTTTTGGGGATGATGCCTTCTCACAGTATGAATCTAAAAACGGGCATAAAAAGCAATCCGTAAAACAACATATTTAATAATGGAAACAGAAAAAGTAGTATTAGCTTTCAGCGGTGGATTAGATACATCGTTTTGTGTTAAATATTTAAAGCACGAAAAAAACCTCGATGTTTATTCGGCCATAGCAAACACGGGTGGATTTGGAAATGATGAGTTGGCCACCATCCAGGAAGGTGCATATGATTTGGGTGTAACAAAACACGTTACACTGGATGTTACGGATGTTTATTATCGTAACTGCATTCGTTATATGATTTACGGAAATATTCTAAAAAACAATACCTATCCATTGTCTGTAAGTTCTGAGCGTATTTTTCAGGCCTATGCCATCGTGGATTATGCACGTAAAATTGGTGCCAAATACATTGCCCATGGTAGTACAGGAGCTGGTAACGACCAAATTCGTTTCGACCTTACTTTTCAGATTATCGCTCCGGAAATTCAGATTATTACTCCCATTCGCGATTTAACATTATCGCGCGAAGACGAAATTAAATATCTTATTAAACACGGGGTAGAAAAAGATTGGAAAAAAATGGACTATTCCATTAATAAAGGATTATGGGGAACCAGTGTTGGTGGTAAAGAAACCCTTACATCCAACAAATCCCTGCCCGAGAGTGCCTATCCCAGCCAGCTGGAAAAGCAGGAGCCATCAGAGTTAAGTATCGAGTTTAATAAAGGAGAGATAGCCTCGGTAAATGGTGAAACCTTTGCCACCCCCGTTGATGCCATCCGAAAAATAGAAGCCATCGGTTCGGCTTATGCCATCGGTCGCGATACCCATGTGGGCGATACCATTATCGGCATAAAAGGAAGGGTGGGCTTTGAGGCTGCTGCGCCCATGCTCATTATTAAGGCACACCACCTGCTCGAAAAACATACCCTTACCAAATGGCAAATGTATTGGAAAGAGCAACTAAGCAACTGGTACGGTATGTTATTGCACGAAGCGCAATATGTGGAGCCGGTAATGAGGGACATAGAAAAGTTTCTGGATAATTCGCAGCAGAATGTAACAGGAATAGTCACCTTAAAGCTATACCCTTATCGTTTCGAAACCGTGGGCATCGAATCCGACTATGACCTGATGAACTCGGGCTTTGGTGATTATGGCGAGGTAAACAAAGGCTGGAGCGGCGAAGACGTAAAAGGGTTTACGGCCATTTTGGGTAATCAACTTAAGATTTTTAACAACGTAAACAAGGGACAACTGGATATTGAATAGGGAGGGAGATACTTGGCCGGACGTGATAGCAATCATTATATACAAAACATGAGAGTGATTAGCAATCTTTAGCTCCTTTTCTCTGCTGTATTTGATTTTTATGTGGGCAACAACAGCTGCAAAAGAGCTTGAAAGCCATTGGATAAACTTTGAATACTATCCCGTTCGGAAGAATAAATTGATTAGATATTAAACCACTGAGATAGTAAATAAAATAAGCGACACGAGATGTTGATGATGGCTAAACTAAATGTAAAGTAAAAATGCAACACAGCACTTTTTATCTATTATGTAAATATCTCTTATCTAAATAAAAACAATGATTAAAGTAGGAATAGTAGGAGGTGCCGGATATACGGCCGGGGAATTGTTGCGTATTTTACTCCACCATCCCCATGTAGAAATAACCTGCATACAGAGTACTAGTAATGCGGGCAATGCCCTTGCTTCGGTGCATACCGATTTGCTGGGAGATACCGATTTAATATTTTCGGCTGAGCTTAATACCGATCTGGTTGATGTAGTATTTTTATGTATGGGGCATGGAAAATCAAAAGAGTTTTTAAGTAGCAAGCCAATACCCGACCACATTAAGATAATTGATCTTAGCCATGATTATAGACTCGAGGCAGAAAAAAATGATTTTGTTTACGGACTGCCCGAATTGAACCTGGAAGCGATAAAAGGAGCCAATAAAATTGCCAACCCCGGTTGCTTTGCTACCGCTATTCAATTGGCTTTACTGCCCTTGGCCGCTGTGGGAAAATTAAATGAGGTACATGTAAATGCCGTAACAGGAAGCACCGGTGCCGGACAACAACCTACGTCCACCTCGCATTTCAGTTGGCGCAATAACAATGTATCGGTTTATAAAGCTTTTTCGCACCAGCATTTGGGCGAGATAAGACAGTCGTTAAAGCAATTGCAAAAAGGTTTTGAGAAGGCTATAAATTTTATACCCGTTCGGGGTAATTTTGCCCGTGGTATTATGGCCACTGCTTATACCGATTGCCAACTGAGTGAAGAAGAAGTCCTTAATATGTACAAAGCCTATTATAAGGATCATCCTTTTGTAACGGTTTCGGATGTGAACCCACACCTGAAGCAGGTGGTAAATACCAATAAAACCATTTTGTATGTCGAAAAACACGATGATAAAATATTGGTAGTGAGTATGATTGATAATTTGGTAAAGGGGGCGTCAGGACAAGCCGTACAGAATATGAATTTGATGTTTGGTCTGGACCAAAGTGAAGGACTCCGGCTTAAACCGGTGGCTTTTTAAGATAAGCTTTATTACAGTCCCTTAAAAATAATTCCCCAAAGCCAACACGCAACCGGGTGAATTTAAAATCCCTTACTTAAAGTCTGTAAAATAAATGAAACTATTTGATGTATATCCCCTTTTTAATATTGAGCCGGTAAAAGCGCAAGGATGTTATGTATGGGATAAAGAACAAAATAAATACCTCGATTTATACGGTGGTCATGCCGTTATAAGTATTGGACACACGCATCCGCATTATGTAGAGCGCATTACCCGGCAAATTAATAAAATTGGCTTTTATTCCAATTCGGTTCAAAACCAGTTGCAAAAAGATTTGGCGCAAAAACTGGGCGACTTATCCGGCATGGATGATTACGATCTGTTTCTCTGTAACTCAGGTGCCGAGGCCAACGAGAATGCCCTTAAGTTGGCCTCGTTTGCTACGGGCAATAAAAAAGTTATTTCCTTTAAAAAGGGTTTTCATGGCCGAACATCGGCAGCGGTGGCTATTACTGATAATCCCAAAATAATTGCCCCTCTCAACAGTAACCACCAAACGGTAATACTTGAGCTTAACGATTTGGAAGCCGTTGAAAAGGAACTTGCAAAAAAAGATGTGTGTGCTGTAATTATTGAAGGAATACAAGGTATAGGTGGTATCATTGTTCCGGATGCTTCTTTTTTAGAAGGATTGCGCGATCTTTGCGATAAGTATGGCGCCCTGTTAATATTAGACGAAATTCAGTCCGGCTACGGACGATCCGGAAAGTTCTTTGCCTTTCAGTACAGCAAGGTAAAACCACATTTAGTAACCATGGCCAAAGGAATGGGTAACGGTTTTCCAATAGGAGGAGTGCTTATTTCAAATGCTTTTGAGCCTTGGTTTGGTATGTTAGGAACAACTTTTGGGGGCAATTACCTGGCATGTGCTGCGGCACTGGCCGTTTTGGAGGTGATGGAACAGGAAAGCCTGATTCAAAATGCTGCTAAGGTAGGCCGGTACATTATGGATAAAGCACATGAAAAACTAAGAGGTTGCGAAGTGAGGGGGCTGGGCTTGATGATTGGTTTGGATTTTGGATACAATATAACAGATTTAAGAAAAAAACTTCTGTTCGAAGATAAAATATTTACCGGGGTGTCAGGCGCCAACATTATTCGAATTTTACCACCCTTAAATCTTCAGAAGAGTCAAGCCGATCAGTTTCTGGATAAATTAGCTGAGTCGTTATAGATGAATGAGGCTTGTTGCAATCGTAAAGTCACAATGTAAACTATAGGTCATGGTCGGATTTTTTAAAATCAGGAATGGAAAGATATAAATGGTGTGAAGTAGTGATTGATGGAACGGCGTAGGTGTTGTTCCGGATATGTTGCTCAACATCGGACAAAGTAATAATATGAAGAATAAAAAAATAGCCATCATCGGAGGAGGAAACTTGGGGCAGGCCATTGCCAAAGGTATTGTAAACTCTAAAATTGTTGCCCCATCAAACATTACCCTTACACGGCGCAGGTTACATTTGCTTGAACACATAAAAAAAGAAGGCTTTAATGTAACTGCGGATAACAAAGAAGCTGCTGCTGATGCACATATTCTTTTTATTGCGGTAAAACCATTTCAGTTGCAGCAGATAGTTGAAGAAATAGCACCGATTATTGCATCCGGTACCATCATTATTTCCCTTGCCACGGGTATAGCATCTACAAGCATTGAAAACTATTTTCAAAAATCAATGCCCATCTTCAGGGCTATGCCAAACACGGCTATCGCTATTGGCGAATCAATGACTTGTGTTTCGGCATATAACGCCAACGAGGAACAGAAAAAAATCGTCCTCACCTTATTTGAGCAAGTGGGTAAGGCACTTATTATACCCGAGGAACTTATGTCGTCGGCAACCGTTTTGGCCGCATGTGGTATTGCCTATGCTTTGCGTTTTATCCGGGCGGCTACCCAGGGGGGTATAGAAATTGGATTTGGATCGGAGCTGGCCTTGCAGATAGCGGCCCAAACCGTTAAGGGAGCCGCCGACTTGCTGATTAAATCGAGCACCCACCCCGAAGAAGAAATAGACAAAGTAACAACCCCGCGTGGCGTAACTATCTCCGGTCTCAACGAAATGGAACACCAGGGATTTAGTTCGGCATTGATAAAAGGATTGTTAACTTCGTATAACAAAATAGAGAACGGGAAGGCGTAGCGATAAGCTCATAGCTCCTGCTCTCTTATCTCAAATTATAAAAGTCGATAAACACGTGTTCAAATCTATCATTATAAAAATAGGTTCTAATGTACTTACACAAAAAGATGGAACGCTCCACTTAAAACGGGTTGCGCACCTGGTAGATCAAATAGCCGAGCTGCATGCCAAAAATAAAAAAGTTATTTTGGTTTCGTCGGGTGCAGTGGCTGCCGGCAGGTCTATGGTGCAGGTGGATAAAAAAGCGGATACCGTTTCGTCGCGACAGCTACTCTCGTCGGTAGGTCAGGTAAAGTTAATCAGTACCTATTCCAAACTTTTTCAGAAGCATGGCATGCAATGTGCGCAGGTGTTAGTGACCAAACAGGATTTTAGGTCGCGCGAGCATTATCTGAACATGAAAAATTGTGTTACTACACTTTGCGATAACGGTATAATTCCCATCATAAACGAAAACGATGCTGTATCCGTTACCGCCTTGATGTTTACAGACAATGATGAGTTGGCGGGATTATTGGCAACCATGATGGGTAGTGATGCCTTGTTTATTTTGAGTAATGTTAATGGGATATATAATGGTGACCCTGATGACGTGCAATCGCAGGTAATTCGAACCATTGGCAATTCTACAGCTGATTTGTCGCAATATATATCAACCACCAAATCCGATTTCGGACGTGGGGGGATGCTCACCAAATGTCGCATTGCACAAAAAACAGCAGCGTCGGGCACTTCGGTGCACATTGCCAATGGAACAAAGCAGAATATTTTACTTGAGCTGAACGCCGATGCAGATCAGGTTGAACACACCCAATTTATAAAAGGGGTCAAATATAAGGCCGTAAAAAAATGGATCGCCTACTCCGAATCGTTTACCAATGCCGAAGTGCATATTAATGCAGGTGCATTTGAAGCCTTAAATTCAAAAAAGGCCACCAGCTTGCTTTTGGCAGGTGTGGTTAAAATGACCGGAGATTTTAAAAAGGGCGATCTGTTAAAAATTATATTGGAAAACGGCAAAACGGTTGGGATAGGAAAGGCGCAGTACGATCGTGCGCGAGCCGAAAAACATATCCACGACATAAAATATAAACCGCTGATACATTACGATTATTTGTATTTATTTGCGGATATTGAGGTAACAGTTTAAATAGATATTTAAATCCATTGATACATGCAGTGCTTACATCAATTCGAAAAAGTAAAGGAGGCTGCCCGCGCTTGCTCCTTGATAAAAAAAGATGATATTGCGGCGCTCCTAAATAAATTGGCAGAGCAGGCCGAAAAAAATATTCCTGATCTTCTGGCGGCTAACCAAAAGGATTTGGAAAGAATGGATAAAGACGATCCCAAATACGATCGTCTTAAGCTGACTGGCGATCGTATCCGTGCTATTGCGGCAGATATTAAAAATGTGGCTCGTCTGCCCTTTCCGGTAGGTGAAATAGTGGAAGAGAAAACACTCGACAACGGAATGAATTTACAAAAAGTGCGTGTTCCGCTTGGTGTTGTAGGGGTAATTTACGAGGCACGCCCCAATGTAACATTCGATGTGTTTGCCTTGTGTATGCAGAGTGGTAACGCTTGTGTGCTAAAAGGAGGCAGTGATGCCCAATATTCTAATAAAGCCATTGCCAAATTGATACACCAAGTGCTACAACAGCAAGGCTTAAATACCGAACTCTTGCAACTTTTACCTCCCGACAGGTCGGCCGCCACGGAGTTAATGAACGCCGTGGGTTTTGTGGATATTCTGATTCCTCGCGGTTCTCAGAACCTCATTGATTCGGTACGACAGAATGCCAACATCCCTGTTATTGAAACCGGTGCCGGCATTGTTCATACTTATGTAGATGCATCGGCAGATGTAAAAAAAGCAAGTGAGATAGTGGTGAATGCAAAAACGAGGAGGTGCAGTGTTTGCAATGCGTTGGATTGTTTAGTGCTGCATAAAAGTCAGCTATCCAACCTGCCACAATTGGTGGAAGGTATGAAAAAGTTTGGGGTGGAGATTTTTGCCGACGAAAGAGCCTTTGCCGGGCTGCAAGGTAAGTATCCCGATGAGCTGCTACTAAAAGCAAACGAAGAATCCTACGGAACAGAATTTCTCTCGCATAAAATGAGCATTAAAACGGTAGAGAGTCTGGATGAGGCACTCGATCATATCTATAAATACAGTTCAAAGCACAGCGAAGCCATCATTGCCGAAGATGCCGAAACCATAGCCCGCTTTTTAAACGAGGTGGATGCAGCAGCGGTTTATGCTAATGCCTCTACTGCCTTTACCGACGGAGCGCAGTTTGGATTGGGCGCCGAAATAGGTATCAGCACCCAAAAGCTTCATGCCCGTGGCCCCATGGCCTTGCGCGAGCTTACCAGCTATAAATGGCTGGTGCGCGGTAATGGAAATATACGCCCCGCGTAGCACTAAAGGAACGGTTCTTTATTTACATCGCGCCAATAAGAACCGTTCCTTAATTTCTTTTTTGTCTTGATACTCATTACTCATTACTCATTACTCATTACTCACTACTTGATACAATAAATTCGATGAAACGATATTTGCAAGTTGACGATATAGGCGATTTAAAACAAGCCTTAAAAGATGCATTTGAAATTAAACAGAACCCCTATGCATTTAAACAATTAGGGGAGAATAAGACCATTATATTGGTGTTTTTTAACTCCAGTTTGCGAACACGCCTGAGCACGCAAAAGGCAGCCATGAACATGGGTATGAATGTGATGGTACTCGATATAAACAAAGATGGTTGGAAATTAGAAAGTGAAATGGGCGTGGTGATGGACGGCGATAAGCCCGAACATATTAAGGAAGCGGTGCCGGTAATTGGTCAATACTGCGATATGATAGGGGTACGCTCGTTTGCTACCTTTGAGAGCAAGGACGACGATTACAGCGAAAAAGTCATTAACCAGTTTATACAATATTCAGGTGTTCCTGTTATCAGTTTAGAATCGGCCACGCGTCACCCCCTGCAGGCTTTTGCCGATTTAATAACCATTGAGGAGCATAAACAAAAAGAACGTCCCAAGGTAGTGCTCACCTGGGCGCCCCATCCACGAGCATTGCCGCAGGCCGTGGCCAATTCCTTTGCCGAATGGATGAAAAAAGCCGAGGTGGATTTTGTGATTACCCATCCCAAAGGTTATGAACTGGCCAATGAATTTGCCGAGGGAGCAAGCATTGAATACGACCAGCGCAAAGCATTCAAGGATGCAGATTTTATCTATGCCAAAAACTGGTCGTCGTTTAACAATTACGGTAAGGTGCTGTCTCAGGACAAGGATTGGACTGTGGATGAAGAGAAAATGGCGCTTACAAACGGTGCTAAGTTTATGCACTGCCTGCCGGTACGCCGTAATATGATTGTTAGCGACGGCGTTATTGAAAGTAAAAATTCCATAGTAGTTCAACAAGCCGCCAACCGGGTTGTTTCGGCACAAACGGTCATTAAAAGGATGTTGGAGGGATTGTAATTTCAAGTATAGCCAATTTTTATTTTGTATGTTGCATCAAGGCAAGCAATGAAGAGCCCTCCCTTGAATTGGGGAGGCTTTTTACTGTCGTACAGAACCATGGTGTAAGTTACATTTATTCTGTGCGTAGAATTTACATGCAAAAAAGCAAGCCGATTTATTGAGTGGTTTACATACAGCGACGAAAGTATAGACGGAAAAAGCAAAACGAAAGCGTATGCACTGTTTGAAAGGAATTGACTACTCGTATTATTACGAAGAATTTGACTAATTAAAAAACCATGCAACAACTAAGCATTATAAAGGTAGGTGGAAAAGTAGTAGAAACACCCGAATCCTTGCAGCAATTGCTCAATGATTTTGTGGCCTTACCCGGCCTTAAAGTATTGGTTCACGGTGGTGGACGATCGGCTACCAAAGTGGCCGAACAACTGGGTATTGAAACTAAAATGGTGGAAGGTCGCCGGATTACCGATATGGAAACCCTAAAGGTGGTAACCATGGTGTATGCGGGGCTGGTCAATAAAAACATTGTGGCCTCCTTGCAAGCCAAGGGAGCCAATGCCATAGGCCTTACCGGTGCCGATCTGAATTTGATAAAGGCAATAAAACGGCCGGTTAAAAATATCGACTACGGTTATGTGGGCGATGTGGAATCTGTTCAGGTGGAAGAATTGATGGAGCTCCTCAACAAAAAGGTGGTTCCGGTAATTGCCCCCTTAACGCACGATGGCTTAGGCAATATGCTCAATACAAATGCCGACACCATGGCTTCGGCGTTGGCAGGTGCCTTGGCAAAGCACTACCGTGTAAATCTGGTTTACTGCTTCGAGAAAAGAGGTGTTTTGAGTAATCCGAATGATGATGATGCCCTGATTGATAAGCTAAGCCATCCCCTTTTTAAACAATACCAGCAAAGTGGAGTTATTGCAGAGGGAATGATACCGAAATTGGACAATGGATTTAATGCCCTTAATAAAGGTGTTGAAAAGGTAATTATTACCAATACCGAAGGTTTAAAGCAAGGCTTCAATGCAGGTACAGTATTAGTTTTGTAGTTGCTTTTTAAAAAAAGTATCAAGCATCAGGTTTTTAGTATCACCCAAAAGCTGTAGACTTTAATGGCGATTCTCACAGTGTTTTAGCATCTGATTGGCCAAATGAAATATAGAATTTATCTTTTGGTTAAAACCGATTTGGCTTTCTAGGCATGTACGCCATTTCGCGTGCTGCTCTAAATTTAAGCAAGCGCCAAAGCTAGCCTGCCCAGGCGCTAGTAGAGCTGTAATTGCGGTGCCTGGTTATAAGAAAAGCCTTATTCAAATTAGCTGAGTTTGTAGATCCGGGCCTTATCCCGGGGTAAATCAAAGCATAAACATCGGGCTTAAGCCCAACCTTATTTAATACAAGTATGAGTAAAATCGAAAAGTACACCCTAGAAGTCATCGACCTTTTAAAGCAACTCATTGCCATCGAGTCCTTTAGCCGGCAGGAGGATAAGGCCGCCGATTTGATGGAGGGTTTTTTAAAGAGAAAAGGATTGGTGGTGAATAGAAAACAGAATAACCTATGGGTTTGGGCGAAGGAACCGGATACTAATAAGCCTACTATTCTGCTCAACTCACATTTAGATACAGTAAAGCCGTCGTTTAAATGGACTTACCCTCCCTTTGAACCCATCGTCGAAGGTGATATCTTATACGGATTGGGCAGTAACGATGCAGGCGGTCCATTGGTAGCTCTGCTGGCTGCTTTTTTATTGTTGGCAGAGCAAGAGCAAGCCTACAACCTGGTTTATGCAGCCACGGCTGAGGAAGAGATATCCGGAGCCAATGGGGTAGCCCTGATTTTTGATGAACTGGGGCCTATAGATTTGGGTATCGTAGGTGAACCTACCGAGATGCAAATGGCTGTAGCCGAAAAGGGATTGTTGGTATTGGATTGCGAGGCTATAGGTAAAGCCGGCCATGCTGCACGCAACGAGGGAGTAAACGCTATTTATAAAGCAATTAAGGATATCGAGTGGTTCAGGACTTACCAATTCCCCGAAGTTTCAGATTTATTTGGCCCGGTAAAGATGACCGTGACCCAGGTACAGTCTGGCACCCAGCACAATGTTGTTCCCGATACATGTACCTTTGTGGTAGATGTGCGGGTAAACGAAAAGTACACGAATAAACAAGTAGTAGATATAATTCAACGCCAGGTAAAGTGCAGGGTAACTCCCCGCAGCACCAGGTTAAATAGTTCTTGTATCCCGATGCAACACCCCGTGGTACAAAAAGGTTTGCAGATGGGTAGAGCTTGTTATGGCTCCCCAACTACATCGGATCAGGCTTTAATGTCTTTTACCACCTTAAAGATGGGGCCGGGACATTCTGGACGCTCGCATACAGCTGATGAATATATAAAACTAAGTGAAATTAAAGAGGGAATAGCGATTTATTATGAATTATTAAATGGTTTAAAAATACAATATTAACCTTCGTACATATCACATGCCATACGCATGGCTGATTAAGCATTGTACGAACGTTAAAAAATGTGACCAAAGTCATTAAAGCGTCTGTGCGATTTGAATTTATAAGTTAATTAATATATTTTTGCCTCATCCATAACAAAAACAGGCCGCATAATTAAGAATTCTTACCCACTATCCAGGCGGTAGATACATCTTAGTTGCTTTAATGCAAAATAGATAGATACATGAGAAAGAAATATGGATAGTTTTATTCTTAGGTCTGCTATCACAGATTATAGAAAGCATTAAAAGCCAATAGAGAAAAAATAATACGCATGAAACTTTGGGACAAAGGAATACAGGTAAACGATAAAGTAGATAGCTTTACGGTGGGTAAGGATAGAGAACTGGATTTATATCTGGCTCCCTTTGATGTGTTGGGAACAATGGCTCACATCACCATGCTGGAGAGCGTTGGTTTATTGCAGCAAGAGGAGCTTCAGCAATTAATGGCAGAACTGAAAAACATATATGCTGAGGCGGTAAATGGTTCTTTTAAAATTGAAGCGGGTGTTGAAGATGTGCACTCTCAGGTGGAAATGATGTTGACGGAGCGATTGGGCGATGTTGGCAAAAAAGTACATAGCGGAAGATCGCGCAATGATCAGGTTTTGCTGGATTTAAAACTGTTTATTCGCAGTAAGATTGAGCATGTAGTGGAGGCAGTAAAAGAGTTTTTTGAAGCGCTGCAAACACAAAGCGAAAATTATAAAGATGCTTTGATACCTGGTTACACCCATCTGCAGGTAGCTATGCCTTCCTCTTTTGGTTTGTGGTTGGGTGCCTATGCCGAAAGCCTGACCGACGACATGTACATGCTCAAGGCAGCATGGAAAATAAGTAACCAAAATCCTTTGGGAGCGGCCGCCGGTTATGGGAGCAGCTTTCCCTTAAATCGTCAGTTAACCACCGAATTGCTTGGTTTCGATAATATGAACTACAACGTGGTTTATGCTCAGCTGGGCCGCGGTAAAACGGAAAAAAATGTGGCCATGGCCTTGAGTTCCGTAGCCTACACCGTGGGTAAATTTGCTACAGATGCTTGTTTGTACATGAGTCAGAATTTTGGTTTTCTGAGTTTACCCGGTGAATTAACCACAGGATCGAGCATTATGCCTCATAAAAAAAATCCCGATGTATTTGAGCTCATCCGGGCCAAATGCAACCAGTTACAATCGCTCCCTCAAAGTATCGCCATGATAACCGGTAATTTGCCGTCGGGATATTTTAGGGATCTGCAGTTGATAAAAGAAACTTTTTTACCCGCTTTCGACGAACTAATCAGTTGTTTGGATTTGGCTACTTTTGCTGTGAAAAATATCACGATAAAAAAGGATGTGCTTAACAACGAGATGTACAAATATGCATTTAGTGTAGAGGAGGTTAATAAACTCGTGTTGCAGGGCGTGCCTTTTCGGGATGCCTACAAGCAGGTGGCTGCGCTTATTGAAGAGGGTAATTTTGAACCTGAATTAAACGTTGCTCACACGCACGAGGGAACCATCGGAAACCTGTGCAATGCACAGGTAAAACAAAAAATGGACACGCTGGTTGATTCCTTCAACTTTTCGGCGGTTAGTCAGGCAATTGAATCGTTAAGTAAATAAAAATATAACAAATGGCATTACTCGAAAATTTGGCCAGGATGGCCGTGCAATCATGCGAAATACAGAAAGAGTTGTTTTCACAAATGGGCGTTAAACGTGGCTTGCGAAATGAAGACTTTTCGGGTGTATTGGTCGGACTTACCCATATCGGAAATGTGGTGGGCTACGATAATATCGAGGGCAAATTGATACCACGCGAAGGTGAACTTTATTACCGGGGAATTGAACTGAAAGATTTGGCACAGGGTTTTCTTTCAACGGGTCGTCACGGATTTGAGGAAACCGCATACCTGTTGCTTACCGGTAAACTGCCCAGCGCAACCGAGTTGATGGATTTTACAGGATATCTGGCGCATAAAAGCGAACTGCCCTCTTTTTTTTCTAAAAGTATGATATTGTCGCTCAGAGGCCGCGATGTGATGAACATGCTGGCGCGTTCGGTACTCGGACTTTATGCCGCCGACGACGATGCCGAGGACTACAGCGACAAGAACCTGATGAAACAAGCCATTAGTTTGATAGCCAAGTTTCCGGTAATTGTGGCCTATGCTTATTATGGTATGCGCCACTCATTTCAGCGCAAATCATTGATTATACGTCACCCTCAAAAGCATTTAAGTTTGGCCGAGAACTTCCTGTACATGCTTAAAGGAAAGGAATACACTAAGCTCGAAGCCGACCTGTTAGATTTGTGCTTGGTCATCCATGCCGAACATGGGGGAGGTAACAACTCAACCTTTACAACACGTGTTGTCAGTTCGGCCCAAACAGATACCTATTCGGCTATTGCTGCCGCTTTGGGATCGCTAAAAGGTGGACTCCATGGTGGAGCTAACCTTAAGGTGATGGATATGATGCAGAATATTAAAGAAAATGTAAAAGACTGGAGCAACAAAAAAGAAGTGTCGGATTACCTGTTGAAATTATTAAAGAAGGAAGCCTTTGATGGTACAGGTAAAATATACGGTATTGGCCATGCTATTTATACGCTCTCCGATCCTCGTGCCGTACTTTTAAAAGAAAAAGCACGCGAGCTGGCCGAGGAAAAAAACAGGGTGGATGAATTTAATTTGTACGCCCTGATAGAAGAGTTGGCTCCCGAAGTGTTTTACACCTTCAAAGGTGAAAATGCCAAGATAATATGTGCCAACGTAGATTTTTATTCGGGTTTTGTATATGATTGTATAAAGATACCCAAAGAAATTTACACGCCCATTTTTGCCGTTGCCCGCATTGCCGGGTGGGCGGCACACCGCATCGAGGAGGTCACCTTTTCCAGTCGTCGTATTATCCGTCCGGCTTACAAATGCGTTATGAGCAGCAAAAAATATGTGCCTCTGGAAGAGCGTTAATTATGCCGTATGCCTGCCATGCTACAAATCTAATTTGTAATCGTTCAGATTTTTAAATCCGTTCAGAAATTCTTTGGCAGTCATACGTTTTTTTCCAGCCAATTGGAGCAAGTGGAGTGCTAAGGTTCCGCCATTACCTGCAATAAAAACAGACGATTTATTATCGCTATAAATAGTGCCAAACGGTTTTTCAGAATTATGTAGAATTTGGGTCTCAAATATTTTGAGACCTGTTTTTTTGCCCTTTGGATTTATAATTTCTGTATAGGCAGTAGGGTAGGGACTTAAGCCTCTAATTTTATTGTGTACCTGTTCAATAGGTTCATGCCAGTTTATTTTGCAGTCTTCCTTAAAAATTTTAGGCGCAGGTTTTAAAACTTCTTCCAACCCAACAAATTGATCCTGAGCTTTGGTTTCAACCTTACCCTTGCATATTTTATTTACCGTTTCTAATACTAACTGGGCACCCAATACCATCATTTTGTCGTGTACTATTCCGGCAGTATCATTGGGGCCTATGGGCATTTTTCTTTGTTCGATAATATGGCCCGTGTCAATTTCGTGCTGCAGGAAAAAAGTAGTTACCCCGGTTTCTTTTTCGCCGTTGATAACCGCCCAATTGATGGGTGCTGCACCACGATATTGCGGAAGTAAAGAACCGTGTAGGTTAAAGGTGCCCAGTGCTGGCATTTTCCACACTACTTCCGGCAGCATCCTAAAGGCTACAATTACTTGCAGGTGAGCTTTTAAGTCTGCCAGTTCCGTCAAAAAAGATACAGCTTTTAATTTTTCGGGCTGTAGCAACTTGATGCCTTGCGCTACCGCATAGTCTTTAACAGGCGATGTTTTAATTTTCTGTCCACGCCCGGCTGGCTTGTCCGCTGCGGTAACTACCCCTACCACATTGTAGTCGTTTTCAACTAGTGTTTTAAGGCTCTCCACCGCAAATTCGGGTGTACCCATAAACACAATCCTCAAGTCTTCTTTTTTTATAGTCATGATAAAGTCCGGTTTTGGGATTACTATTGTAAATTGCTGTTTCCTTTTTGGTGCCTGGGGTAATAAGGACAGTTCATGCAACCATTGCCACAACAATATCCTCTCTCGGTAAGATATTTACGTGTTAAAATGCGGAAGCCCCGCGGATCTACTATAAAATCCCTTCCTTCAACCAAAGGCTTTTGCGGGTAGTAATCGTCTATATAATCCATTTTTTTTCGTTAAAAGTGAGCCGATGAAAGCTGAAAGGTAACAATAAGTTACGGTTGGAATTAGAAATCTTATTCAATGCCAGGGTTTTCCCAATTAACTCAAACACCCTGTAGTAGATAACCAGACCTGCAATAGAACATCAAACCGCACGTCCATATCCGAGCACTCGGAGGTTAGTTTGCAGTCTGTATTTATTGTCAGTCAGTGGTTTAGTGTCCTTGGTGTTCTTTGTTTAACAGATCCAATACAGTTTTTACGGGATTAAAAGTGGTGATAGGCACTTCCACAAAAGTGGTATTCCAGTCACTCATAGCACCGTTCCACAATCCGGGAAGTTCCATCGCTTTGAGGGCTTTTCCACTCTGTGATTTTTCGGCAATAAACCCGGTATCCGAATCCCGATAGTTGAGTAGCTCAAAAGCTTTGTTTTCAAAATCCTTTACACCACATACCAAATCGGTTATGTTGGCATATTCCGAGGCATTTAGTATTTCGGCTTGTGTGTGGTCATTTAAATTTACTTGTGCCGTTTCAACCAACTGTAACGATAATGCGCCGTCGGCATCTCTTACCCAAAAGGGTCCTCCGCCTGTATTGCTGCTTTTTACCACACCACAAATTCGTAAAGGACGATTCAGCTTGTTAAACAGGTAGGCTATTTTATCGCGTTCGGTTTTCTTGCCAAAATTTTCCGGTACGCAGAACCCAAGCCGAGTGTATAAAAAGTTTATGATTTCCTGTTCTGTGCTTTCGGATAGATACTGGGCATCTTTTAGCTGATTACAGTACCCAAACAATACACTTTGTGTTTCGAGCAATAAACCACCCAATGCCTTTTTATAGTCTACGGTGTCTTTTATCATCCACTCGGCCGCTACATTGTCAATGTTTTTAATAAATACGATGTCGGCAGTTATATCGTTGAGGTTTTTGATGAGTGCTCCATGTCCACCCGGACGAAAAAGCAAGCTGCCGTCGTCTAATCTAAAGGGCTCATTGTTCATGTCCACGGCCAAGGTGTCCGTCGCTTTGTCCTGCACCGAAAAAGTAAGCTCAAAGGTTTTACCAAAGCGCTTTTCAAATTTGCCTTTTACCTTGTTTAAATGCGTTTTTATTAAAACCATGTGTTCGTCAGAAACGGTAAAGTGCAGGCACACCTTATTTTCTGAATCGGAACAGTATTGCGCCCCTTCAATTAAATGCTCGTCAATGGCCTTGGTTGTTTGCCCATCGGCGTACTGATGAAATGTGAGCAAAGCTTTTGGCAAGCTGCCATAGTTTAGTCCTTTCTCATTCAGCAGTGTATCGATAACTTTTTTATCGCGGTTTTGTATTAAACGATCTTTTTCGTCGCCTAAAAGTGCAAAAAGTTCTCCGGCAAAGGCAAAATTATTAATGTGGTTAAAGAATAGTTTAATGTCTTCATCTTCTTTGTCCACCCTATCTTCCAGGTACTTGTATAGGCTCTTAAACATCCGGCTGGCAGCCCCTGAAGCAGGTACAAATTTTACCAGTTTTTTGGCGGATAGATGTGTGTGGTAAAAGTTGATATAATGATTAAGTGCGTCTTGCGAAAGTATTTTTATGCCCTTGTTTTCTGAAGCAATACTGCTTAATTTAATATCCGGAAAACCATTTTTAAATCTTTCCAATTGCAGCTCAACGTCTTCGGGTAAAATCCCAAGGGTTTTTATTTGAGCCAGATCTGTTGTAGTAAGTGTCATCTGTTATATAATTGACTTTAGGAAGCAATGATACAAAAACGTAGTATTAATGCAAAATGTTTCTTGAACAGGCCTGTTATGATATCAAATTACACATTTGCTAAGTTTTAATTTCTAACATTCTTATTTTTCGGCAAAATGCTTCATAAACTGTATTCGTAAATAACCGGCAGGCTGAATAGATTTAGATTGGCTTAGGATGCCTCGCATTTCATCCAGGTGCGAAAATTCTTTGCTCACCATCCAGTTTTTTAGCTCGTCGAGCATTGTTTGGAGGTGGGCAAAACCGTTTTTGTACAATGTTGAGGCTACCTGCACCGAGGCAGCACCTGCTAATAGCATTTTTATCAATGCAGCCCCGTTGTGGATGCCTGTTGTGGCCGATAGGTCGCAGTTAATGCGTTGGTTCATGATGGCTATCCAACGCAGAGGCAATACATATTCGCCAGGTGAGCTCAGTTTGGGCGCCGACACAATATCAAAACTTTCGATGTCAATATCAGGTGAGTAAAACCTGTTGAATAGTACAATGCCTTTGATGCCGGTATCGGCAAGCCGGGTGAGCGTACCAGCCAGGTTAGTGAAATAAGAACTTATTTTAATAGAAATGGGGATAGATACTTCCTTCTGAACGGCTTTAATAATATCGAAATATACTTTTTCCACTTCGGAACCGGATTGTTCCGGATCGTCGGGCAATATGGCGATATTAAGTTCCAGTGCATCGGCTCCTGCATCTTCGAGCGACTTGGCAAAATAAGGCCAGTTATGGGAGGTAACACAATGGATGCTGGCAATAATGGGTATTTTTACCTGCTGCTTGCATTCGGTAATCAACTTTAAATAATTAGTCAGGGTGTCCTCTACGTCATAATCTTCATAAAACTCCATGGTTTCGGGGTACAGATAACTTTCCGAGTGCATCTTGTTCATATCGTGATCCATGTCGGTAACAATTTCTTCCTCAAACAGCGATTTCAGCACCACTGCGCCGGCTCCATGTTTTTCAAGTTTAATAATATCCTCTAAAGAATTGGTAAGCCCCGATGCGGCTGCGATAATAGGGCTTTTTAATTTAAGGCCCATATACGAAGTAGATAAATCTGGCATAATGTTATATTTGAAAAGATTATTAAAAATGCTCATAAAAAACAAGCATAACGAATGCTTATCGTTTTAATGCTATCGAAATTTAAGCAATATTTTATAGATGGAGCACGATTAATGTCAGGTATTTTTATAGCATGTACGTAATCTATAACAATTGATGAAAGAAGAATATACATACAAAGCGGTAGGCGTAATGAGCGGAACCTCACTGGATGGCTTGGATTTGGTGTTATGCGAATTTACCTGCCAGCAAGGTGCGTGGCATTACGCATTTTTAAAAGGTACAACGGTGTTGTATCCGGATAAAATGAAAAATGAATTGGCCATGGCACACCAACTCAATGCGTACTCTTTTGTTGAGTTGCATAGGAATTATGGTAGATTTATTGGTGATGAGGTGGCGAAATTCAGGGGGGAGCATTGCGATATCGACCTGGTTGCATCGCATGGGCATACGGTTTTTCATGAGCCGGATAATAACGTTACCTTTCAGATTGGATGTGGTGCGCAGATTGCGGCAGCGTGTGGTATGCCGGTTGTTTCCGATTTTCGCACCCTGGACATTGCTTTGGGCGGACAAGGTGCTCCTTTGGTTCCCATTGGCGATAGTATGCTGTTTGGTAAATATGATGCCTGTGTAAACCTGGGCGGTTTTGCCAATATATCGTTTGGACGCAATGGAGAGCGCATTGCCTTTGATATTTGTGCGGTGAATATTGTTATCAACGAAATTGTACAAAAGGAATTTGGGGTTCTTTATGATGAAAGTGGTCAGCTGGGAGCCGGTGGAAAGGTGGACAGTAGTTTGCTGAAAGAATTAAATAGTTTGGACTTTTACGGATGGCCTGCACCAAAATCATTAGCACGGGAGTGGGTAGAAACTACTTTTATGCCCATTTTAAAAAGTTATGATAGTTTAGATAAAAAGGATATACTGGCTACCTGTTACCATCATTTTGCTTGGCAAATAGCTGCAGTTTTGAACCAGCAACAAGTAAAATCCTGCCTGTTTACCGGAGGCGGAACCTATAACCATTATTTGATGCAGCTCATTGGCGGGTATAGCAAAGCCGGGCTTATTATCCCCGATAAACAGGTAATTGATTTTAAGGAAGCAATTATATTTGCTTTTTTAGGTGTTTTGCGAATGAGCAAACAGGTTAATTGTTTGGCTTCAGTAACAGGTGCCAGTAAAAACAATATTGGCGGAAGTGTTTTTATCCACTAAGCCTATTTTTTATCGTACTTAAAAAAATGTAGATTATGGCCCATTTTCTCTTTTTTTGTTTTCATATAAAACTCGTTGTAAGGATTGGGTTTTACTTCGATGGGTATATTTTCAACAATTTGGAGGCCATATCCTTCTAAGCCAATTCTTTTAATGGGGTTGTTGCTGATGAGTCTCATTTTTGAAACACCCAGCTCCCTCAATATCTGAGCGCCTACACCATAATCTCTTTCGTCGGCATCAAAGCCCAGTTCAACATTGGCATCCACCGTATCCATGCCCTCTTCCTGAAGTTTGTAGGCTTTGATCTTGTTCATCAGACCAATGCCGCGTCCCTCCTGGCTCATGTAAACAATAACGCCTTTGCCATCGGCTTCGATGGTCTGCATTGCTTTGTGCAGCTGTTCGCCACACTCACATCTTTTAGAGTGGAATATATCGCCTGTGGCACATGAGGAGTGTACACGCACCAGAATAGGTTCGTCAGCCGTCCACTCGCCTTTTATTAGTGCCATGTGCTCCAGTCCGTTCGATTTTTGTTTAAAAGGGATAAACTGGAAGTCGCCGTATTGGGTGGGCATATGCACCTGAACGCCCTTGATTACCAGACTTTCTTTTTTTAGCCTGTAAGCAATTAAGTCTTTGATGGTAATTATTTTCAGGTCAAATTTTTTGGCAATCTTAAGCAGTTCGGGCAGGCGTGCCATGGTGCCATCTTCGTTCATAATTTCTACCAAAACACCAACTGGTGCCAGGCCGGCCAAGCGCGCCAAATCAACAGCTGCTTCGGTATGTCCCGCTCTGCGCAGCACACCTTTTTGCTTCGATTTTAATGGGAAAATATGTCCGGGACGTCCCAGGTCTTCGGGCTGGGTTTTTTTATCGCAAAGCGACAAAATGGTTTTGGCTCTGTCCGATGCGGAGATGCCCGTGGTGCATCCTTGTCCTATTAGATCCACCGAAACGGTAAAGGGCGTAGCATGCAGAGCCGTGTTTTTACCTACCATTAGCTCTAAGTCCAATTCTTCACAACGTTTTTCCGTAATGGGTGTGCAGATTAAACCCCTGCCATGAGTGGCCATAAAGTTTACTTTTTCGGGAGTAATTAGTTCGGCAGCAGCAATAAAATCGCCCTCGTTTTCTCTGTCTTCATCGTCAACTACAATGATTAATTCTCCTTTTTTTATAGCTTCAATAGCCTCTTCGATGGTGTTTAGCGGATATGATGTATCACTCATGGCAACAAGTATAATTTACTTTAGAGTTGTTTTTTTAGATGTGCAAAGTTAATTAAATATTTCCGCCTCAACAATCAAAAATATAAAAGTGATTTATTATCCTGCTGAAAGATGCCAAAAGCCATTCAATGAAAGCCAGTGTTAACTATTCTGTGGATAAAACACGTTTAATGCAATGGATTAATATCGTAACAATGCACGTTATGCTAGGAGAGAACAGGTTTTTAATTTCGGGTTATTTCTTTTTTTTAATACTACTCCATAGTTTCTGAAAAAAGATGATGTAGGCATCCGGGTTTAATATGGCCGAATCGGTGGCTGCTTTGTAGGTGAGAAAAACCCCGATTGGGAATAAAACAACCGATGAAAGCCACATGCCCATGTAAGGAGGCCATACCTCTTCTTTGCTCACTTTGAGCCCAAAGGTATCAATGATATAATAAACAATAAAAAACAATATGGAGATGACCACCGGCATTCCCAAGCCTCCCTTGCGAATAATTGCGCCCAGGGGAGCACCAATAAAAAAGAATATAAAACAGGCAAAGGGTAAGGTGAACTTGCGATGCCATTCAATTTTATGTCGCACCAACTGATAGTTAATCTTTTCTATTTCAATCATTTGCTGATCTATCTGGGATTTGGTGTTGCGTGCTTTCCTCACCGCACTTCCCAATACCATTACTTTAGTTTGTGTTTCAAAGCTGTTAAATACGCTATCTAAATTAAGTATCCCGTAGGCCTCAATGGGCTTTTCCTTATAGCTGTTTTGAATGCTTGAGTCTTTGGCAATTTTTATATCCAGATCGCGTTTAATCCTGCGATTCATCGATTTGGTCATTGTAAAGTAGTTCGATTCCACTCTTGGTTTCAGTATGCCAATTTCTTTGTCGCGTTGCCTTTGCAATGAGTCGGAATCGGTACTTAATTGTTTCAGGTTTTTCATCCTGTTGTGGCTTTTGAAAAGCCCTTCATCGTATCGGTTAAAGTCCATGCCCTGCATAGGCATCAGCGCCACCTGCTTTTTAAAATGGTCTATCCTAAACTGTTGTTTTTCTTTTCTTCGTACACTTCTTTTTTCCAGATTGGCCTTTTCATCATAGGTAACGCCATCCCAAAGGGTTAGTCGTAATGATTTCTTGTCTTCGGCAAACTCCAATTTCCCTGAGTCGGCAAGCGTAACGTTGCTGTTTCGGGCCATATTGTTTCTGTGATCGTAAATCATAATGTCATAAAGCATGTCATCTGTTTTTGACTTACGTTCTATTTTTATACTAAAATCGGTAAGGCCATCGTAAAACACTTTTTCTTTGATGTCGAACTCCGGGCTGGCCTGCCGTACAGACCACATTAAACTCCATAGCTTTAGGTTGGCAACAGGTAAAATATTATTCGAAAACTTAAAAGCACCAAAGCATACCACTATGGTAAGTATAATTAAGGGGCTCATAATGCGGGGGAGTGATATGCCGGCGGACTTAAGAGCTGTGAGTTCATAATTTTCGCCCAAATTACCAAACGACATGAGGGAGGCCAAAAGTATGGCCAAAGGCAGTGCCATGGGTACCACCTGCAATGATGCGTAAAAAATAAGTTCGGCCAAAACATGTACTTCCAATCCTTTGCCCACCATATCATCCACATACTTCCATAAAAACTGCATCACCAAAATAAAAAGCGAGATAAAAAAGGTCATCACAAGCGGACTCACATAGCTTTTTAGAATAAACAGGTGCAATTTCTTCATGGTTGTGTTTTACGGTTATATTGCCCGGTAACAGCACGAATAATGCCAAAAAAAAAGCATTCAGGCAACCAAAGGTTTTACAGAATGCAAAGTTAAATTAATATTTTAATGTAAAGCAATAAATTATGCCGATCCTAATACCTGTTTCAGTTGATCTATCTGCTGGTTCCATAGTTCTATTGAACTCTCTTTTTCATCAGCTTCAATAAAGTCTGTAACTAATAAAGCGGTTTCGCCGGTAAGCTCATCTACGTTTATTAAAAATTCAAAATAGGTATCCTTTTCTTCATCGTCGAGCCAATGAAAGCGGATGAATTTGTTTTCTTTTTTGGCAATCAGCTCGGCTTGCTGTTCGGCTCCGTCCCATACAAAAGTATAGATTTGGCCTTTTAAATTTACATCATCAGCAAACCATTCCGACAATCCGCTTGCCGACGACAAACGGTTGTACAATATGGCAGGTGATGTTCTTAAAATAAATTCAAGTTCTATTTTTTCTTTCATCTGTGACATTGTAGAATTCTGTTAAGGATTAAAAGTAGCGTTGACAAGATACTATAATTAACGATATTTACGAAACAACAAGGTTGAATTCAAAATACTTTACTTTAAACACAATTATTTATTGTGGCTAATAAGTTTATTTTTGCAGTAAATTTTGCCGTGGATTATGAGATTAGATAAAAAAAAGGATTTTAAAATTTTAGCGCTATTTTGTTCCGTTTCCATTTTATTGGTTGCCTTAACGTTTGTGTTACCTCTTAATGGAGCCGTATCATATAGTGAATATTGGGCACCTGTGTGGGTTGCTGTTACGCATACCGGAAGTGCCACAGGTGTTAGTGTTATTATATTGGTTTTTAGCATTTTATTTGGATTGCGCTATAAAAATATAAAGCAGGGCTTGTGGCCTGCAGTGCTTACTCTAGTACTTTTGGCAACCGCTGTTGGCGGAACGGCGCTATTTAATGAGTTTGTTTTTAAGGAGCGTTTGAAAGTGTACAGACCCAGTATTTTGCAACTCGAAAAGTACGATAATTTAGATGCTACTGAATTTTATGGGCAAAATGGAAAGGCCATGCGCAGAGCATTTTTAAAAAATCATTTGGATAATGCCCATGGCGAAAGAGTTTATTTGGATGGAAAGCCACTTACTGATGTTGTTTTGACAGAATGGGTGAGATCGGTAGGTTACTCCTTTCCGTCGGGTCATTCCGTATCGGCTTTTTTGTTGGTTACTTTGATAGCTTATTATTTGTTTATTCGGAATAGATTAAAAAAGATATGGATACCCGGTGCCCTCTATCTGTGGGCAGTTGTAATTGCCTATTCAAGGGTTTTAATTGGAGTGCATAGTCCAACAGATATTTCGCTAGGAGCCCTGTGGGGAAGTACAATTGCTTTCACATTGATAGCAACGGGATTATTGGATAAGCTCTGGAAGGATAGGCCAACTGTATAAGCATTTTATTGGTTATATAAATATTTAGTAACTTGCTGGCTTAACGCAACAGGAACGAATAATTACAGTTTTTTTAATAAACATTCATATTCTATCGTAATGAAAAATAGGTTTTTACAATTGATGGCATTGTTTTTTATTTTGCCATTGTGTGCTGTGTTCGCACAAGAAGATTATAAGGTTAAGGATGCCAAACTCACGTATCAGAATGAAGATTTTTACGATGTAGAGATTTACGATCATGAACAATTAAAATTTAAAAAGTATCCTAAAAATATCATCCTTTTAATAGGTGATGGCATGGGAGTTTCCCAAGTATTTGCCGGAATTACGGCCAACAAGGGGATATTGCACTTACAAAACATGAAAACCATTGGCTTTTCAAAAACGCAAAGCGCTTCTAATTACATCACCGATTCGGCAGCCGGAGGTACAGCACTGGCCTGTGGTAAAAAAACTTACAACGGAGCTATTGGCGTTGGACCTGACAAAGAGCCAATTGAATCGATACTGGAAATAGCCGAGTCGAACGGTTTGGCAACCGGTTTGGTTTCCACTTCATCTATAACGCATGCCACCCCGGCATCATTTATAGCCCATCAGCCCAAGCGTAGCATGTACGAGGAGATAGCAGCCGATTTTCTACTAACGGACATTGATGTATTTATCGGTGGTGGCGAATCCTTTTTTAATCAACGTAAAGATGGTCGCAACCTTACCGAAGAGCTCGAAGCAAAAGGGTATCAAATATTTAATAGTTTAGATGCCGCCAGTTCGGTTAACGAGGGCAAGCTGGGCGTTTTGACCGCACCTGCACATAATGATAAATTTTCGGAAAGAGGCGACATGTTATTACAAGCAACGGACAAGGCCGTAGAGATTTTGCAGAAAAATAAAAATGGTTTTTTCCTGATGGTAGAAGGATCCCAAATTGACTGGGGCGGACATGCCAACAATACTTCGTTTGTGGTAGGAGAAATGTTGGATTTTGATAAAGTGGTAGGTCAGGTGCTAAAATTTGCCGCAAGCAACCGCGAAACATTGGTTATTGTTACCGCCGATCACGAAACCGGCGGCATGGCACTGGAAGATAGTGATATAGCGGCCGGAAAAGTGCAGGCAAGTTATACCTCTACGGACCATACGGGCGTTATGGTGCCGGTATTCGCCTTTGGACCGGGTGCGGCAGAATTTATGGGTATCTACGAAAATACAGCAGTGTTTGATAAAATGTTAAAACTGTACCGTTTCGATAAATAATGCAGTATGCTGATAGATAGGGCCAAAGAAATACTGAAAAATGTTTTTGGCTATAGCAGTTTCCGCTCCACACAGCAAAAGGTGATTGAAGCCGCCTTGCAAAAGAAAGACTGCCTTGTATTGATGCCAACAGGCGGTGGTAAATCTATCTGTTTTCAGGTACCGGCCCTGTTGTTACCGGGGGTAAGCATTGTGGTTTCGCCGCTTATAGCCTTGATGAAGGATCAGGTGGAGGCTTTAAAGGTTAATGGGGTAAATGCTGAGTTTTTGAATAGCTCACTGACCGAGCAAAAACAGCAGGAAATTATCAAAGATACCTTGGATGGTAAGGTAAAGTTGCTGTACGTTTCGCCAGAAAAAATGAATACGGAAAGCTTTTATTATACCTTGCTGCAATGCGAGCTAAGTCTTATTGCAATAGACGAGGCGCACTGTATCTCATCCTGGGGACACGATTTTAGACCCGACTATAAAAAGTTAGGTTATCTGAAAAAACAATTTGCCGGTGTGCCACTCATGGCACTCACCGCCACCGCCGACCCATTGACACAAGATGATATTGTAGTTCAGTTAAAGTTAAACGAACCCATCGTATTTAAAGATTCGTTTAGCCGGCCCAATATTTTCCTGGAAGCACGACCGGCTTATAAACGCAAGGAAGCCATACTCAATTTCATTCAGCAAAGAGCGGAGGAGTCGGGTATTTTGTATTGTTTGAGCAAAAAGAATACCGAGGATATGTCGCGTTTTTTACGCAGTAACGGAGTGTCATCCCATTTTTATCATGCCGGGATGGATGCTGTGGTTCGTAATCGGGTACAGAATGACTTTATTAACGACAGGATAAAAGTGGTATGTGCCACCATTGCATTTGGCATGGGCATCGATAAATCGAATGTGCGCTGGGTAATACATCATAACCTGCCTAAAAATATAGAGGGTTATTATCAGGAGATAGGCAGAAGCGGACGGGACGGAATGCCGGCTCATGCCCTGCTTTTTTATGGGGCGCAGGATTATAATGTTTTGGCGGGTTTTAACGACCAATCGGAGCGAAAAGCAATTTTAAATGCCCGGCTCGATCGGATGTTGCATTTTGCCCGGTCGAACCATTGCAGGCGAAAACTGCTGCTTAACTACTTTGGGGAGTGGACACAGGACGACTGCGGGGCATGCGATAACTGTAAAGATAAACGAACTTTGTTCGACGGAACGGTGCTGGCGCAAAAAGCAATGTCGGCTGTAGCACGTTTGCAAGGCAGACTACCCGACAAATTATTGGCACACGTAATGGCGGGCAACAAAACATCCGAAGTGATGTCCGGAAAACTCAATACCATTAAAACCTTTGGTGCAGGAGCAGATATATCGATTGATGATTGGCAGCGGATAGTAAATCAATTGCTGAGTTTGGGATATTTAAAGGTGGAATACCACCTGGGTAGTGTATTGGCTTTAACCCCTTTAAGTCAAAATGTACTTTTTAATGGTGAGCGTGTAATGCTCCATCGCTTAGACGAGAAAATAAAAAGAACCCCAAAGCCCATGCCCAAAAAACGTACTGCTTCCACTACCTTTAGCCGGGAAACAGGCTTGTTTGAACGTTTGCGTCAGCTCAGGCGCACGATGGCTGTTGCCCAGGGCGTACCTCCGTATATATTATTTTCGGATGCCACCCTATCCGAAATGGTAGAGTACCGTCCCACCAATGAGTGGGAGATGAAGGGTATTTCGGGCGTGGGTAATACCAAATGGGAACGTTACGGACAGGCCTTTGTAGATGAGATTAAGAGTTTTACCGCGGGTAAAGCAAAGGAGAATTAGCTGTTAAAAAAAAGTAAAAATCAGCAAAGTCGTCTGCTGGATGCAGACAGGAAGTTAATCCAAACTATACTCATGTTTTTATATTTTCTTTCAATTGCCATTACCCGTCCCGCCCGGGAGGGATAGTCTGCCCCGGATTTATAATGGGGTAACCTCCCGGGTAAATTAAACCATTCCCCTCCCATTAAGCGGTACAGCTTCTGTGTGAAGCTTGTCTGAAGGCTTGCCTTGTTCTACGGGCTCGTTTCCTGTTTTTAAAAATTACAGGTATCGTTCAGGTTAAGCTGGGGAATCGTTGAGGGCTACATTTTACATGAGTAAAAACCAAATTGCTGTAAATCAAAACATACCATTTAGTGTTCTGCTTAAGCGCTCAAAACGTGCTTTCAAGACGCTCCTCATCTGAGGTTTAGCGAGGGCTTTGCACCTTAATTGTTGGCTTTTCCAGAGTGATGTCAAAAGTGTAATCTTTATCATCAGTTTGGCCGGAGGTTGAAAACTTAACTTTTTGATTTAAATAGCCTTCCGCGGCCACCAAAAAAACATAATCGGTATCGGGTTTTAGTTTTACTTTAAAGGCTCCGTCGGTAGGGGTGTTTATTTTCATGGTGGTACCATCGCTGCCAATCAATCTTAGATAAGCCCCTTGCACAATTTCGTTATTTACGTTTTTAATGATGCCATTAAGGCTAAAGTTGAGCTTGGGCAATACAAAGCTGTATAAGTTGTCTATCCCTTTGGAGCTTCCTCGCGACGAAGAAAAGATACCCTCCTCTTGCCGACCTTTAAAAACAATACCAAAGTCGTCACTGTTGCTATTAATGGGCGATCCCATATTGCTTACTACCCACTCTTTCTCCTGGTGGGGGATGGCTTTAAAAATGTCTAAGCCGCCAAAACCAATATGTGTGTCGGAACTAAAATAAAGCAGGCCGTCTTCGCGCACGTAAGGAAACATCTCATTGCCTTTGGTATTAATTGCGGAGCCTGCATTTACGGGTTCACCCCATGCACCATCCTGGTTTTTCTTTGATATCCAAATATCCAAACCACCAAAACCACCCTCACGATCGCTTACAAAAAATAAGGTTTCCCCATCGGGGTGTATGGCCGGATGCGCTGTTGTTAAGCTGTCGTTAGCAATGGCAACGGGAGTTGGTTCCACCCACTTACCGCCACTGCGAGAGCAGGCAAAGATTTCAGCACCCATGGGTTTTTCTTTATCGTAGCCGCAGCGTGTAAAATAAAGTGTTTTGCCATCAGCACTCACATTGGGTGCACCGTCGTCTGTGGCGTTGTTGTTGATGGGCTCTTCAAAAGCTTCCGGCGCCGACCATTCGCCCTTACTGTCTATTTTAGAATAATAAATGGAGGAGGTTCCCTGACCGGTTATTTTGTTTTTTTTTCGTTTCTTGGCCTCGGTACGCATTGACGAAAAGATTACATAATCGTAGGACTGACCGGCATAGGCAGGCGAAAAATCACTGTACTTGCTGTTCAGTTTTTTTATTTTTTCCACGATATAACGGTTGTCTTTGGGCTCTTTAAGCATCATCATAGCTGAAGCAAGCCCCTTTTGTGCCCGCACATCTGCCGGTACTTCCTCCAGATAAGCTTCGTACTCCGGTATGGCTTTATCTAATTTTCCGGTCTTGCGATAGCTTTCGGCCAGATAGAATTGAGCTTCGCGTACCGGGTAATCATATCTTACCGCTCTTGAATACGCCGATGCCGCCTTACTTGCCTTGTTTGTCAACCGATAACTTTCACCCATAAAATAAGCATACTCACCCTTATTGTACCTGTTCTTTTCGCGCGAATAAGCCCGCTTAAACATCTCGGCAGCCTTGCTGTACTCGCCAATTTCAAATGCCTTTTGCGCTTGCGATACTTTTTTTCCGCCGGAACATCCTGCCAACAGAATAGGTGTAATAAATAGGGTAAATAAAAAATATTGAACCGATTGCTTCATGTTACATTTTGGTAATGAGCCGTAAAAATAGCTTAAAATAGTTTGTAATGAAAACGCAAAGGTATCGGCTTTATTTTATGATTATTTTTTACCACTACTTTATTGTGCGCAGTAATTTGCACAGTATGGTATCAGTTAACTATTGAAGCATGCATTTATTTGGGTTTGCTCAGTACAATTAGGGCGTGTATCACCCCGGGAATATATCCCAGAAGGGTCAGTATAAAACTTATCCAAAATCGCTTGCCAATCCCAAAGGCCAATGCCACGCCCACAGGTGGTATAAGAATGGCGAAAATTATTTCTATTAGTCTCATTGTATATTTTTTTTAATCCAAAATTAATCTTTAGAACCCTCGTAAAAATATATTTAGTACATCTAATAAAACTCGTAAGATTTTGAGTGGCTCGATAAAAAACGCCAAAGACAAGGCTTGTGAAGTCAGGAAAAGCGGAGTTTAACATGTGTAAATGAGTATTTTCCTGGCAAGCGTAACGCAGTATTTGGCGTTTTCTTATAGCCACTAGTTAAACATTTGCGGCTTTCCGCCATAGTAGGCGATAAGTGAAAAATGCACGTATTTTTCAGGTTAAAAAAAAGGTTTAAGATTTATTGCTTATTTCGGGTTTGGTTTTTAAAGCTACCGATAAACGATGGTTTTTCATTTCGATAAATTCAGCACCCAATTCTTCTAACTCCTTTTTGCTAAGGATTTTTTCTGCTTCCGGAAACAGATCCTCCTCTTCTTCTTTAAGATGATGATCCAATATCTCCTCAAAAACTTTAAATTTAACCATCCAACGCTCGTGCTCTTGAGGAAAATCTGCTAAATCCAATAATAATTGGTTCAGCACAACATGCTCCTCCTGCGATTCGAGCGATTCGGCTTTAATTTTTTTCTTAGTATTCAAATGACTCAGCAACAGGTCTTCTTCCAGTTCGTGATGGATATCGAGATGTTTCTTTAAAAAAATGAACTTCTTCGCGTCTTTTTTAATTTTTGACACCAAATCGCGCATTTCCTCGTGGTGTTCAATCAATGCCGTAGTAATTGCTTTTGTTTCCATATTGACTTTGTTTAACAAAATTGTTTTTGTAAATAAATGATGTACAATACTTATCCTGTTATTTCAAAGCCGGTGCCAAAAAGAAATCGCAACAATTACACAATTAAACTTGTTGTTCATGTATATTGTATTGCCCACGTGTATAAAAATATCATCGCCACCTTAGCATGTGTAGCCTACAATCTTGTACCCTAACGATTAACCCATTTTTTACTTAAACTATCTATCATGAAAAAGACTTTTACATTATTCGCTTTTGTATTGTTGGGTTTGGGCGTTTTTGCCCAAGAGGCCTATATCGGCGAAGTACGTTTGTTTGCGGGTAACTTTGCCCCACGAAATTGGGCGCTATGCGACGGTCAGCTTCTATCCATTAATCAGAACCAGGCTCTATTCTCCATTTTGGGAACGATGTACGGGGGGGATGGGCGTACCACATTTGCGCTGCCCGATTTAAGGGGAAGGGTAGTCGTACATCCGGGTCAGGGCCCGGGATTGACGCGCCGTCAAATTGGCCAAAAAGGAGGTAGCGAAACCAACACGCTTATGGTAAGCCAAATGCCGCCACATACACATACGGCCACTGCCACCAATCCGGTTTTTAACGACGAAGCCAATACGGACGACCCCACCGGGAAATATCCGGCCGTATCGGGCGAAAACATGTATTCCGACCAAACATCGGGCGATGGGGCATTGCCCCAGGTAAGTGTAGGCAACACCGGAGGGGGACAACCCGTAAATAATATGCAGCCTTTTGTTGGTATTAATTACATTATCTGTTTATATGGCACATACCCTTCACGCAATTAAAAGCATCTGCTATGAATAAATTACTATTTATTTTGGCCTTACTACTGTTGCCTCTTGTACAAAAAGCGCAAACCAAACTGGCGAGCGGCGATATAGCATTTATAGCCATTAACAGCGATGAGGGCGTGGACGATTTTTCGTTTGTGTTGCTCAGGAATATCAACAGCGGAACTTCCATTTTTTTTACCGACAATGGATGGACTGCGGCGGGTGCGTTTAATTCGGTTTATACCGAGAGTCATATCACCTGGACAGCATACGAAAAGATGCAGGCAGGAACGGTAATACAGATTAAAACCTATAACGGCAATAAGCCTGCGTTGGCTTCGGATGGAAAAATAAGCGGCGACAAAATGACGGTTTCGGTGGCGGGGGATCAGATATTAGCTTACCAGGGCAACAAAGCCGAACCCCGGTTTATAGCCGCCATCAGTTTTAATCAAAATATTAACACAGAGCCAGGTGATAATTTCGACGGCGATTCCTATTCCAATTCTACAACGGCCATGCCTCCGGGATTAGCCAAAGGCGTAAGTGCGATACACATCTATTTACCTGAAAAGTATAAGGAAGGGGATAATTCTATTTACAACTGTTCGGTGGCAAGTGGAGACAAAGAGGAGTTATTATATGCCATCAACAATGTTAATAATTGGGTGCTTGACGATGATGTTGCGTTTAAGCAGAATCCGTTTCCTTGTGAATTTAAAGTTGAGCTCTCTACGGATATTAAAGAAATCAGGGATGCAAAGTATAAGATTTTTCCGAATCCTGCATCTAATTATATTCGAGTGGTTGCAGAGAGTACCCGCGATGCGCGTATTAAGATTATAAACACGGCTGGTATGATGATGGACGCCTATTTTTATCCTGCCTATACGAAGGAACAAACCTTTAGCATCCATCATTTGCCAAGGGGTATTTATTATGTGAAGATTCGGACGAATGACGAGGAATTTACCACGGTGGTAAGTGTGGTGAAATAAAAAGAAAAAGCTGCTGGATTGACAAGCAGCTTTTTTTGATGTTGTAAACTATTGTATTTTATCTTTTCTTTTTTCTAAGCTGAATAATCTGTCCCTCACTTACCGGCTCCCCTTTTTCAATGCGGTTATACCTGTAAAGACGTTTTAATTTTACGCCATATTTTTGTGAGATATAATGCAAGGTTTCGCCAGGTTTTACCCGGTGGGTGCGATGTTTACGATGCGCTTTGTTGCGTTTGGGCTGTACGTAAATATATTTGTAATCCTGCAAGCGGGCATTGTCGGGCAGGTCGTTGTAGCTAGTTAACTCCCAGTTTTTTAAACCAAACTCGTTACTTATCTTCTCAAACGAATCGTCTGGGTGCACACTTACGTATTTAACGCCATTATTGAGTTCTACCTGATGCGATGAAAAGGCATCAATGGAAAAGTTATCGTTTGCCAGACTCTTCTTACCTGAACTATCGTTTGTTTTGTATTTTTTTACAGAGGTTCCTCCCTTATCAAAGCGATGCAAATCATTTTCTTCGATAAGGTGTATCAGCCGGTGGGCATATCTTGGATCGGTGGCATACCCGGCTTTTTTCAAACCTTTGGCCCAACCTTTATAATCAGTGGGTTTTAAATCGAAAAGTGAGGCGTAGCGTTGCTTCCCGGTTAAAAAGCTCGAATGATCGATATACGATTCATATACCGATTTATATTTTCTAAAGCACTCGCCTCTATGGTCATCATCGTGATAAACCTTTTTGCCCCTCCAGTCGTTGTGGCACTTGATACCAAAATGATTATTCGATTTACGCGCCAAAACAGAGTTGCCGTTGCCCGACTCCAGCATTCCCTGCGCCAGTTTAATGCTGGCAGGTATGCCTACCCGGTTCATTTCGTTAATGGCTAGTTTATGGTATTTTTCGATATACAAGCTCCTGGTCATAACGCCTTGCGCCGAAACTATAACTGAGGCAGATAAAACAACGAAAAAAAATGATAAACGAAGTGTACTTCTCATGTAAATGATGTTTTTTTGGAACTCGGGCAAATATAAACAATTTTATTAGCCGATAGCAATTGCTTTTTTCGATATGTTGGCTATCTTAAACAACCAGAACAGGGAATCAATCTTACAAACGTTTTTTCAATATTATTATTATGAGCTTATGAATTTGTTAAAAATAACTACTCACATAAAACGATACGATAATAGGGATGAGCTGACAACTGACGAAACAACATTGTTAAAAAAAGCACGTGAAGCAGCGCTGAAATCCTACTCGCCCTATTCCGGTTTTAAAGTGGGGGCTGCGGTTTTACTGCAAAATGGAGAAATTGTTACAGGTAATAACCAGGAGAATGCGGCCTACCCTTCAGGTCTCTGTGCAGAGCGTACGGCTATATTTTGGGCTAACTCACAGTACCCCGATGTGGCGGTAACAAAAATTGCTGTCACCGCGCTAAAAGGAGGTAAAATAGTTGCTAAACCCGTTGCCCCCTGCGGATCGTGCCGCCAGGTAATGATTGAAACTGAAACCCGTTTTAAAACACCCGTAAAAACAATAATAGACAGCAGTAGTGAGGTGTGGGTAATAGATAAAGCAAGTGATTTGTTGCCCTTATTTTTTAATGAAAAGGATTTGGGATAGCTGGTGGCAATTGCTTAGTGGCGTTTGCGGATAGCAGCAATCCCCAACCCAATCAAGCCCCATCATCGCATCTGTGGCACAGTACTTCCCCTCTTCCAAAATAGGGGAGGGAAGGGCTGTTACTTGAGATGCCTGTTTATGAATGTATATTATATGCGTCTCGCCAGATTATCATAAGCTAACAGCAGAAGTTGACTGGATGGTAAAAAAAATAATAGATTAATCCATCAGTCACAATCGAACTGCAATCCGCAAACGGCTATCAGCTAAAAAACATTCTCAAACTCACGCCATAAATTATCCTCTTTCGGAACAGGAGCGGTAATAACAATATGCGCTTTGGTTACAGGATGCTGAAACTCTATTTTACGAGCATGAAGATTAATACCCCCAGCCTTATTCGATCGGGCAGCACCATATTTTAAATCGCCCCGTATTGGGCAACCTATTTTGGCCAGCTGAGCACGTATCTGATGATGACGACCGGTTTCCAAATCAACTTCGAGCAAATGGTAATTGGCTGAACTGGAAATTAGTTTATAATTTAAAATCGCTTCTTTTGATTTTTTTCGTGGTTTATTGTAAGCGCTAGAACGATTTTTTTCCTCATTTTTTATCATATGATGAACGAGTCGTCCCGAATCGCTTTCGGGGAGGTCTTTCACCACTGCCCAATACGTTTTTTTAATTAGGCGTTCTAAAAACATTTTGCTCAGGCGTGTAGCGGCTTTGCTTGTACGTGCAAAAAGAATCACACCGCTCACCGGCCTGTCAATGCGGTGAACAACCCCCAGGTAAACATCGCCCGGCTTGTTGTATTTTTTTTTGATGTATGCTTTTACTTTATCAGATAAAGCGTCGTCGCCTGTTTTATCGCCCTGCACTATCTCGTCGTTTGCCTTGTTAATGGCAATGATATGATTGTCTTCAAAAAGTATATCCATTTTTTTCAACGGTCTGTTTAGATGTGAAAAATTGAGTGAAACCCAACTTTTCAGTATTTAGCCTTTATTTTCGGCAAAGTTAATCAAATTATTCCTCAATCACTTTGCATTTCAATAAGTGAGAAAAAGAACCACGAAATAACTTTGTCAGGTTTTGATTGTTATACCACCATACTATACAATCAAAACTTTTATACCATGAAGAGTACAATGTTTATAGCACTATTGCTGATCGTGTTTTTATCAGCCCATGCACAGCAGGCCATACCAATTGGTAGCAAGGCTCCGGTATTTAAAGCCCTTACTGCACAAGGAAAAACGATAGACTTGTCCGAAGTCAGCAAACAAAAGCAGGTTGTTCTGATGTTCTACCGTGGCCAATGGTGTCCCTATTGCAACAAACAAATGAGTGAATTGGAGGACTCCCTGCAATATATTCACGATTTAGGTGCAATGGTTATTGCTATCACCCCCGAAAAACCAACGGAAATTGCCAAGATGGTTGAAAAATCCGGCGCATCCTTCGATATTATTTACGACCAGAACCATAAAATTATGGATAGGTATAACGTAACGTTTAGCCTGTCTGAAGAGGTAAATGCCAAGTATAAAGGTTGGGGAATTGATATCAATAAAGCCAGCGGAAACGATGATTATGCCCTGCCTGTTCCAGCAACTTATATCATTGATAAAAACGGTACTATTAAAGGAGCTTTTTTTAACGAAGATTATAAAAAAAGAATGTATGTTGCCCATATTTTGAAGGTGTTGAAGCAATAATTATTGTTCCCCCATAAACTCAAAAATAAGTTTTTTGGAACTTTTTACTGTATCCCATTAATTCGGGGAGCCATGCATAGGGTGTCTTTAAGTTTAACTTCCAATTGTTATAGGAATATGGCATCCAACTTTGGTTTGGCTTTTATTGATGTAACTTTGCCCGTTTTTGACATCATCAACACTACGGTAAGGATTGACTTTTCACTTTTGGGTAGCCTGGGGTACCTGAGGCTACGCTCTATGTTACGTGCCAGCTTTTTTGCTCTACCCTGTTGGCTGGTAGCCAGGGTGTTGTGCTTATGTTCCATCATCTTTGAACCTGCTCCGGTTACATTGATTTTTCTTGCGCCCTCCTTGTTGGTTTGGAATACATGGGCCATTACTGCACTTCACCCGGAGCCAGTGAATTGGGCTCCAGAGCCAGATTGCCCAATGCTATCGTTTGTTGCCACAGCTATTATTTTTGGTTGCTACATATAACCACGGCTTAAATTTTTTTATCTGTTTCGTTTTAAAACAGCTGCGATATGCGCAAAATTTGAATCACTGCATTTTGTACCCTATCCTTGCCCTTTAGGTACTTTAAACATACCTCAAGCACAAAATCCATGTTGCGTCCGTACAGATCGCCCATGGTATCCAGTTAGTAGCTGTCTGTGTATTTTTTTTAGTAATTCTTTATTTGAGGTAGTTTTGTTTTTGTAAAAAACAGATTGCACGTAAAATAGGGTTTTCTTGACTATATAAGTATAAAACCATTCCGGGCTTTTAGCGATAAACTGTATAATTGAGATAAGGTTTTTGCTTTCACAAATTCGCAGCTTATAAAAGGACATGTAACTCTCTTATTTTGTATAGCATCAAACAAATTAAATTATTTAGCTGATAATGAATACGCTTGTACAGGCTGTTATTTAGAACAGCTTAATTTTATTTAATCTAAATAGTTTATTAATTTTGCAGGCTCAATAAGCTGTTATCGTATTTTTTTACCGGTAACAAAATCAATGAACCTTAATGATTATCACTTGTTAGGGGGGTAAACACTTAGAGTAAATTATGGCACACGATAAAGATCAAATATTAGAAGAGGTTACAGCCAACGAATATAAATATGGTTTCACAACCGACATTGAAACGGATACCATACCCAAAGGTTTGAATGAGGATGTGGTGCGCATCATATCGGCCAAAAAAAATGAGCCGGAATGGATGTTGGAATACAGACTGACAGCCTTTGCGCATTGGAAAACAATGGAGCATCCTAATTGGGCAAAGCTTAATATACCTGAAATAGATTTTCAGGATATAATATATTACGCTGCCCCAAAGCAAAAGCCTAAACTGGATAGCATGGACCAAGTGGATCCGGAATTAAGAGCCACTTTCGAAAAATTGGGCATACCACTAAATGAGCAAAAAGTACTCGCAGGGGTTGCCGTTGATGCGGTAATGGATAGTGTTTCTGTAACTACAACTTTTAAAGAAACATTAGCCGAAAAAGGAATTATATTCTGCAGTTTTAGTGAGGCTGTGCAGGAATACCCGGATTTGGTAAAAAAATATATGGGTACAGTAGTACCTTATACCGATAATTTTTTCGCGGCCCTTAATAATGCGGTATTTAGCGATGGCTCATTTGCGTATATTCCCAAAGGGGTACGCTGCCCTATTGAATTATCTACTTATTTTAGGATAAACGCCATGAATACCGGGCAATTTGAACGTACCCTGATAGTGGCCGAAGAAGATAGCTATGTGAGCTACCTCGAAGGATGTACAGCTCCGCAGCGCGATGAAAATCAACTCCACGCTGCTATTGTGGAGATAGTGGCCATGCAACGTGCCGAAGTAAAGTATTCGACAGTACAAAATTGGTATCCGGGCGATAAAGATGGTAAGGGGGGCATTTACAATTTTGTCACTAAACGCGCCTTGTGTAAAGGAGATTATTCAAAAGTATTGTGGACACAGGTTGAAACCGGATCGGCCATTACATGGAAATACCCAAGCTGTATTTTACTGGGCGATCACTCCGAAGGGAAGTTTTATTCGGTGGCGGTAACCAACAATCATCAGCAAGCCGATACGGGAACTAAGATGATTCATGTGGGTAAAAATACACGCAGTTTAATTGTGTCTAAGGGTGTGTCTGCCGGGAAAAGCCAAAATAGCTATCGTGGTTTGGTAAGAGTAAATAAAAGGGCAGAGAATGCACGTAACTTTTCGCAATGCGATTCCTTGCTCATGGGCGATAAATGCGGTGCGCACACCTTTCCGTATCTCGAAATTAATAATAGCACGGCGGTAGTGGAGCACGAAGCCACCACCTCAAAAATTGGTGAAGATCAAATATTTTATTGCAATACCAGGGGACTATCTACCGAACAGGCAGTAGGATTAATCGTTAACGGGTATGTTAAAGAGGTGATTAACCAATTACCCATGGAGTTTGCCGTGGAGGCGCAAAAGTTATTGCAAATAAGTTTAGAGGGAAGTGTCGGTTAATTCACTAACAAAAAAGGCTATGCCTACTCTTTATAGATTAGGATAGCGCAATTGCTTCTTTCTAATAATCTTAATTTATGTAATTATAATCAATCAAATAATAGCGAATAGCAAACATCCTGACAAGCCCTGTTTATAACTGACGACTTACATCGTAACCTACAGGTTTTATCATGATATATAATACGCGATACTAATAAATTAAACAAATGCTGGAAATACAAAATTTACACGCCAAAATAGATAATAAAGAAATATTAAGGGGAATCAACTTAACGGTTAAGCCGGGTGAGATTCATGCCATCATGGGGCCCAACGGATCAGGTAAAAGTACCTTGGCATCCGTTTTGGCAGGTAGTGAGGTTTTTGAGGTGTCGGATGGATCGGCCGCTTTTTATGGTAAAGACCTTTTGGATATGGCGCCGGAAGACAGAGCCCGCGAGGGTTTGTTTTACAGCTTTCAGTACCCTGTTGAGATACCGGGCGTGAGCATGGTTAACTTCATGCGTACCTCCGTCAACGAGCACCGCAAATACAATAACTTAAAACCCTATACGGCCAGCGAGTTTTTAAAACTCATGCGCGAAAAAAAGAAACTGGTGGAGATAGATTCAAACCTGACCAACCGATCGGTTAACGAAGGATTTTCGGGTGGAGAGAAAAAGAAAAATGAGATTTTTCAGATGGCCATGCTGCAACCCAAAGTAGCCATATTGGACGAAACAGATTCAGGATTGGATATCGATGCTTTGCGTATAGTGGCCAATGGAGTAAATAAACTAAAATCGAAGGATACAGCCACCATTATCATCACCCATTATCAGCGACTGCTCGATTATATAGTTCCTGATCATGTGCATGTACTGCACAACGGTAGAATCGTTAAATCGGCAGGTAAAGAATTGGCTTTGGAACTGGAAGAGAAGGGTTACGAATGGATCAAAAAAGAGTTTGAAGATTAAGGGTATTTCAATAAGGGTGAGCGATGCGCTGCATCCTGTTTGACAGGGCTTTACGTTTTCAGAAAATCAAAAAAAAGTTTTACAATGAGCATGGTGGGTACAGATATAAAATCAGATACAAAATCAGAAGTAAAGTATACGACGCTTTTTTCTGATAATAGGGAGGTGCTGGACAGTCAGGTCTCCGATACTATCGCTTCGCAACGCGATGAATCAATTCATTTATTCCAGAAGCAAGGAATTCCAACAAAAAAAGTGGAGAATTATAAATATACCAATATGCTCCCTCTTTTTGACGATAATTACACCTTCGATTTTGAGCATATCGTGTTCAAACAGGATCTCTCCCAAATTTTCAGATGCGATATTCACGACCTGGAAGCCACAACAGTTTACCTGGTCAACGGGTGGTATTATCGCCAAAACCAACTCCCAACTATGCTGCCCGAGGGTGTTTTGATGGGTAGCCTGGCAGAATATTCTAAATCTCATCCCGAAATTTTTGAGGCACATTACAACCAATACGCCAAAAACGAAGAGGACAGTCTGGTGGCCCTGAACACCTCTTTTGCCCAGGACGGATTTTTTATTTACATCCCCAAAGGTACGGTGATCGAAAAACCCATACAAATTGTTAATATCATGCATTCCGATGCTGATTTAATGGCCTTTCCTCGTAATTTGGTTATTCTGGAAGAGAATGCGCAAGCAAAAATTTTGATGTGTGAGCATACGGCTGCCGATTACAAATATTTACTTTCGGGAGTTACGGAAGTTTTTGTTGATAAAAATGCCGTTTTCGACATTTACAATATACAAAACCAACACAACCTTACCACAAACATATCGTCAATTTTTATTAAGCAAAAGCAACACTCCAGTGTTTTAACCCATAATCTCACATTGCATACAGGGGTTACACGTAATAACATCCATGTTCACATGGACGATGAACATTGCGAAGCGTATGTTTATGGATTATATATATCCGATAAAAACCAGCATGTCGATAACTTTTCATATATCGACCACGCCAAACCCAATTGTTATAGCGAAGAGTTATTTAAAGGGGTGCTGGACGATTCTGCCTCAGCCGCGTTTGCCGGAAAAATAATGGTGCGTCCGGATGCACAAAAAACAAACGCTTTCCAGCGTAACGATAACTTGTTGCTTACGGATACCGCTAAAATGAATACCAAGCCCATGTTGGAGATTTATGCCGACGACGTAAAGTGTTCGCATGGTGCTACGGTGGGGCAACTGGATAATAATGCCCTGTTTTATCTTCGCTCAAGAGGGATTGGTAGCGAAGAAGCGCGTATCCTGCTCATGTATGCCTTTGCGTACGAGGCGTTGGAAAAAGTAAGGGTGGTAGCGGTTCGCGACCAGATTAAAAATTTGGTGGAAGCGGTGTTTAGAGGGGAGTTAAACAAATGCGACTCCTGTGTTTTGTGCGATAAAGAAGCCGAGCCGGGATATTCCTGCATATAACTAGATTCATAATTTAGATAAATGAAGCCTACAACAATGGCATTGAACATATCAAACATACGTGAGCAATTTCCAATACTGGAAAGCCTTATATATGGAAAGCCTCTTGCCTATTTCGACAATGCGGCAACCATGCACAAACCCGGAAGGGTGGTTAGTAAGGTAAATGAAGTGTACGAAAAGCTCAACAGTAATATACATAGAGGAGTTCATTTTTTGAGCAATGAGGCAACTACTGCTTACGAGGAAGCACGCAAAAAGGTGCAAGTGTTTGTAAATGCTGCTCATACACATGAAGTGATTTTTACTTCCGGCGCAACCGGTGCTATCAACCTGCTGGCTAATTCATTCGGCGAAAGCTATATAAAACCGGGCGACGAAATTATTATTTCGGCCATGGAGCATCACTCCAATATTGTGCCCTGGCAAATGATGTGTAAACGACGCAAAGCTATTTTGAAGGTGATACCCATCAACCAAAAAGGCGAAATTAGGCTGGATGAGTTTGAGAAATTACTTACGCCACAAACAAAGTTGGTTGCCGTAACCTATGTTTCTAATGCTTTGGGTAGTATAAATCCAATAGCCCGGATGGTAAAAAAAACCCATGCCAATGGATCTATGATTATGGTGGATGCGGCGCAGGCGGTTCAGCATATTAGGGTAGATGTTCAAGCATTGGACCTGGATTTTATGGTGTTCTCCGGTCATAAGATCTACGGACCTACCGGTACCGGAGTGCTTTACGGAAAGCAAAAGCTACTGAATGAGATGGAGCCTTGGCAAGGGGGCGGGGAGATGATAAAGTCCGTTACCTTTGAGGAAACCACCTACAACGAGCTCCCTTTTAAATTTGAAGCGGGTACACCTAATATTGCCGGGTGCATTGGCTTAGGCGAAGCCATTGATTTTGTTACGGAATTAGGGATAGAAAATATACAAAAATACGAAGATGATTTGCTCAATTATGCCACGGAAGAATTGATGAAAATACCGGGTATGAGAATTATAGGCACGGCAGATAAAAAGGCCAGCGTAATCTCGTTTCTGGTAGGCGAAATTCATCCGTTCGATTTGGGTACCCTACTCGATAAAATGGGACTTGCCGTGCGTACCGGACACCACTGTGCCCAGCCCATCATGGATTATTATGGTATCCCGGGTACACTTAGGGCTTCATTTGCAGTGTATAATACCAAAGACGAAATAGATCGCTTAGTTACGGGAATAAACAAGGTGGCTCAGATGTTAGGGTAAGGAATGAATGAGGCAATGCCCAGGATGCTTTTGTTGCATAATGGTATTGTACAGTGCTTGAAAGGTATATGTGCATGTTTTATAAATAGACACGGACAATGACAATTGAAAAAATACAAAACGAGATAGTAGAAGAATTTGGCGCTTTTGACGAATGGATGGACAAGTATGCCTACCTAATAGAATTGGGTAATGATTTGGAACCCTTCGACGACAAATATAGAGTGCAACAAAATGTTTTGGACGGATGCCAGTCCAAAGTATGGCTACATGCCTGGATGGATGACGGTAAAGTGTATTACATGGGCGATAGCGATGCCATTATTGTTAAGGGTATTGTTGCCCTGATGATAAGGGCACTGTCGGGGCAGGAACCGCAGGATATTATTAACAGCGACCTTTCCTTTATCGACCGTATTGGACTGAAAGAACACCTTTCGCCAACCCGCTCTAACGGTTTGTTGGCCATGATCAAACAAATGCGGCTTTTTGCTATTGCCTTTAAGGCGCAGCAGGCGTAAATTGTAAGACGGTTAGGTAAGAGATAGTCAAAAGAAGAATTTTAACCGATTATCTAACGGTCCGTTATCTCAAAATTAAAAAAAATATGGACAACGAATTTTTATCAAAAGAAGAAGAAATTGTTAATGCCCTAAAAACCATATACGATCCGGAAATTCCGGTAAACATATATGATTTAGGACTTATTTACGAAGTAAATGTTAACAAGGAAGGGAAGGCTGTTGTGGTGATGACATTAACCTCGCCCAATTGCCCTGTTGCAGAATCGATGCCCGAAGAGGTGTTTGAAAAAGTGAGCGACGTGGATGGAATAACTCATGTTGACGTAAATCTTACTTTTGATCCTCCATGGACAAAAGACATGCTCTCAGAAGAAGCTATGTTAGAGCTTGGTTTGCTGTAGTACCATACAGATAGTTGTTTTAATAAGCGATAAGGCTTGTGCTAATAGTTATTTTATGGTGCCAGCCTTTGTGCATACGTAAACTTTATTGCTTAAATATTAAATGTGCAACTGCTAAAAACGGCATACAGCGATCTGATAAGGCAAAAAGCCCTTGAGTTGGGTTTTGATGCATGTGGCTTCGCTAAGGCAGAGGAGCTGGTTCCCGAAAAAGAGATTTTAAGCGATTGGTTATCAAATCAAATGCACGGTAACATGCATTATATGGCCAATCATTTCGATAAAAGGGTGGATCCGTCTAAATTGGTTGAAGGAGCCAAAACGGTTATCGTACTACTATCCAATTATACCCCCAAAATAAAACAGAGCGATCCGGAAGCTCCTATAATTGCCCGTTATGCCTTTGGGAAGGATTATCACTTTGTGATAAAAGACCAACTCAAAACATTGTTCGGTTATATTCAGGAAGAGATATATCCATCCCTAGAAGGACGCTATTTTGTTGATTCGGCCCCGGTATTGGAGCGCAGTCTGGCGGCAAGAGCCGGACTGGGTTGGATTGGCAAAAACACACACCTTATCCATAAAAAATTAGGGAGCTATGTTTTTATATCAGAGCTCATCGTTAACCTGGATTTACCCAAGGGCGAACCGATAAAAGATGCCTGTGGAGGATGTACCCGATGTATAGATGCTTGTCCTACTGAGGCACTACTGCCAGGGCGCACCCTCGATGCCCGAAAATGCATTTCTTATCTCACCATCGAAAATAAGGAGGCAATTCCCGAGCACTTTGTGGGGAAGATGGAAAATCGCGTTTTTGGTTGCGATATATGTCAGGAGGTCTGCCCCTGGACATGGAAATCCAGACCTCATGTCAACGAAAACATGCAGCCCGTCGCTAAAGTGATGCAACTCACCAAAAAGCAATGGCAGCATCTTAGTCAGGAAGAGTTTTCTGCAGTGTTCAGTAAATCAGCTGTTAAGCGGGCTAAGTTCTCCGGATTAAGACGAAATATCGATTTTCTCTTGTCAAAAAGCATAAAATAGATTGAAACTTTCTGAGCCTATTGTCGTATTTTTGCACTCTCTTACAAAACAGTTAGGGGCGAATGACAATGAGCAAGTTCAGAACCGAGATTAAACCTCAGCCGTACCGAAATAAAATAGAACCGTGTACAAAGGTAATGTTCCTGGGATCCTGTTTTGCAAACAATATGGGAAGCAAGTTTTCTGAGTGTAAGCTGGGGAACTTGATAAATCCTTTTGGTGTTATTTATAATCCTATTAGCGTCGGAAATTCCCTTTCATCAATAATCCATAAAAAAGTATATTCAGACACGGATCTTCAAAATTATAATAATCGATGGCTGAGTTTTGACCATCACAGTTCGTTTTCAGACAGTAATAAATCCAAATGTTTGAAAAAAATAAATGAAAGTATTCAGGAGGCTGCTGAATTTTTAAAAGAATGTGAGTTTGTTTTTTTCACTTTTGGTACTGCATGGGTGTATCAATTAAAGGAAACAAATCAAGTCGTGTCTAATTGTCATAAATATCCTGACCGATGTTTTAACAGATATTTATTATCCATTGACGAAGTAGTGGATAAATACAAAACATTAATGAAACAACTCCGGGCATTCAATCCTGACATAAAAGTTATTTTTACGTTAAGCCCGGTTCGCCACTGGAAAGATGGAGCGCATGAAAATCAGATTAGTAAATCAATCCTTATGCTGGCGATTGATCGCCTTTGTACGCTGTTTGATAACTGTGATTACTTTCCGGCCTACGAGTTGCTGCTGGACGATTTAAGAGATTACAGGTTTTATGCAGACGATATGTTACATCCCTCTGCGTCGGCAATAACCTATATATGGGAAAAGTTTGAAGATTGTTTTTTCTCGGTTAATACCTTGGAATATAAAAAGGAGATGCTTAAATTAACAAAAGCTTTAAATCATACACCCTTTGATGTAAAATCAGTGTCGCATCAGGTTTTTCTGAAAAAGCAATTAAAAAAAATAGAGGAGTATATTTCAAGATATCCCCATATCGATTTCACGAAGGATTTAGCTACGGTTAAAAGTCAAATTACCTAATTTATATAATCAATTTATTTAATTAACTTGAAATTTTGATATTATAAAGGGTTTTACCTTTTCTCTTATCGTTTTTGTTGCTATATTAACAGACGTAAGTACTGGCTTAAAATAGGATTATGCCTGTTTTAACAAATTTATGATACAGATTTTCATTCAACTTATTTATTGTGCAATTAACCTAATTACCCAATGTCCTATTTAACTTTTAAAAAATCCCAATTAATTAATTTGGAGCAGTCGCTTTATAAAGAGATACTCCGCACTAACCGGGCGGGTTCGTATTCCAGCTCAAGTATTGTAGGTTGTAACACCAGAAAGTACCATGGTTTATTGGTGTGCCCAATTCCCGAGTTTGACATGACACGTCACGTGCTCTTAAGTACTTTGGATGCCACTATTGTACAACACGAAAAAGAGTTTAATCTGGGGATACACAAGTACCAGGGGAACAGATATGAGCCCAAAGGGCACAAATATATTCGGGAGCTGGAATTTGAAGCCATACCCCGCAAAGTATATCGTGTGGGGGAAGTAGTATTAGCCGTTGAAGAATTACTTGTGCAGAAAGAAGAGCAGATATTAATCAAATATACCTTTTTGGAAGGTAATACCGATATTCTCTTAAAGCTCAAACCTTTTTTGGCAAATAGGAGCGTGCATGATTTAACGCATCAAAATCTTGATGCCAATACAAAATATGATGCTATCCCAAACGGTATTGGCATACAAATGTACCAGAAGTTACCCCGCTTGTTTTTACAGGTTTCAAAAGCCTGCGAATTTGTGGCAGTGCCTCACTGGAATAAAGGTGTGGAGTATTTTAAAGAAGAACGCAGAGGCTACGAATATAGCGAAGACTTGTATGTGCCGGGTTATTTTGAGGTCACTTTAAAGCCAGGAGAGAGCGTCTTTGTTTCTGCATCTACAAAGGAGCAAAAACCTGCTGAAATCAATGCTATATTTAATAAGGAAGTTGAGCGAAGGATCCCGCGCGACAGCATGTACAATAGCCTGCTGAATTCAGCATCGCAGTTTTTCTTGCAAAAAGGTGGCGAAACAACTATAGTAGCGGGTTATCATTGGTATAAAAAACGCTTGCGCGATAAGCTGATATCGGCTCCCGCCTTAACTGAGGCATTGGGAGAACACGACTTATTCCATCGGGTGTTGGATACTTCGGCCAAGGAAATTAAGGCTATTTTAACCAACAAAAATAATAGCCATATACAGGAAGTAGATACCCCATTGTGGCTGTTCTGGACTTTGCAGCAATGCTGGAAGAAAGCCTGCATCAACGACTTTTGGCGTAAATACAGCGATTTATTAGTGTCTATCATACACGCCTATACGAACGACAGGTTCGAAAATGTTACGCTGCTGGAAAACGGACTGATCTATGCCGCGGACGAAAAACGACCGCTCACCTGGATGAATGGAATAAGTGATGACAAACCGGTAACACCGCGAAATGGGGCGTGTGTAGAGGTAAATGCACTATGGTACAATGCTTTATGCTTGATATTAGAATTGGCCGAAAAAGATAAGAATAAAAAACTTGTGCAGGAAATAGAGCCTTTAAAAGAGAAAGTGAAACAATCTTTTGTCGATGTGTTTTGGAACGAAGAGGAAGGTTGTTTGAATGATGTGGTGGATGGAGATTTTATAGATGCCTCAGTAAGACCCAATCAGGTTTTTACCACTGCTTTTGAATACTCCCCTTTGAGTAAGGAACAAAAGAAACAAGTTATCGACGTTATCAAAAAACAATTGGTCACACCCAAGGGCCTGCGAACACTATCGCCTTCCGATCCTAAATATTTAGGGACAAGTGTTGGTAAAGCAAGTGTGCGGGAATTCAGCGTGCACCAGGGCGCTGCATGGCCCTGGTTGGTTTCGTTTTATGCCGAGGGTTACCTTAAGCTGCATAAGCAGGGCGGGCTGAGTCATATTAAACGTTTGGTAGAAAATTTTGAAGAGGAAATGATACAGCATTGTATCGGCACCTTGTCTGAATATTACGACGGTAACCCACCACATATAGGAAAGGGCGCAGTGAGCATGGCCTGGAATGTGGCCGGAGTTCTTAAAATACTAACACTAATCGAAAAATATAACTAATGAGGGTATTAATGTTTGGCTGGGAGTTCCCACCCCATATTAGCGGTGGCCTTGGAACAGCATGCTACGGATTAACAAGAGGTTTGTCGCACGTTGAAGATTTAGACGTTTTGTTTGTGGTGCCCAAAGCACACGGCGATGAAGACCAAAGCAGTATTAAATTGTTGGGTGCCAACAACGTATCTATCCGTCAACGCAAAATTGATCTGAAGAAGTTTCAAAAGGAAATGGACTACATAGAAGTGGATACCCATATTATACCCTATGTAGATCCCGAGGATTATTGGAAAATGACAAAAGTAAAGGTTGATGGCGAAAAAAAGATTGTACAAACCGACGAAGAAGGAAGAATAGCTTTCTCAGGTAAGTATGGCAGCGACCTTTTGCAGGAGATTGCCAATTACGGGCTGGTGGCCAGTGTGATTGCACAAGATAACGAATTTGATGTGATACATGCACACGATTGGCTGGCCTATCCCGCCGGAATTGCTGCTAAGGAAGCATCAGGTAAACCTTTGGTGGTACATGTTCATGCCACCGACTTCGACCGGAGTGGCGGTAGTGTTAATCCTACCGTATTCGAAATCGAAAAAAGAGGATTGGACGCTGCCGATAAAGTGATTACCGTAAGTAATCTAACCCGGACTATCGTAATTGAAAAATATGGTGTAAACCCTGACAAGGTGGTTACCGTGTACAATGCCGTGGAACCAAAGGATATGGGAACCGAATTACCCTTTAAAAAGAACAAAGACGAAAAAATTGTTACTTTTTTAGGAAGAATTACAATGCAAAAAGGACCGGAATATTTTGTGGAAGCCGCTTATCGCGTTCTGCAAAAAATGGACAACGTACGCTTTGTGATGGCAGGCAGCGGCGATTTGATGGAAAAGATGATTCGAAGGGCTGCTGAACTGAAAATAACCGACAAATTTCACTTTACAGGTTTTCTTAAGGGGGAGGATGTTTTTACCATGCTGCGCATGAGCGACTTATATGTTATGCCATCGGTTTCAGAACCGTTCGGTATATCACCTTTAGAAGCCATGCAGAGCAACGTGCCCGTACTTATCTCGTACCAATCGGGGGTAGCCGAGATATTAAACCATGCCATTAAAACTAATTTCTGGGACATAGAGGCCATGGCAGATGCTATTTATGGCGTATTGAAATACCCTTCGTTATCAACAATGTTTATCCATCATGGTAAGAGTGAGGTCGAATCGCTGAAGTGGGAAGATTCCGCTCTAAAGGTAAAAGAAGTATATGATTCCGTAGCTCAAATAAAAAATATCTAACCAAAAAATCTACAAGCGCATGAAAACTATTTGCTTATATTTCCAAGTTCATCAGCCATTTCGTTTTCGCCGTTATCGCTTTTTTGATATTGGTAACGACCATTATTATTACGACGATTATAGCAACGAGAGCATGTTGGCAAAGATTTCTGAAAAAAGCTATTTGCCTACCAACGATATATTACTTAAGCTCTTAAAAGCCAATAAAGGCAAGTTTAAGGTCGCTTTTTCATTGTCGGGTCTGGTTATCAAACAATTTCAATTGTACGCCCCGGAAGTGATTGAAAGCTTTCAACGGCTTGCCGATACCGGTTATGTTGAGTTTTTGGCGGAAACAAATTGCCACTCATTGGTTGCCTTAAAGGATAAAACTGAATTTGAACGTCAGGTTAAAGCGCACAGCACCACCATTAAGGAGCTTTTTAATCAGGAACCTACGGTATTTAGAAATACGGAACTCATTTATTCGGACGAGATGGGGGACATGGTAAATAAAATGGGTTACAAAGCGATGCTCACCGAAGGTGCAAAGCACGTGTTGGGATGGAAAAGTCCTAACTATCTTTATTGCAATGATATTAATCCAAAGTTAAAAGTGCTGCTCAATAATTTTAACCTGAGCGATGATATAGCCTTCCGTTTTGGTAATCAGTCATGGAATGAGTGGCCCCTTACGGCAGAAAAATATGCCCAATGGCTCTTGGATTTAGATCCTAAATCGGAAGTAATCAACTTGTTTATGAACTACGAAACTTTTGGCGAACACCAATGGAAAGAGACCGGAATATTTGAGTTCTTGCAAAGCTTACCCGGCGAAATACTCAAACACAAGGAGCTTTCTTTTTCTACCCCGTCTGAGGTAGTAGAAAAGCTTCAGCCTATATCACCCATTAGTGTTCCGCATCCCATCTCGTGGGCCGACGAAGAGCGTGACCTTACAGCCTGGCTCGGTAACGAAATGCAAGAGGAAGCATTCAATAAGTTGTACAAGCTGCTGCCCAAAATACAAAAATGTTCGGACCCCAAACTCTGTGACGACTGGCTTTACCTGCAAGCCAGCGATCATTTTTATTACATGTGTACCAAATATTTTTCCGATGGCGACGTACATGCTTATTTTAACCCATATGAATCGCCCTATCAGGCTTTTATTAATTATATGAACGTTTTGAGTGACTTTAGCTTGAGGTTGAATGCGGCCGTACCCGAAAATACGCAAGAAGAATCTATCTCCAACCTCACTAATATGTTAAAAGAAAGAGAAGATAAAATAGCGGAATTGGAGCAAAGTCTAAAAAAACTCAGAGCTAAAAAAACAAAGAAACAAAACATCGTTTAACCATACCTTAAGCATGTTATTACAATTGTGCTTTACGTAGTATTGTCAAACCTATTTAACAATAAATATCATGAGTATCAAAAAACAATTTTTAAAGAGTAAACCAGAATGTAAGGTTACCTTCAAATTTGTGAAGAAAGCCGACTTAAAACCAAAGACAGTAAAAGTGATTGGTGATTTTAACAATTGGGACGAGAATGCGGAACCAATGAAAGCGTTAAAATCAGGTGACTTCACGCAAACAATCAACCTAAGCACTAATGCACAATATCAATTTAGGTATTTGGTTGACGGTAGCCAGTGGTATAACGATGAGCAAGCCGATGGATATAAAGATGCGGGTTTAGGTAACTCCGAGCAAAACAGCGTTTTACATCTTTAACAAACGATTGCTCTACCTTAGCCTTTTTCAAAAAACATAATACTTTTTTGTTTGCCTAAAGGTAGATTAGAACAAAAAGCGCAAAAATAAACGTATGTTTATTTAGTATTGCGCTTTTTATGTGAACATACCAATGGTAAATAACAGAATAAAACTTAATTTGTATGGTAAAGCTAAAGCAATTAGGATGAATTTCATTTTATTGTTAATGCTTGACCTTAAATTGATTTATAGCACAGTAAGATGGAAAAAAATTATTTAAAACCCGATTATGTTTTTGAAACAAGTTGGGAAGTTTGCAATAAGATGGGCGGTATTCATACTGTTTTATCTACCAAAGCCTCTACCATGGTGGAGAACTTCGGAGAACAAGTTATTTTTATAGGTCCGGATATATATACGGGCAGCAAGTTATCACCAGAATTTGAAACGGACAATACCCTTTTTCCTGAGTGGAAGGAAATGCTTCTGCAAGAAGGCCTTGGCGTTAGAACAGGAAGGTGGAAAGTAGTGGGTAAACCTATTGCGCTATTGATTGACTTTAGTTCTTTCATCCCCCAAAAAAATAATATCTTATCCCGATTTTGGGAGCTGTATAAAGTTGACTCTTTATCGGGCCAATGGGATTATATTGAATCATCCTTGTTTGGGTACGCCGTGGGCAAGGTGATAGAAAGTTTTTATAAGTGCTATCTTAATGTAAATCATAAGGTGATAGCACATTTTAACGAGTGGATGACGGGTAGTGGTGCACTTTATCTAAAAGAGAAGCTACCGCACGTGGGAACGGTTTTTACCACACATGCTACTGTTGTTGGTCGTTCGCTTGCCGGACACGGCGAACCCTTGCACGATAAGCTGCAAAGCTATAATGCCGATGTACGGGCGCACGACCTTGGTGTAGTGGCCAAGCATTCCATGGAAAAAAATTGTGCCCTTAATGTGGATTGCTTTACCACTGTTTCGGAGATTACCGCCCAAGAATGTGCTCAATTTACAGGACGTAAAGTGGACGTTGTTACACCTAACGGTTTTGAGAGCGATTTTGTGCCTAAAGGTAAGGAGTTTGATAAAAGGCGCCAGAATGCGCGCACGCAGTTAAAAAAAGTATCGGAAGCATTGCTCGGTCATAAGATAGCCGATGATGCTCTTTTTGTGGCCAATAGTGGCAGATACGAGTACCGGAATAAAGGTATAGATGTGTTTTTAGACGGGCTAAAAAACCTTAACGACCAAAAGGACTATAAAAGAGAAACCATTGTATTTGTACTGATACCAGCCAACACTTACGGTGCCCGAAAGGACTTAATGGCCAAGCTAAATGGCGAAAATGACAAGGTACTCGAAAACCCTTTTTTAACCCACGGATTGAACGACCTGGGTTACGACCCCATTATCAATAAATTGCAGGATATTCATCTAAATAACGATAAGGACGATAAGGTGAAATTAATTTTTGTGCCCTCGTACCTAAATGGAGATGATGGTATCTTTAACCTTTCTTATTACGACATTATCATTGGGATGGATTTAACTGTTTTTCCATCTTACTACGAACCATGGGGTTATACGCCATTGGAGAGCCTTGCTTTTTGTATCCCCACCATTACCACTAACCTGGCCGGCTTTGGAGTTTGGGCTTCGCAGTTCTCCAAAGGAATCGAAGATGGCGTGGCCATTATCAATCGTAACGACCATAATAATACAGAAACGTCTCTTGCAATAGCTGATACTATTGCCCGCTTTGCTGCGATATCCTCAAGTGAGCTTAAAGAAATAAGAAAAAAAGCCCAGATGATTTCCACTCGTGTAGAATGGAATCTGTTGTTCGAAAACTATTTTAAAGCCTACGATTTTGCCCTTATGGCAGTGGATAGCCGAAAAGATAAGATAGGGGAATTGAAGGTAGAAAAACGTATTCATGTAAAAGCAGAAAAGTCAGCTCTACCCGTATGGAAAAAGCTTTTCATCAGCTCTAAGCTTCCCCAAAGGATACAGAGCCTGCATGAATTGTCCAGAAATCTTTGGTGGACATGGAATTATCAGGCGACTGAGCTATTTGAATCCATCGACCTTGAAACTTGGTACAAGTGTGGTAAAGATCCTATTAAGTTGCTGCAACGTGTTAGTTACGATAAGCTAATTGAGTTGTCGGAGAAAACTGATTTTGTAGAAGAATTGGATCGTGTTTACGCCATGTTCCGCCAATATATGGATCGACCACAAAAAACAGATCCCTCGATTGCTTATTTCAGTATGGAGTACGGCATAAATGACGTGCTTAAAATATATTCAGGTGGACTGGGTGTGTTGGCAGGTGATTATCTGAAAGAAGCCAGTGATTCAGGAGTAAATATGACCGCTGTAGGTCTGTTGTATAAATTCGGCTATTTCAGACAGTCGGTATCGGTACACGGCGACCAGGAGGCCAATTTCGACAGGCAGGAGTTTTCAAATCTGCCTTTAACCGAAGTAACTGGTCCCGATGGTAATCCTATTGTGTTAAAGATGTCGCCTCCCGGAAGAACCGTATATGTGAAGGTATGGCGCGCCGACGTAGGACAAATTCCTTTGTACTTGCTCGACACGGATCATGAACGGAATAACGAAACCGACCGACACATCACCCACAGTTTATATGGAGGAGATTGGGAAAATAGGTTGAAACAAGAGATACTGCTCGGAATGGGAGGTATTCAGCTATTGGACCGCTTAGGTATTAAAACCAACCTTTATCATTGTAACGAAGGGCATGCTGCACTCATTAATGTATCCAGATTGGTAAAGCACGTAGCGAAAGGACGTTCGTTCCCCGAAGCTATGGAAATAGTGCGGGCTTCCTCATTGTTTACCACACACACCCCCGTGCCCGCAGGTCATGATAAATTCGATGAGGACTTGATTCGCGTTTATTTCCGTCATGTACCGGAAAGGTTACAAATATCGTGGGACGATTTTATGGCTTTAGGTCGGGAGAATCCTGAGGATAAACACGAAAAGTTCTCGATGAGTGTGTTGGCCGTAAAAACATCACAGCAAATAAACGGGGTGAGCTGGCTGCATGGCGAAGTGTCGCGCAACATGTTTCAACATCTCTGGAAAGGCTTTTTCCCGGAGGAAGTACCCATTGGCCATGTAACAAATGGTGTTCATTATGGAACTTGGACTTCGGCAGATTTTCAACGACTCTATGAAGAGAAGTTTGATAAAAATTTTAAAAACGACTTGTCTAACAAAGACTATTGGAGGCAAATACAGCATGTTGACGACAAAGACATCTGGAAAGTAAGAACTGGACTTAGAACAAGACTTCTTAATTATGTGAAAAAAAGGATGGCGGCAAACATGGCACAAAGCCATAGTGATCCGGCTCAAATATTAGAGGTGTTGGACGCTATGGATCCGAATGCGCTAACAATTGGTTTTGCGCGTCGATTTGCCACATACAAACGTGCCCATTTGTTATTTACAGATGAACAGCGTCTGTCAGAAATTGTAAACAATCCGGAACGACCGGTTCAATTTCTTTTTGCCGGTAAAGCGCACCCTGCCGATGGCGGCGGGCAGGCATTGATAAAGCGTATAGTGGAAATATCAAAGAAACCTGAGTTCCTGGGTAAAATCATATTTTTGGAAAACTACGATATGAAGCTGGCCAAAAGATTGGTAACAGGTGTTGATATTTGGCTTAATACGCCTACTCGACCACTTGAAGCTTCGGGTACCAGTGGCGAAAAAGCCGAATTAAACGGAGTGCTTAATTTTAGTGTTTTAGACGGTTGGTGGTACGAAGGGTATCGTGAAGGTGCAGGCTGGAGCCTCTCAGATAAAAGGGTTTATGGCGATCAAAAACACCAGGACGAACTGGATGCAGCCATTATTTACGGTATGCTCGAAAATGAGATAGTGCCTTTGTTCTACGATAAAAATGAGTATGGCATATCGCGCGGGTGGATTCAGTATATTAAAAATTCTATTTCGGAAATTGCTCCTACTTACACAACAAAGCGTATGATGGACGATTACCTGGAACGGTTTTATTTAAAGATGGATAGCCAGGTAAAAGAGCTGGTTAAAAATGATTATGCTAAAGTGCATGATATTACTGCATGGAAAAGAAAAGTGAAGTCTAATTGGAATAACGTAGAGGTTGTAAATGTAGATATGCCCGATATTTATACCCATCAGTTGGGTATTGGCGAAATCTATAAAATAAATCTGGTGATAGATTTAAAGGCCTTGGAAGGCATAGACCTATCAGTACAGGTTATTTTTGCTGAAGTAAACAGTGAGGGGGTAGCCAAAATGTTGAGCATTGAGGACTTTGAATTAGTTAAAAGAGAAGGCTCAAAACTTTATTTTTCCATTGCTCATAAATTGAATATTCCGGGGGTGTATAACTTCGGTATTAGGATGTTCCCTGTAAACAAGGATTTAAATATTCAAACAGACATGTCCTGTGTAAGATGGATATAGAAACAGGTGAGCGTGTTGATTAAAAATGCCCAACCGGATATTTATCTGGTTGGGCATTTTGTTTTTTTTAGCTCAGCGTTTTGCCGCTATGGAGGCACGGGTTTAAACATAAAGTAGGATGCCGGAGCCAATATAACCTTGGGGTTCAATGGCATATTATCCTTAATGCTGGGTTCGGCCGTTGTACTATTTCACTCTATAATGAACGACTATGCACCTTGTCTGCTGCATAAGCACATGGAATGCAGAACAGATGGGTATTATAGCATATATATATATGTTAACAATTGATTATTTACGCTACCAGGGTGCCATTCTATCTGAATTGCGCGAAATATTGCTTATCCTTAAATACCTATATATTCTTTTTTTTTATAAATATTTCAGCGATTATAAATTGTTAATCATAAAAATGTGCGTTCACATTTAATTTTAATGTACCCTTTTAGTTGGCAGACGCTCCATTACAAAGGCGGTGCGTGCCGGAATGTAAAGTTTGAGCTGATACTGGTCGCTATTAAAAGGCATACGTTCCGCAAAATAGGTGAGCGATTCATCAACATTAGCATAGCCTCCAAATTTAGAATTATCGGTGCTGAGTATAATACGGTATTTTCCCGCATCTGTAAATATCCCGTAATCGGTATAGGAGTTGCTTGGTGACCAATTAAATATAAAATAGAACCTACCACGCTTAAAACACATCAGTTGATCCGATTCGTTTATGTTAACCCCATAGCAAGGCATGTTGTCGAGTAGAAAATCAGTTTTCGCTTTTTCAATCATTGCTTTATCAAAAGCGGCAAGGTATTTAAATTTAAGTTCGCTATTGTCCATCAATCCCCATTGACGACGCGCGTATTTATACGACCAATTGTTACCCTCCCTGGGGAAGTCGATCCACTCGGGATGACCAAACTCGTTGCCCATAAAATTAAGGTATCCACCATAGGCCGTTGATAGTGTAGCCAAACGGATCATTTTATGTAAGGCCAATCCCCGATCAATGATAAGGCTCTCTGAGGCCAAATCCATTTTATCATACATCTCTTTATCAACCAGACGAAAAATAATGGTTTTGTCGCCTACCAGAGCCTGATCGTGCGACTCGGCATAGGATATGGTTTTTTCTCCATAGCGGTGTTGCGATAGCTCATGGAATATTTGACCTACGTTCCAGTGTTCATCACTGTATTCCTTTATCATTTTTATCCAAAAATCGGGTACTCCCATCGAAAGACGATAGTCAAAACCCAAGCCACCGTCCTGCACTGCACTGGCCAACCCGGGCAGGCCACTCATGTCCTCTGCTACGCTAATGGCATGCGGATTTATATGATGGATCAGTTGGTTGGCTAAGGTGAGGTAGGTCATGGCGTCGGTATCTTCCGTTCCGTTGTAATAATCGGAATAAGAAGAAAAGGAATACTCCAGACCATGGTGTGTATATAACATACTGGTTACCCCATCAAACCGGAATCCATCGAAGTGAAATTCTTCAATCCAGTAGCGACAATTCGAGAGCAGAAACTGCAATACCTCCATTTTTCCGTAGTTAAAACACTTACTGTCCCATGCAGGGTGCTCCCCTCTGGGGCCGTCATGAAAGTATTGATACACGGTGCCGTCAAAGAATGCCAGGCCTTCTTCGCGGTTTTTTACCGCATGCGAATGAACGATGTCCATGATGACGGCAATGCCGTTTTTATGCGCTTCGTTAATTAGGTCTTTCAGCTCTTCGGGTGTTCCAAAACGTGACGAAACAGCAAAATAGTTCGATACGTGATACCCAAAGCTGCCATAATACGGATGTTCCTGAATGGCCATGAGCTGGATAGTGGTGTACCCGGCTTTGATGATACGCGGCAGCACCTTATCCTTAAACTCGGAAAACGTATTCACTTTCTCCTCTTCTGACGACATGCCCACATGCCCTTCGTATATGAGTAGGGGATTTACCTGAGGTATAAAGCCCTGGTCGTCCCATTTATATTTCTCTTGCGGCTGCCATACCTGTGCACTAAATATTTTTGTTTTTTCATCTTGCACCACGCGGTTAATATGCGATGGCAATCGTAATCCGTCGCCACCTTGCCAAAACATATGAAGTTTAAACAAGTCGCCATGCTTTATAACGGATTTGGGGATGAGCACCTCCCAATTGCCATTGTCTTTTTTCTCAAACTCGTACCTCTTGTCGCACAACCATTTGCTAAAGTCGCCGATTAAAAATAGTTGCGTGGCATTAGGTGCCCATTCCCTTAAGCGATAGGCATCACCTATGTCATGCAAGCCATAATAATCGTAACCGCCTGCCATTTGGTACAGATTGCCAAAAATACGGTTTATGTCAGCGAGTGTGGTCTGATAATGTTTAATCCTTTTTTTAATGGCATGCTCAAAAGGCTTTAGCCAAGGGTCGTTTTTTATAAAAGTAGGTGTTTCCATAAAAATATAATAAGGTGTAGTTTGTTATTTATGCCGTTGCTAAAGTTCAATAATGGATCATGCAACGCTAAGATACCGAAGATAGCAACACATTTTGTCAAAGCCCCTATATTTTTAGAAAATTTGATATTTTATTTGCCTTAATAATTGACTGGAGAATTGTAACTTTGTCAGGATTTACTGAAAAAATTTCATGTATTGATATTTATTGGCCATATTACATGTGTTATACCATGATGTATATGCGCCTGTTTTTTCAATCATAAACGATATAAAAATGGATATACAACCTATAAAACAACGTTATGGTGTTATCGGAAATTCCTATGGTCTTAATCGTGCCATTGATGTGGCAGTGCAGGTAGCACCCACGGATTTAACGGTGCTGATAACGGGGGAAAGCGGTACGGGAAAGGAGGTTTTTCCTAAAATTATACATCAGTTTAGCGCCCGGAAGCACGGGCCTTATATTGCAGTTAACTGTGGAGCTATACCTGAGGGAACCATTGATTCCGAGCTTTTTGGCCACGAGAAGGGTTCTTTTACCGGGGCGCTATCGGATAGAAAAGGATATTTTGAAGAAGCCAATAACGGCACTATATTTTTAGATGAGATAGGGGAGCTGCCTTTAGCTACTCAGGTGCGGCTGTTGAGAGTATTAGAAGCCGGCGAATTTATTAAGGTAGGTTCGTCAAAAACCATCAAAACCGACGTGCGCGTTGTGGCAGCCACCAATGTAATGATGGAAAAGGCTACCCATGAAGGTAAATTCCGCGAGGATTTATATTATAGGCTCAGTAGTGTTCCCATCAGCATACCACCCTTAAGGGAGCGGACTGAGGATATATATTTGTTGTTCAGGAAGTTTGCTAATGATTTTGCCGAGCGGTATCGTATGCCGGTTATCAAGTTGCAGCCCGAGGCTAAAGAATTACTGTGCCGTTATCGCTGGCCCGGAAATATACGACAGTTGAAAAACATTACAGAGCAAATATCTGTTATCGAAGAAAATCGTATAATTAGTGGTGATGTGATGCGTAGTTATATTCCATTTAATGAAGGATCGCAATTGCCCGCTGTTATGGAAAATGCTTCGCCAGGGGAAGCCTCTTTTGCCAACGAAAGAGAAATTTTATATAAAGTACTTTTCGACATGAAAAGGGATATGGGTGACCTGAAAAAGTTGGTGCTCGAAATGATTCAACAGGACGGTAGTGTAAATACTAAAGGTGAGAATGCGCATATAATCCAAAAGTTATATCAAGACAAAGATTTTTCGACAACACCGGCCACAAGATCGGATACGCCGTTTATTATAAATAACAGAAAGGAACGCGACTTAAACGACCGTATTGAAGATACAGAGGAGTTTGTGGAGGAATCCCTGTCGCTGGAGGAACAGGAAATTGAGCTGATTAAAAAAGCTTTGGATAAATACAACGGCAAACGTAAATATGCCGCACAAGAGCTCGGCATTTCCGAGCGCACGCTTTACAGAAAAATTAAAGAGCATAGTATAACTAACTAACTCGGTAAAGCTGTGTTACTATTTGCTTTCGGCGTATTCAGCTTGGGCTGTAATCACTTCGTATAACAGATGATTCAGAGCTAAATGCCGTGAGGGCCGGCCGGGGTCCGGGCAGAGTAGATTCTATGATATTGAATTGGGTTTTTACGGGGAAATGCAGATAGTTAATTTATAATGATAATAGCTTGTTGAAAAATAGATAATTTTATGAAACAAATACTGCTTGGCCTAATCCTGATTGCAGGACTAACGGCTTGTTCGGTTCGTTTTACTTTGAAAGGTTCCTCGGTACCCGACAACCTGAATACTTTTACCGTACAATATTTCGAAAACAGAGCACCCCTTATAAATCCCACACTGAGCCAGAGCTTTACTGAAGCATTAAAAGACAGGGTAACCCGTGAATCGAGATTAGTTTTGGAAGCTGAAAATGGTGACGTCGATTTTTCGGGTGAGATTACCGGATACAGTATTCGACCAATGGCTATTCAGGCGGATGCGCTATCGGCCGAAACACGTCTGACGGTATCGGTAAAAGTGAGGTATAGGAATTTTAAAAACCCAAAGGATAATTGGGAATCGCAATTTAGTGCTTACGAAGATTATCCGAGCGAACAAAACATTAACGATATAGAGGCAGAACTGACTACCCTTATTATTGAGCAGTTGACAGAAGATATTTTTAACAAGGCTTTTTCGGATTGGTAGAATAATGAATAAAAAACACTTTATTAAGATATTGAAAAATCCGGATCGGCTTAATGATAGTACGCTAAGCGGGATAAGGGAAATTGTAGAAGAGTATCCTTTTTTTCAGATAGGCCGAATGTTATGGCTTAAAAACTTGCATAAGTTACACAGCATTAAGTACAATAGTGAGCTCAAAATGGGGGCTGCTTATATTGCCGACCGCGCAAAGCTTTATCAACTTATTAATAATGTTACCAAAGCGGGTGCTAGGTTAAGCCAAGGCAATGTGGATGTATCTAACGAGCAAGATACAGGGGATGCAGGACAACAACAAAAGCAACAAACCAAAACTGCGGGCACAAACCAAAACAGTAGGGATAGTGAAGCTGTATGGCCGCGAACTGCGTCTGATAACTATTTAAATGCCTCCGAAGAATTTACAGATGAGGATGGCTCTTCCTATCGTTTCTCCTTCAACCCTACATCTGAGCTAAAGACTCCAAAGGACAGCGAGGATGTGCTGTTTCCGGCAGCCGATTTGTTAGATTACGAAATAACATCCTCAAGGGGTTATACTTTGCCCAAAGTAAGTGATTTGGAAGTGGATCCTGAGGAAAATCGTTCATTCTCCGATTGGCTTCATATTATGCATTATTCTGCACCAAAGCAAAAAGAAGATAACACGCAGCAGCCGAAAAAAGGAATGGATTTAATAGACAACTTTTTAAATGCCAAACCAGAAATACTTCCCCAACCCGATGCCAAGGTAAAAGAAAAGGACCTGGGGCATAAGAGTGTAAGCCCGCAGGAAGAGATTTTGTCCGAAACAATGGCTAAAATATATATCAAACAGGGAAATAAAAGTAAAGCAATCGCAATTTTTGAAAAGTTACGCTTGAAATATCCTGAAAAAAGTGTTTACTTTGCACGTCAAATTACGGAGTTAAAAGAAAATTAATATTTTAAAATAACAAAAAGATATGTATTCAGTTATATCTGTACTGGTAATCATCGTAAGTATCGCATTAATACTCATTGTGTTAGTTCAGGATTCAAAAGGAGGAGGCCTGGCTTCTAACTTCTCTTCATCAAACCAAATAATGGGTGTTCGCAAAACAACGGATTTTTTAGGAAAAGCAACATGGTATTTGGCTGGTGGATTGTTGGTGTTATCACTGGTGGCGGTGATGGTACTTGAAAAGCCGGGTGCTGCCGGAGATGCTGATTTAGATGAAAAGCTGAATCAAATTGCTCAACCGCAAAGCGAATTGCCTAGCTTCCCATCTTCAACTCCAATAGAAGATGCTGGTGAAGAAGAATAGGTGGTAAGAACTTTAAAAATATTAAAGTGTCGGTATATTTAATATATCGGCACTTTTTTTTGCCTGTATTTCTCAGAAGGCAGATTCTGCCAGTTGTGACAAGGCATCTACTTTTGTCACTTGCTTTGTCAGTGTTGTGCAAAATTGTCAGTACGAAACGGAAAAAAAGGCTCATTTTGCAATTGGCACAGTTTGTGAAAACTCCCATCGCAGCAATTAAAATTCGATTGTTTAACTTTTAAATCATTTTAAATATGTCACAAGTAAAAGGAAAAGTACTTGCCGGTAAAGTTCTGGTAAAGCCACAAGCTGCTGAAACCAAAACCGCAAGTGGAATCATTATCCCCGATTCAGCTAAAGAAAAGCCACTTCAGGGAGAAGTAATTTTAGTAGGTGCAGAAAAAAAAGATGAGAAAATGGAAGTTGCCGTCGGCGACCTTGTTCTTTACGGAAAATATGCAGGAACAGAATTGAGTATCGACGGACAGGATTATCTGTTGATTTCTCAATCAGACGTATTATTTATAAAGTAATCAACTAACAAGATAAAGCTTAAAAAAATGGCTAAAGAAATTAAATTTGATATTGAAGCCCGCGACCTTTTAAAGCAAGGGATCGACGAACTGGCAAATGCGGTAAAAATTACCTTGGGCCCTAAGGGTAGAAATGTGATCATCGATAAAAAATTTGGCGCACCGGCAATTACCAAAGATGGTGTTAGCGTGGCCAAAGAAATTGAACTAAAGGATCCTTACTCCAATATGGGTGCGCAAATGGTGAAGGAAGTAGCCTCAAAAACTGCCGACAATGCAGGTGACGGTACTACCACGGCAACTGTTTTGGCGCAATCAATCGTTAACGTTGGATTAAAAAACGTTACTGCAGGCGCTAACCCAATGGAGCTTAAAGCAGGTATCGATAAAGCAGTTAAGGCGGTTAAAGAAAGTATTACCGCACAATCTAAGGAAATTGGCGACCACTTAGAAAAAATTGAGCAGGTAGCCAAGGTGTCTGCCAACAACGATGCCGAAATTGGCAGGTTGATTGCAGAAGCCATGGAGAAAGTTGGTCAGGAAGGTGTGATTACCGTGGAAGAAGCTAAAGGTATAGAAACAACGGTTGAAGTGGTGGAAGGTATGCAGTTCGACAGAGGCTATATCTCTCCTTATTTTGTGACCAATACCGAGAAAATGGAGGCCGAATTGGAGAATCCTTACATCCTTATCCACGATAAAAAGATTTCTACCATGAAGGATCTGTTGCCCGTATTGGAAGCTACCGCCCAAACAGGCCGTCCTTTATTGATTATTGCGGAGGATATTGACGGGGAAGCTCTGGCTACGCTTGTGGTAAACCGTTTGCGCGGATCGTTAAAAGTGGCGGCGGTTAAAGCTCCCGGGTTTGGCGACAGAAGAAAAGAGATGTTACAGGATATAGCTATTCTTACCAATGGTACTTTAATTACCGAAGAGGTTGGTTTGTCGCTTGAGCAGGCAACACTCGAAATGTTAGGGGAAGCCGAAAAAGTATCGATAGACAAAGAAAATACAACTGTTGTTAACGGTGCCGGCGGAAAAGAAGTAATCAGCGAAAGAACAGATCAAATAAAAGCGCAAATTGCTAATACTACCTCCGATTACGATAAAGAAAAACTACAAGAGCGTTTGGCCAAGTTGGCAGGCGGTGTGGCTGTATTGTACGTGGGTGCGGCCTCCGAAATGGAGATGAAAGAGAAAAAAGACCGTGTGGATGATGCTTTAAGTGCAACACGCGCTGCCGTTGAGGAAGGTATCGTTCCGGGTGGTGGTGTCGCATTTATTCGTGCCATACAAGCATTAGAGGGATTAAAAGGTGAAACAGATGACGAATCTACAGGTATTGAGATAGTGAAAAGAGCTATTGAGGAGCCATTGCGTCAGATTGTTACCAATGCAGGTAAAGAGGGTGCTGTTATTGTACAAAAAGTGAAAGAAGGAAAAGACGACTATGGTTACAATGCTCGTGTAGACGAATACCAGAATTTCTTTTCGTCAGGTGTTATAGATCCAGCTAAAGTAACCCGTATTGCACTGGAGAACGCAGCTTCTATTGCCGGAATGTTCCTGACAACAGAGTGTGTTATTGTTGATGCTGCCGAGGATGAGCCTGTGGCGCCACCAATGGGTGGTGGAATGGGCGGAGGAATGCCCGGTATGATGTAAAAAAAACATAAATTTATATCTGCTGTTATGCCGATAGTTAAGTAAAAGCCCCGATAGAAGGAAGGGCTTGGCGCTAATGTAAAAAAATCGGCATTATGCAGGAGACTATTTAGAATTTAGTTTTAAGTGGTCTGGAGATTACATTCAAGCCGATACGATAAAAATCGTATCGGCTTTTGTGTGTGAATTAAAATTATTGGTATTACCGTAAGTAAAATTTATACATGGAATAGATGGGCTAAAATATGGATGATTCTGTGCGTGTTGTAAATAACTCCAAAAACTTTATGCCCCTATATGAGTTACCCTTTGTGTTTAGTTTAGGGCTCCAAACTGCAATGCTGTATTTATCGGGGAAAATAGTGATGATGCCGCCGCCAACACCACTCTTGCCGGGTAATCCAACAGTAAATGAAAACTCCCCCGATTCATCATAAAAGCCACAAGTTTGCATTAAGGCATTCATGCGTTTGGCCTGACTCAGATTTACAATTTGTTGGCCATGGACGTTGCGGAAGTTATCATCAGCAAAAAATAAAAAGCTTTGGGCGAGCTCCTGACAGGTCATTTGGAGCGAACACATAGTAAAATAAAAATCGAGCACCCTTTGTGGCGAATTGTAAATGTTATTATACGATTTTATAAAATTACAAATGGCAATGTTCCTGTAGCCTACTGCTTTTTCTGATTCGGCGATGGATTTGTTGTAATTGATGGCTGTGTTCCCGTTGATATCGTGAATAAATTGAAGGAATTCCTTTTCAGGTTCTTTAAAGGCACTTACCAGCATATCTGCAACCACTAATGCGCCGCCGTTGATAAAGGGATTTCGCGGAATGCCATTGTCGTATTCTAATTGAATGAGCGAGTTAAAAGACGAGCCGGAGGGTTCAACGCCTACACGCTCCCATACTTTTGCACCCAATAGTTTGTATGCAAGGCACAAAGAGAGCACTTTGGCGATACTCTGTATAGAAAATTTAACATACCTGTCGCCCGTGCCAAACTCCTGGCGGTCGCATGTAATTAAATGAACACCAAACCTTTCGTCGTCTACCCTGTCCAGTTCGGGAATATAGGAAGCGGCCAGGCCAATATTGCCTCCAGATTTAATTTGATGATAAATATCGTTGATGATTTGTTGATAGGGCATAGCGTATTTTTGTTTAGCAAATAAATAAACATCGAATACAAAAAAAATGACTTTTGGAGGTGGATGGCGCTAAAATTTCACGCAGAATTTTTTTATAGAATACAGGTCATATTTCCTTATCTTCACCCACTCAAACATGGCACATTTGAAAAAGTACCTGCACATATTAAAAAAATACTGGGGCTTCGATGAATTTCGTTCGTTACAGGATCAAATTATTCAGTCAATCGGATCCGGAAAAGATACCCTGGGTTTAATGCCCACGGGAGGAGGCAAGTCTATTACTTTTCAGGTTCCGGCGCTGGCTATGGAAGGTATTTGCCTGGTGGTTACGCCATTGGTGGCTTTGATGAAAGATCAGGTGCTTAACTTGCGCCAAAAGAATATAAAGGCCATGGCTGTTTATTCGGGGCTTACCCGTGAAGAGATTAATACAGCCTACGATAATTGTATTTTTGGCGATTATAAATTCCTGTACCTCTCGCCGGAACGTTTGTCGAGTCCATTGTTTTTAGAAAAACTGGTACACTTTAAGGTGAGTATGATAGTGGTTGACGAGGCACATTGTATCAGCCAATGGGGTTACGATTTTCGGCCGTCCTATCTGAAAATTGCAGAGCTACGTAAAGAGTTGCCGGGTGTTCCCATGCTGGCCTTAACGGCAACAGCTACGCCACAAGTAGCCAACGATATACAGGAGCGGCTGCTTTTTGAGAAAAAAAACCTGTTCCAAAAAAGTTTTGAGCGCGAAAACCTCGCCTACATAGTACGCCAAACCGATGATAAATTAAATCAATTAATAAAAATTATTAAGTCCGTTAAGGGCTGTACGGTGGTGTTTGTACGTAATCGTAAAAAAACCAAGGAATATGCCGAGCGTTTAATCGAAAATGGTATTTCTGCCCATTATTATCATGCCGGACTTGCCTATAAATCAAAGGATATAAAGCAAAAGGAATGGATGAGTGATCAAGTACAGGTAATGGTGTGTACCAATGCTTTTGGTATGGGCATCGATAAACCCAATGTACGTTTGGTGGTTCACATAGATGCTCCTGATAGTATTGAGGCTTATTTTCAGGAGGCGGGCAGGGCAGGTAGAGACGGTAAAAAAGCCTATGCTGTGCTGCTATGGGCACCTGCCGATAAAATCCGGCTAAAAAAGAATGTAAAGGTTTCCTTTCCAGAAAAGGAGGTTGTTTTTAGGGTTTATAATGCACTCGGTAATTTTTTTCAGTTAGCCGCAGGGCATGGCGAAGATAGTGTGCACGATTTTAATATGGTGCAATTTTGTAAGGCATATCATTTTAACCTACTCACTGTGTTTAATAGTCTTAAAATATTGCAGCGAGCCGGTTACATCGAATACAGCGAAGAGGCCAACCTGCCTTCAAGGGCACATTTTATGGTGCAAAAAGTGGAGTTGTATAACTTTCAGGTTAAAAACAAACAGTTCGACTCTTTTATTAAGCTTTTATTGCGCTCTTATACCGGCTTTTTTACCGAGTATGTGCTCATAAATGAACAACTCCTTGCGCAACGAGCCAATGTGTCCGTCGATTTGATTTATCAATATCTCAACAAACTCAATCATCTTAAAATAATCCATTATATCCCTCACAAAAAAACACCTTTGATTCAATTTATACGGTCTCGCGAAGAGTTGCGTTACATGAAATTACCGCACGAGGTGTATCGCGACCGCAAAAAACAATACGAAGAAAGAGTACAGTCTGTGATAGAGTACGCCGAATATACGCACGTTTGTCGTAGCTGTTTTCTGTTGCATTATTTTGGGCAAAAAAATAAGCATGACTGTGGGCAATGCGATGTGTGCATCGAAAAAAAGAAACGTGGATTGAGCAATAAACAGGCCGATGAAATAGAAGCCCTGCTAAAAAAGACACTATCTACCCCTACCGCTTTCATTCAAATAGAAAGTGCGCTGAATCTTCCGGAAAGTAAATGGTTGGATATATTTAATTGGTTGGCTGATAACCAAATTATTTATCCGCTTGATGACGGGATGTGGCAATGTAAATAAAATGTTAAGTGAAGCACTCAACAGCTATGTAAAATCGGTTGGCTGTCCAATCTGTATTTACTATTACACTCAATACCATATATTTTCAGTTTAATTTGTTAATTTTGCACATAATAAAAAGTAATGGAGAAGAAATTAGACCATATTGTATATTCAAAAAATGTATTGGAGTTTGTAACCGTAGCAAATGAGTTCTGTAATCAGCTCGAATCGGTAGAAAAGCTCAGTACAAGAGATTTTTTTTCGGTGGCAACGCGCATTTTACCGCTGCTGTATATTAAAGCTTCCGTGTTACCCAAAACAGAACCTGTGCTGGACGAAAGCATAGAAAAAACGGTGTACGAAGAGGATTACCTCAGAATACAACATGCGCTAATGATCAAAATAGGACGGTACGATGACTTTTTAGAGGTGTTTGTCCCTAATAACGATTTAGACCAAAAAGAGGTGGCTTCAAGTATTTCTGAAAATCTTACCGATATTTATCAGGATGTGAAAGACTTTTTATTTGCATATAGAATTGGCATTAACGAAATAATGAACGATGCCCTGTTTGAACTGGTGGATGCCTTTGAGCTTTACTGGGGACAAAAATTAGTTAATGTGCTGCGAGCCTGCCACAATGTTTTATATGGTGATAACAATTTGGATGAAGATGTTGACTTTGAAGGGCACGAAAATGAGGTAGGTGAGAAAAATAACAGTTGGTTCAATAAGTTTCAGGACCAATGGAATGAAGAAGACAATTAATGGAAAAAGAAAGTAATTGGATAAATAATAAGATATCGAAAGAAGCACTTAGTGATTTGCCCTTAAAACATTATACCGGCGAAATTGTGGTTGTGGAAGACGAACAGGGTATATCCAAAGTAATAGAGGAAATTAACGGTGAAAAGGTATTGGGTTTTGATACCGAAACACGTCCTTCGTTTAAAAAAGGACAAACTAACTTAATTTCGCTCATTCAACTGAGTACAAAAAAATCTACCTTTTTAATAAGAACCAATAAAACCGGGCTTTCCGGTCAATTGCTTCAATTGCTTAGTAACCCAAATGTAAAAAAAGTGGGTGTGGGAATACGCGACGATATCAGAGGTTTGCAAAAAATAAAAGATTTTACACCCGCTGGCTTCGTAGAATTGCAAACGATGGCCTTAGATAAAGGATTGAAGGATTTTTCATTAAAAAAATTAGCAGGAATATTATTGGAAATACGTGTCTCTAAACGCCAGCGCTTATCTAATTGGGAAGCGGATGAGCTAAGCGAAGCACAAATGGTTTATGCCGCCACCGATTCGTGGGTAGCTTTAAAAATATTTAAAAAACTCGATGCCCTCGATCAAAATAGGGTAGTTGACGTTGAAACTGACAACGAGGCAAAAGCATAGCAAAAAGTAAGCTGAACTATTCATAAATATTAACGCATTAAATAAATGTCATACGTAAAAGTTGTTCTTAAATCAGGGAAAGACCAGTCTTTGCTTCGATTTCATCCTTGGGTATTTAGTGGAGCTATAAAAAAAATATACGGTAACCCGGCCGAAGGTGATGTAGTGGAGGTGTTCGATAATAAAGATACCTTTTTAGGCTTGGGGCATTACCAAATCGGTTCCATTGCTATCCGTATCCTATCGTTTAAGCAAGTGGAGATAAATGATCAATTTTGGTATGAAAAAATACATGTGGCTTATCGCTTGCGTAAAACACTCGGTCTTATTGACGATCCCAATACCAATGCGTATCGGTTGGTACATGCCGAAGGCGATAATATGCCGGGTCTTATTATTGATATGTACGGAGATACCGCAGTGGTACAAATGCACTCGGTGGGTATGTTTTTGATAAAAGATACGATAGACTCTGTTCTTAAAGACTTGTTTGGTAATGATTTAAAAGCCATCTATAATAAATCAGAAGCTACTTTACCTTTTAAAGCTCCGGTAGAACCCCAAAACGGATATTCCTTTGGCAAATCTGTTGCACGCACAGCCGTCGAAAATGGGCTTCAATTTAAAGTGGATTGGGAAAAAGGACAGAAAACAGGCTTCTTTGTCGATCAACGCGAAAACAGGGCTTTACTCGAAAAGTACAGCAAAAACAGGTCGGTACTTAATATGTTTTGCTACACCGGAGGTTTTTCATTCTATGCCATGCGTGGGGGTGCAAGTGTTGTACACTCTGTGGATAGTTCGGAAAGAGCAATGGATTTAACCAGGGAAAACGTAGAAATGAACTTTCCGGGCGATCCCAGGCACGAGGCCATTACGGCCGATGCCTTTAAATACCTGGACGATATCAAAGACCGATACGACCTGATTGTTCTGGATCCTCCGGCATTTGCCAAACATCACAACGTGCTCAATAATGCCTTGCAAGGATACAAGAAATTGAATGCAAAAGCCTTTGAGCAAATTAAACCCGGAGGCATTGTGTTTACCTTCTCCTGCTCGCAAGTGGTAAGTAAGGATGCGTTTAGAAAAACAGTTTTCTCAGCTGCTGCACGATCGGGTCGCAAGGTGCGCATTTTAAACCAATTGACCCAGCCAGCCGATCATCCGGTTAATATTTATCATCCCGAAGGAGAATACCTTAAAGGACTGGTGTTGTACGTAGAGTAAGCTATTGCAAGGCCATAGATAATTACAGAAATAAAATGTATGAAATTTAACGAATTTGATTTTACGCAGGAAGTCCTCGATGGATTAGATGCCATGCGATTTGAGCAGGCTACGCCGGTTCAGGAAATGGCTATACCTGTAATAAAAAATGGTACCGATTTAATCGCTTGTGCTCAAACGGGAACAGGTAAAACAGCAGCGTACCTGCTGCCCATATTAGATCGCATTGTAAGAGAGCGCAATACCGGAACTACAGCTTTGATATTAGTTCCAACGCGCGAATTGGCTTTGCAGATAGATCAACAAGTAGAAGGTTTTAGCTATTTTCTTAACGTAACATCCGTGTCGGTGTTTGGTGGTAACGACAAGGGATTATGGGATCAGCAAAAGAATGGCCTCACCAAAGGTGCCGACATCATCGTGGCTACTCCGGGTCGCATGATTCAACACCTAACCATGGGTTATGTCGATTTTGCAAAGGTTAAATATCTTATCCTGGATGAGGCCGACAGGATGCTCGACATGGGGTTCCATGAGGATATTATGATGATAGAAAGTTATCTCCCCAAAACCGCCCGTCAGGGCTTGTTGTTTTCGGCTACCATGCCACCTAAAATAAGGGAACTGGCTAAAAATTTGCTGAATAAGCCGCACGAAATTAATATAGCCATTTCAAAACCTGCCGAAGGTATATTGCAAGCAGCCTACTTGGTACACGAGTATCAAAAAATAGACCTTACAGTGGAGCTGCTCAGGGATAAGGACTTGCCTAGCATCCTTGTGTTTTCGTCACGAAAAAGTAAGGTTAACGATATTGTGAAGGCCTTAAGGAAGAATAAATTTAATGCACGCGGTATCCACTCTGATTTGGACCAAAGCGAGCGTATAGAAGTGTTACGCGAGTTCAAAAACCGGAACGTACAAATTTTGGTGGCCACTGATATTGTGGCTCGTGGTATTGATATCGAAAAAATAGATTTGGTCATTAATTTCGACGTTCCCAATGATGCCGAGGATTATGTACATCGTATTGGACGTACTGCCCGTGCCCAAACACAAGGCGTAGGCATCACTTTTATAACGGAGGATAAGCAATATGATTTTAGTAAAATTGAAGAGCTTATCCAAACCGAGATTTACAAAGTACCGCTGCCGGCCCATTTTGATGATGCCCCAAAATACGACCCTAAAGGCAAAAGGGGCAAGGTTGGAAGCAGGAAAAAAGGTGGCGGAAAAGGCAAAGGCGACAAAAAGCCGAAATACAAAAAAGGAGGGGGTAAGAGAAAATAGCCTGCCAATTACCTACCTCATTTTTTTTTATTCCCGGGAAACCCGATAGCCATGTGGCAAATATTGGAAAGGCAATGTTTATCGTATAGCACGGCTTTAGTTTTAAGGAAATGCAAAACTAAGTTCGCGAAATTTGTGAATTTCGTGGCTTAATTAGAAGTATATTGCGCAACAATTTGTGCTTGCCAAAAGCTGCTTAGATAGTCTCTTGCTTAAATAGTCAGATTTTTTAATTATGTCTTCTCAAATACATCAAATCATTTCCGATGAGCTGCAACTGCAACTCAATCATGTTAATAATACCATTGAGCTTTTAAACGAAGGAGCTACCGTGCCCTTTATCAGCCGTTACCGAAAGGAGCGTACCGGAACTATGGACGAGGTGAATGTGGCTTTGATTAAGGAACGCTACGAAAAGTTGTTGGAAATCCAGAAACGAAAAGAAGCGATATTAAAATCGATGGATGAACAGGGGGTGCTGACAGCTGAATTGGAGAAGAAAATTAAGGATTCGTTTAATGCCAACGAAATTGAGGATATCTATTTACCTTATAAGCCCAAACGTGTAACGCGTGCGGTAAAAGCCCGCGAAAAAGGCCTGGAACCATTGGCTAAAGTGCTGATGAAGCAATACGAACGTGATGTGCATTCTAAAGCTGCACAGTTTGTGAACGATCAGGTGCGTGATACGGATGAAGCGCTCCAGGGTGCCCGCGACATTATTGCTGAGTGGGTTAACGAAAATGCAGTGGCACGGGATATTGTGCGTTCGGCCTTTGATAGAGGTGCTGTTGTTAGCGCCGTATTGATAAAGGGTAAAGAGGAAGACGGGGTAAAGTATAAAGATTATTTTGACTTTAGCGAGTTGTTGAAAAAATGCCCCAGCCATCGTTTGTTGGCTATGCGGAGAGGAGAAAAAGAAGGTATACTTAAAGTGAATATTTCGCCCGACGAAGAACAAGTATTGGATCGTTTGAGACGCTACTTTGTAAAAGGAAACACAGAAGCATCGGAACAGGTAGAGTTGGCTGCCAAAGATGCTTTTAAGCGCTTGCTAAAACCTGCTATCGAAACTGAATATGCTAATTTATCCAAGGAAAAAGCGGACGCTGATGCTATTCAGGTTTTTGCCAATAACCTGCGTCAGCTCTTATTGTCGTCGCCCTTAGGACAAAAAAGGGTGCTGGCTATCGATCCGGGTTTTAAATCGGGGTGCAAGGTGGTTTGTTTGGATGCACAGGGCAACCTGCTGCACAACGAAAATATCTATCCGCATCCGCCCCAGCGCGAAACAAAACAGGCTGCCAAAAAAATATCCTCCCTGGTGGATGCCTATAAAATTGAAGCGGTAGCCATAGGTAACGGAACCGCCTCGCGCGAAACGGAATCATTTATCCGAAACTTAAAATACAATGCCGATATTCAAGTGTTTGTGGTTAGCGAGGATGGTGCCTCTGTATACTCTGCCAGCAAGGTGGCGCGCGATGAGTTTCCCGAGTACGACGTAACGGTGCGGGGTGCCGTAAGTATTGGTCGCCGATTGATAGATCCATTGGCTGAGCTGGTAAAGATAGACCCAAAATCCATTGGTGTAGGGCAGTACCAACATGATGTAGATCAGGGTAAACTAAAATCGTCATTGGATCAAGTGGTGGAATCCTGCGTTAACAAGGTGGGTGTTGATTTAAACACAGCCAGTCGGCACTTACTTACCTATGTTTCTGGGCTTGGTCCTCAATTGGCAAAAAATATTGTTGAATATCGTGCGGCAAACGGTGCCTTTAGTTCGCGTAACGAATTAAAAAAAGTTACCCGTTTGGGAGCCAAGGCCTATGAACAAGCTGCCGGATTTTTGCGCATTACCGGTGCGGCTAATCCTTTAGACAATTCTGCGGTGCATCCGGAATCGTATCCTATCGTCGAAAAAATGGCCAGCGACAATGCCTGCAAAGTAATAGACCTAATTGCAGATCCGCATATTAAGTCAAAGATAAAGTTGGATGCTTACCTCACGGATCAGGTAGGGCTGCCCACCCTAAAAGATATCATAAGCGAATTAGAAAAGCCCGGTCGCGATCCTCGTCAGCATATTAAAGTGTTCGAATTTGATCGGAATGTACGAGCTATTGAAGATTTGCATCAAGGAATGGTATTGCCCGGTATAGTCACTAATATCACTAATTTTGGGGCTTTTGTGGATGTGGGAGTAAAACAGGATGGCCTGGTACACATCTCTCATCTTGCCAATAAATTTATTAGTGATCCCAATGAAGTGGTAAGCCTCCATCAGCATGTAAAAGTAAAAGTACTGGATATTGACAAAACGCGTAAGAGAATACAATTATCGATGAAAGAAGTGGACTAAGGTTCAAGTAGACAGGATAAAATGGTGTTTAGCTTTATGAGCTATTGGGGCATAGCTTGGGGATCTTTTTTTTGATGATGAATAACCCATTTGTAAGAGCTGGGAATTGTTTTTAATAAGTATGACTTTTGCAACGGCTTACCTCCTTTTAATAGGGAAAAGGTGCTGATTTAACCAACTACCCTAAAGCTATTGTGGCAGCACGAGTTGAGGCAGTGGAAGGACTGGTTTTTAAGCCTTGCTGTTAAGGCGGGTCTTTCTTCATAGAGCCATACGGTCTCCCGCATATGAGGGAGATTACAATCTGTTAAAAAATGGCAGATGCTGCTTGTTTATAAACCTGTCCGAACAGGTCGACGCGTTCAGCTTACATAGTCTTTGAAAGTTCAACTGATACCTAATGCGTCCAAAAACTGGTTCGGAAAGCCTGAAAGTAACGCATCGGAGCGAAGTTAAATAAAAAAGGTTTAAGGTGCTTGCTAAGAGGGTATTGTCCGTGCTGCCTGCATGATAAGATAGCTGAAGTTTTTTCTGTTCGTGGAAGATCCGGATTCTTCCATTGGAGGATTATTTTTCTATATTTGTAGTTATTCACTCAAAAGAGATACGAAAAAGTTCCTATGCAGAAGTTCAATGATATGCTGTTACTGATTGATTCTTATATTGGTAGCAGTGCGTGGTTTGTTTATTTATTATTAGGTGTAGGTCTTTTTTTTACGCTTTATCTCGGTTTTCCTCAGCTTCGGTATTTTCGTTACGCCCTTAAAATTGTTAGGGGAAAGTTTGATAAGGAAGACGATGTGGGCGATACTTCCCATTTTCAGGCTTTGGCAACTGCCTTGTCTGGCACCGTAGGTACGGGAAATATTGCCGGAGTGGCATATGCCATCTTTTTAGGTGGGCCGGCGGCTCTCTTTTGGATGTTGGTAACCGCATTAATTGGTATGACCACTAAGTTTGTAGAGGTTACCCTGTCGCATAAATATCGTGGAAAGGCCGAGGATGGTACCATATCCGGAGGGCCTATGTACTATATGAAAAGGCGCTTGAACATTAAGTTGCCATCGGGTAAGCTGCTTAAAACGGGTAAAATAATGGCCATCCTTTTTGCGGTGGCTACAGTACTGTCTTCATTTGGTACCGGAAACCTACCTCAAATTAATAGTATTGCCAATGCCATAAACACTACTTTTGGAATTCCACATATCCTTACCGGCCTCATTTTATCCATACTACTGGGGACCATTATTATTGGTGGAATTAAGCGAATTGCCTTGGTCACTTCGCGTTTGGTGCCCACCATGGCTGTTATATACTTTATTGGTGCACTCGCTGTTATACTCTATAATTATCAAAATGTTATTCCCTCTCTTGTTGCCGTTTTTGCCGATGTATTTACAGGGACTGCCGCCACCGGTGGTTTTTTAGGTGCCTCGATTGCCTTTGCTTTTAATAGAGGAGTAAACAGGGGTCTGTTTTCCAATGAAGCCGGACAGGGTTCTGCTCCCATAGCACACTCCTCGGCCAGAGCACACGAGCCGGTTTCAGAAGGTCTGGTGGCGCTCCTTGAACCTTTTATCGATACTATTATAATTTGTTCGGTAACCGGAATTACCCTATTGGCATCGGGCGTTTGGTCGCAAAAGCATCAAAATGAATTTCAACGAGCCGACCTGCAATTCCTGACGGGGATATATAATGATCAATCCTCAATCGAAAAAGCAAAGCTAGGGAAACATGTGAACAGGCTTAACACCTTGCCTCTTTTTACAGGTGAGTTAAAGGTGAATGAAGGGAAGATAATGGATGAGGTATCATTGATTCACGCCCGATCGCTGGCCGAGCAAGTAAAGGTATTCAGCGGCCAGCAGTTGTATTCGGGAAGCCTTACAGTGGATAATGGTATTGTTAGGGCGGAAGGGAAAATTCGATTTGTAGGTAAGTCGCTTATTCATAGTGCGCCTTTAACTACCCTGGCATTTACCCGGAGCTGGTTTGGCGATTTCGGAAAATACATTGTTTCCATTGGCTTGCTACTGTTCGCATTTTCTACCGCTATTACCTGGTCGTATTATGGTGGAAGGGCAATTATTTTTTTGGTGGGTATTAAGGGATTAAAGTATTACCGCCTGGTATATGTGCTTGCTTTCTTCTTTGCTTCATTTACAGATACCACTATAATTTGGACTTTCTCGGGTATCACCATAGCCCTGATGAGTATTCCTAACTTAATTGGTATATTTTCGTTACACAAGGAAATGAAAATGGAGGTTAAGAAGTTTTGGGTGGAATATGGAAAACGTTTTCCGAATGAAAAATTGCCATTGCTTGAACGAAATAAACAGAAATAGTTCATCAAGTATAATGTTATGAATAGTACTATTAATTTATATTAAGTAAGTTATGTGTCGTTTTAAAATCCATCTGTTTCTATTTGTGTTTCTGTCGGCAATAGCTTTTGCAAGTTATGGTCAACAGTCAGATAATGAGGTAGTACTTAATGCTTTCTCCGAAATGGACTTTAATACGGTTTATTATCCGCAAAAAGCAAGCCTACAACTGGATTCGATAATAAACTCATTCAATAATTCCGAGAAACTTACTTATAAAGGTCACATTGAATATATTCGGGCACAGCTATTTTATAATCAAATGGAAGTGGACTCTTCCCTCTATTACGTGGAGGATGCCATATCTTATTTTACGGATGAGGAGGATAAAGAATGGTTGGCTCGCTGTCAGTTCTTGTTAGGCCGAATTGCCGAAACCACGGGACTTTACGAACAAGCGAAAATTAATTATTACGAAACAATTAAGCTAAGCGAAACAAGTGAAGAGCGGATGGTAGGTTTTGCCTATATAGCAGTAGCAAGATGTATGATGACTTTATCTGAGGATTATGAAGCAGAGGTAATAAAAGGAGTTGAGATATTAAAAGAAAGTCCGCATGAGGAGGTTCAACTCTATGCCGATTTTATGGAGCAGTATTTTAGGCTGATGGAACCAGACACCCCGGGAAAGCTGAATGTAATAGCAAATAAGTACTTAGATAAGAAAGTGTACAACCGGGCGGTAAATGTATATAAGATTGTGGCCAGCAGTTATCATGCCCAACAAGAATACGATTCGGCTCATTTGTATTGCGATAAGGCAATTCAAATCAGTGAAGAATACAATGTGGGCCATTTGATTTTGCCCGCTTTGTATCAGTTTAAGGGGGTACTTTATTTTAAGCAAAAAAAATATAAAACGGCCAATGACTTCTTCGATATGTCACTCGATCTGTACGCCAAATTCAACCAGCACAACAGGATGTTGTACACATATAATTATTTGCATCAGATAGACCTGGCACAAAATGACTATAAAAAGGCCTATTCAAATTTGCACAAATACATCGATTTAGTTGAGAAGACAACATCCTCTGAAAAAATACGAATGGCTAAGGTATTAGAAATAAATAATAAGGTTGGCTTGATGAAAGGGCAACTGGCTCAGATGAAAATTGAAAAAAAAGCCAGTGAGTTTATGCTTTATCTTGTGCTGTTAATTACAGCTGTAATACTAGTTGGAGTAGCTATTTACGTTTATTTATACCAAAAGAACAAAAAGGCCAAAATTGAGGAATTAAATAAGGAGTTCCATAATCTGCTCATAGGAATTGGCGAAAAACAATTGTTGGAACATAGGCTAAGTACACCTTCGCAAAGTAAAAAACGCAGCACTTCGCGGTTGACAAAGGAGCTTAATGTGAATGGTATGAGCGAAGAGGATTTAAGCGATAATTTTGATAGCTGCTATATGGAGACAATTGGATTGTTAACCGGAGCCTTTCCGCAATTAACCAGAACCGAAGTGAGATATGCGGTAATGATATGTCTTAAACTACCAATGGAAGTGATCTCAAAAGTACAAAACGTGCAGCCTGCTTCTATACGAAAAGCGAAACAACGTATCCGAACAAAATTAAACGTGAGTTGCAATCTGGATATTTATCTGCAACAACATCTCGAAAAATTACTTGCAGATTTGGCACAATAGTTTTAAAAATCAAAAGGGATAAGTTAATTACTTTCCACCGGCACTTACAAAAATTACTTAGCCTGATAAAATTTTTTTCCAGAGTTATTCTCAATCCAGCTCAGGTGAAAACGGCATTGTGTACCCAAGGCATAAATTTATCAATATAGGGTGGGTTAATAAGTCAATAATATATTTTTATCTGCATAAAAATGTACGATTACGGACACTTTATTGTGCGGTGTGTTTAATATGATAATTGTAAGTTGTTTTTTTTGTCTTTCAATGCCTTTATAAGTCGTAGTATATTAGGCGAATAGCTTTTGTCACGCTTTTGTCACGCCTAAAATTCGTCTTTTTTTTCCTCTTCCTTGATATTTGTGATAAACAATTTTTAAAAACCGTTTATCATGAAAGCTACAAATCTTTTTTCCACATTATTCACTGTATTTATATTATTTGTTTTTGCATTTGCATCAAATGCCATGGAGCATAAAGCACCTGTTGTTATCGAGGCAAGTAAAATTGTACGTGAAGATCCCATCATAATTATGTGTAATAAAGTAGAGCGTGAGGATCCCATCATAATCATGTGTAATAAAGTTGAGCGTGAAGATCCTATCATAATCATGTGTAATAAGGTTGAGCGTGAAGATCCCATTATAATCATGTGTAATAAAGTGGAGCGTGAGGATCCCATCATAATTATGTGTAACAAAATTAAGGATGAGGACTCGGGTGTTATTGTAGCCTGATTATAATTATTTTGGTATGTACTGCAGGTGAGCTTAATAATGGACTATAGAAAGATATTCTGTTGATTAAACAAAGCGCAGATCTGTACAGCGATGATAAAAATTAATACTTGTACAATGAATTAATAAGGAGAATGTTATGGTGAGTGTTTCGGTATATGATGGTATTGTAGAAGTTGAAGTTACCAAATTCATCACAATGGATGATGTGATTTTGGATGTGCATGAATATATCAACAGTTTACCATCACTGCCATCTGAGCAATTGATGCTTATTGATGCAACACAGTGCAGAACTAATATCGGTTTAAGTGATTTGGGGAGGTTAAAAAATACAAACAAGTTATTGACCGAATCTTTTGAGATGTTAAAAGTGGCTATCGTTCTTGATGATCCTTTGTACACCGCAATATGTATGGTTTATCAAAATATGATGGATTCGGAACGTTTTTGTTTAAGGGTATTTTCTACCCGTTCCGGTGCACTTAGATGGTTGAGATAGAAAAACTAAAAGCTAAAAAATATATACAATACTAATCTTGTACAGTTGGTGCAATCGTAATCTTTTACAGATGATTCCCAAATCGTAAGTTTAGCGAGAGATGATTAACCCAAACAAGATTTAAGTCCGTTGTAAACCGCAACTTTACAACGGACTTTTTTATTTTAATGAGGTTGTTGATAATAATTTAATAAATCGTTTAATTTTTGTTCGGAACTTTTAAGCCCGCCTATCCGGTTTCGCTTTGTCCATAGTTCATTATGTTTTTTTACAATTTGTTCCAATTCAACTGAAAGCATTGATCGGGTAGGAGAGTCGATATTTTTAGTGGCCAATTTTTTGGCTTCGAGACGGGCTACTCCAAGTTTAATACCATGTTTTGCCAGGTTTGCTGCATGCCTTATTTCTTCAACTGTTATAGCTGCATCCGAACAGGTAGGAGTGGAGGCCTGTAAAAGTTCTAATGCCTTATTGATTTCTGCCTTGGCAGCTAACAGTTTATCTTTTGTTATCATCTTAGTTTGGTAATGCCCTTTCATCGACCATTTGTAACGTCGTAACATTAAATGAAAAGCATTCGCATTTCCTTCAGGAATACCGCATAGGAGATATGCGTTACCCAGTTTTAATAAGGCTTCCGATAGCTTGCCAGAGGGGTCCTTAAAAACAAATTTATCTAATACGGTGCTTAGGTTCTCGGTAGGGTTAATAGTAGTGTTCCAGGCATAAGCGGCACCTACGGTCATGGCCGGGTAACAAACAGACAAGGGTTGCCAATGCCCCCAGTCACCCCAGTTTGTATTCAGATAACCTTTGGCTCCATATGTCTTGCCGTATTGTGCGGCACGCTGTAAATTGGCAAAGGCATCCCTGTTGCGGCCAATGAGCGACCGCCAGGTCCCCGTGCCCGGACATACATAAAAGTCTAAGCCACTATGCTTAAATCTGGGTAATTGTTTTTCAAACGGGAAATAGCTTTCGTAGCCCCATACCATAGCTGTCATGTTCTGCGGAAGGGAGGGGATGAGTTCGGGATAGTTTAGTATAATGTCGCCCCAAAATTGGGCTTTTTTACCATGTTTGTTTGCTTCCGTGTTTAGTTTCTTTACAAAGTCGAGATATACTGTGCCTTTTCCTTTTTCCTTGCATGCTTCTTTCGATAATCCATTGCCAAGTTCTACTGTTTCGTCACATCCTATGTTAAAATAAGTGCTGCTGAAATTGGGCAGTAATTCAGCATATAGCTCTTGCATGAGTTCCAACGACTTAGGGTTAAGCGGGTTTAAACTATGCCGGCTACGTTGGCCCCATATTGTTTTGCAATCTGTAGGACACTCCGCCAAATGGAGGTATTCATCGTGCTTTAACCAATTTTCCATGTGACCAAAAGAATTTTGATTTGGCACAAGATCGATAAACCTGCTTTTGCAGAAGGCATCTAACAATTTAATCTCTTCGGCGGTAATTGGGCTTGCCCCTTTCCATACCGTGGCGTGGTTTTTATAGGCGAAAGTATGCTCGGTATATAATTGAAATTCATTAATCTTAAAAAAAGCCAGAAAATCGATTATGCTATAAAGCGTTTCCATGCTGGGTACTTTGTCCCTGCTGATGTCCAACATGTATCCTCTTCGCTCAAAATCAGGCCAATCGCTAATGGTTAAGCAAGGGATAGGACGACCCGTATCTTTGCTGTATTTGATAATTTGTTGTAGCGTTTGCTTGCCGTAAAATAAGGCAGCTTCATTGTTGCCTTTAATGGTGATGGAACATGAATCTATAGTTAATTTATATTCCTGAGCGCGTTTTAATTTAGGATCAAGGGCCAGTTTAAATGAATTGGTAAAAAGCGGCGAATAATAATCTTTTACAGTGCCCTTTATATTGAAAGGGATTATCTGTTCAACGGTACGTATAAATTGATCGCTTGCAAATGCGGTCTTGTGATAATGGTTCAGGTGCCCTTCTGTAATCTGCATGTGCTGTGGCATAGGCATTAAATACTCCCTAAGCTGCTGAGCCGCTGTAGCATGCTGAAGCATAAATGCAAGTAAAAAAAATGTGGTAATTTTCATAGGTTTATATTTGATTTCATTTGCCTTATAGCCTGCCCCGATTTTTTATCGGGGGAACTCGCCATTATAATCATTCTTCTCCCTAAGGCAGGACAAGTGGTGTGAGAAAAGGCTCTCATAGCTTGCCCCGACCCTTCAGGGGCTGGTTTCATCTCGCAATAAATATATTCATTAATTGTATTCCATAGGCTGTCCCCGAAATTTGGGAGCCTTGAATCGTTAAAATAGGCTTATCTTAGATATTCAATAATCCAAATTGGTGAAGCTCTTGCCCGTTATAGCTTTGCCAAAATACATTAAAATCGCCCAGATTGTTTTCCTTAAAACTATCTCTTGTCTGGTTAAATGTAGGTTGCGTAAAGTGCTTAACACTACACCTTTGTAGTAATTCTTTGATCCAAATGGCGAGTGTAGCTTTCATTTTTAGTTGAGCTGTACCTTGTTTCATGTAGAACGTAAGTTCGCCCATTTGGGTATTTTTCCCTTTCTTTTTTTTGTCGTAAAATCGGAGTTCAGGTATGTTTTCCAGCCATACGAGTTTACTATTTGGCAGTGGTACTTGATGTGCAGGCTCCTGAAGGGATTGATAAATAAAGTCATACGAAATTTGTGGTGACGGAATTTTAAAATCGAACCATCTTTGCAGTGGTAAGTCAAAGCCAACATCATGCATGTAATTATATAACGATTTTTTCAGGCCATCGCTGAACTTATAATGGGGCGCTCCTGTTGGGTCGCTGTGCTCCAGATCGTTGTTGGCAAATGGGTGTGGGCCTGCATCTTTTATTTTCACGTTAAACCTGTCGGGATTTTTACCAACGGGGCTGTGGGCGGTCAGTGCAAATTGATGCCAAAAACCGGAGTGTACAATCTGATTTTCAAAAAGCTGTTTCACTACTTCCAGCGAATTAATGGTTTCCTGGACTGTCTGTGTGGGAAATCCGTACATAAGATAGGCATGGGTCAAAATGCCGGCATCGGTAAAGTTTTTACATACCTTAGCTACTTTTTCTACACTAACGCCTTTGTTAATTAGCGATAATATACGATCCGATGCTACTTCGAGACCGCCTGAAACAGCTATGCATCCCGACTTCTTTAGCAATTGGCAAACATCGGCGGTAAAACTGCTCTCAAAGCGTATATTGGCCCACCAGGTAACATTCAGGTTCCGCTTTAAAATTTCTTTTGAGAGGGCTATCATTAATGCAGGTGGTGCTGCTTCATCTACAAAGTGAAAACCCGTATGTCCGGTTACATCTATTATTATTTCCATTTTGTTGCAGAGCAATTTGGCGGTGGCCGGTTCAAAGCGCGAAATATAATCAAGGCTTGTATCGCAAAAAGCACAACGTCCCCAATAACATCCATGGGCCATGGTCAACTTGTTCCAAAAACCATCGCTCCACAATCGGTGCATGGGGTTGCTTATTTCTATAACAGATAAATACCGATGCGCTGCTAAGTCGGTGTAATCCGGGCAAATGGGATCCCTGAACGAAATATCTTTGCTTTGAGATCCGTTTAGATACCTTACTTGTTTCTCGATGCAGGCAAAAGTTCTTTTTAGTTGTTCACGAGGTCTTTCGCCTTCTAAGTATTCTATCAGGTTCAATAGGGGGATTTCGCCATCGTCGAGGGTGATATAATCTACAAATTCAAAAATTCTTGGATCACACAACGAACGCAACTCTGTATTGGCATATCCACCGCCAAAGCATACGGTAATGTGGGGATGGTATTTTTTTATATATTGTCCACACTTTAAAGCTGAAAATAAATTACCGGGGAATGGTATCGAAAGTGCAATCATATCGGGCTTTTCGCGATTGAGATAATCCTCTAATATCGCTAACTGAAATTGTACGATTAGCGATTCGTCGGTGAGTAGAGCGTTATATATATTGTCGAAAATTAAAGCCGAGGAGCTGAGCCGTTCTGCGTAGCGACTGAAACCGAAATGCGGGTCGATGCACTCTACAATAAAATCGGATATATCTTCCAGTAATAAGGTGGTTAGGTGTCTGGCCTTATCGCGTATACCCATGTTACCAAAGTTCCATTCTAAATCTTCCAGTTGGTCAAAACGCGAGGCGCGTGGTAAAAACCAATCGGAGCATATTCGATGGGCAAGCATATCGTTGCTTCCTTGTAAAAATAATATCAAATCGTCGATAAGATTGATATATTCATGCCGCAGAGCATAAATACGTTGGCTGTTTTCAGATGCGTTGGATAGTATTTCAGGGTCAATTTTAAATATTTGTTTCAACCCTTTGGACGAAAAAATAGTTAAGATTACATCAAGCCCTAAATCCAATTGAAACGAAGATATGTGTTGCGTGTTCAGATATCCTTTTAAGTAAGGTGTTGCCGGATAGGGCGTGTTAAGCTGTGTAAATGGTGGTGTAATCAGCAGAACTTTGGATTTCAAATGTTGCAATTTTTTGTTTTTGTACAAAAGTATAAAAATTGTTGGCTTCGCATTTGATGCTTTACCCCGAAGTGTTAATAAATGGCCGCAAACAATTAAAAATAGTTAATATCGTCTATTGTGAGCAGTAAGGGGGTACGCAATAGAAAATGTTTTTTACTTTTGCACCGCCTACTTCACATTTAACAACTGCTAAAAGTTTACTAACTTCATTAAATACAATGTATTATGTTAGTTTGACTTGCAGTGTTTCACAACTATTTTATGGGAATTTTGTCTGTTGCTTTTTTGAAAAAACATTAAAGTGTCAAGCGCTTGATAAGGAACAGATTGGTAAGAAATGGTTACGCCTCACAGTGTACAAATTTAAAAGAAATTTATTGCAATTGTAACTTTTTAAGAATGCATTCGTTAGAAGTTGACAGATGCATACTTATAAATTGTGAATGTATGATTTTACGTGATGAAAGAATTTATAATGAGGAATGATTACGAGCCAACGAGGTTGGGACTAGGATGAAAAATTAATTTTGGGGAAAATTAAGGAAGCATCACCGCAGCCATATCGTGCCCTGATATGCATACAACGAAAGATTAATATTTTAATAACACAACAACATACAACAACACAACACAGATTTAGATATGTTTAAATTCACTTTATGTTCGCTACTAGTTTGGGGACTGGCGATACAAACTTCATGGGCCCAGGGAGGGCAATCATGTAACCAGGCAGTTAATGCTCAACAAGGAATCAATATTGCTGACAACTCATTGGGCGACCAATGGTTTTCGTATACAGCTACTTCAACAGGTAAGGTAACAGTTTCGTCCTGCGGACAAACCACCGCCGACACTTACGTAGAGGTTTTTGATGGCTGCAACGTGGAGGCTTTTACATTTAGCAACGATTTTTGCGAAAAACAATCGGAAGTAAGCTTTGAAGTAATATCCGGCTTAAGCTACCAAATATGTTGGAGAGCTAAATATACCAACCGCAACTTCGAGTGGTTCCTGACCGAAGCACCCATAGAGCAAGGCGAATTTTGTACTTCAGCCATAACCGTTGAGGCGGGTAGCTCAAATACCAGCATACCCACAAACCAATACAGATGGTACGAATTTACGGCCAGCCGTACAGGAAAAATAACAATTGAGGCCGGTCCTGATTGTAAGGTGGCAGTATTTGATAATTGCAACTATACCACCTCATTGAATAATGATGATAACTGGAATCCCGCAAAAGTAGCTATTGAGGGAGTTGCCGGTGAAAGCTATTTAGTGGCACTATTTAATTCCGGATCAAATTCTACTGTCAATTGGCTTATCACCGAAAGCGATTGGCAGACGGGAGAGCGTTGTTCCGATCCTATTGAAGTATACAATCTAAATGAAGCACCTATTGACCATGATTCCGGAACAGATAAGTGGTATCGCTTTATCGCTTTTGAGGATGGTGATGTTACCATCTCTTCAGTAGGTTTAACCAATCAGGATACCTATTTAGAGATTTATGAGGGTTGTGGTTCGGAAAGAATTGCCTTTAGCGATGACGCCTCGGGTTTACAATCGGAACTTGTGCTGAATGCAAAAGCCAACAAGGCTTACTATATTAAATGGGACAATATTTTTCAACTGGAACCATATGCGTGGAACTTAAAATCGGGCAATTACTCAACGAGCTTACCCGAAATGGAGAATGCTTCTATAGGAGTTTACCCAAATCCTTCGTTCGGACCCGTAACAATAGATCTGCGTGGTTTTGAATCTGAAATGGTTAACATATCGGTAATGAGCGTTACGGGAGCCGCGGTAAAAATGTTCCGCTTGCCCGGTGGAAAAGAAGTAAGTTACGATTTGTCCGACTTAAGTAAAGGTATATATCAAATTGTACTGGAAGATTTGGTTTCGAAAAAAGTGGTGAAGTTCTTGAAAAAATAAATACGCTGACACAAGCACATATTTTGAATGAAGCACCTTGGGTATAACAATATAAACCCAAGGTGCTTTTTTTATTATATTGGCATTCATTACGGAATACGTATATACATTTATAAGATGAAAAAATTTAAAACACATAAAAACTTGACAATTGTGAATTTTGCAATTGTATCTTACTTTATTCTGATTTGGTTAATTAGCTTTTATAATATCAATTTTGTATTGATTGGAGTGTTAAGTGAAATGTTGACTATACCATTTCTTATTGCACAAATTGTTTTTTTAATAATTGGAATAAAGTATTTAATTAAGAATCAAATAAAATTCTTAACATTAATAAGTGTTTTGGCATTAGCTATTTGTTCATATATAACAATCGGAAGTTTCTTTTAAAACAGGAATTGAAAGAAATTATATAAACTGACCTATTGCGGATTGGAATAAGTTGACGAAATGGATTGCTGCCCCAATGGACTCATGCCGGGGAAAATCGAAAAGCGGAGTTAAGCCGAACAAAAATGAATCTGTATAAAGTAAGGAAGTATCATCAATGGCCAAATTCAACATGGCTCAAGTCCTTTCTTAAAACGAGCCCTGCGAGGGGTAGGCAGGCTGTATAAGTAACTTCTCACATTAGCTGGCCCGTCTAAGGGGAGGAGGATGTGTAGTGCGGAGAGTTCCTCCTGACCATAAAAATCAAATAATTGACCAAGTAAACGAGAATCAATAGGCACGATTGACTTTTAATGCAGAACGATTCAGTCGAACTATTCCACGACAAAATCATAGCCAAGCCGATACCTTACTTGCCAAGGTCAGTAATAACAGTATTTTCCGTGGAGGCGATATAGGCTAACAACCTTAGCTACAACTATAAATTAGTTTTTAAGCAGTTAAGAAAGCTAACCGATCCAGCTTGGAAGCTGGGCTATACTGAACCGCAGCCTCAAATACAATCCAATATAATCCCCCTTAGGGCCAATTTGTTTTGTTCTCTTCACACGAATCCATACATGGCTAACTCTATTTGATGTATGAAAATATACGCTTCATCTATATAAATTAAGTTTAAGGTTTAAAAAGTTTTAGTTTTACGTTAACAAAACCGGCTAATAATTGTAATAATAGGGTATAGATTGTCATTAATTTTACACTTTGTAAGCCAAGACTTAAAAAATACGAGAACTGTATTTTTTTTAGTGGTTTTTTGTAAAAGAAATTCTATTTTGCACCTTTGTTTTCAAATACCTAATAAGGAAACGCCGTAAGCACGAATGAATAAAAGTAATCTTAAATAAGTAACATGGAATCAAAACTTCAGGAACTAACGAATAAACTTTATTCCGAGGGCGTTGAAAAGGCCAATAAGGAAGCTGAGTCTATATTGGAAAAAGCCCGTCAAGAGGCCGATAAAATAGTAGACGATGCAAAACAGGAAGCCGAACAGTTGATGGAAGAGGCGGAAAAACAAGCGGCCGAGACGCAAAGGAATGTGGAGGCTGAAATTAAACTGGCTTCGCAACAAGCCATTGCTACATTACGCCAGAAAATAGGAAATAGCTTAACGGTAAAAATGGTAGAACCGGCAATGAAAGCGGTTTTTTCCGATAAAGAATATTTGCAGAGTTTAATTTCAAAAGTAGTGGAAGGATGGAGCAAGTCCGGAAACTTCGACATGAACATAGTGCTCCCGGAAAAAGATAAAGCCGAACTGGAGAAAATGGTGAAAAATAACTTTGCCGGTGAAATGAACAAAGGATTGAATTTTGAATTTGATTCAGCCGTTAAGTCGGGTTTTAAAGTGGGGCCAAAGGATGGTAGCTATAAAATTAGCTTTACTGAAGCAGATTTCCATAACTTCTTTAAATCATTTCTCCGTCCTAAAACCAATCAATTATTATTTGAAGAGTAAAAGCTATGGCAAAAAATTATTACTGTTTGGTTGCCGGCTTACCCGATATTTTATTGGGCGACAAAAAAGTACCGTTCACGTCCATCGGCCTGCGCGATATGCTGAGCGAAGAACTTGCCGAACGCGACTTTAGCATGGTGCAAGCCCTGTATTTGCCTTTCGATCATAGCAATCTCATCAATATCTATTTCGAACAAAATAAGGAGTTTGATCCCAGGGGCAATTACTCCCTGAACGACCTGGATCCCCTGATTAATAAAAAACAGTTGGAAACGCTTGAAGGAAGCAATTTTCCTGACTATATGATCCGGTTTGCCGAACTGATCCTTTTTGGCGATGATGAGATAAACAGTGTAGATGCCGAAGTAAAGCTCTATAAAATGTACGCGGAATACCTGCATGGCTTTTCAAATACCTTCCTGCAAAACTATCTGCAGTTTGAGCTCAATCAAAAAAATATATTCGCCGCACTCACCGGACGTAAATACGAAATGAATTATGAACATGAACTGATAGGGGAGGGCGAAGTAGTAGAGGCTTTAATAAAAAGTAGATCGCGGGATTTTGGTCTGGCCAATGAAATAGAGTATGTCGAATCGCTTGTGCAAATATATGAAGAAGAGAATATTTTGCAGCGCGAGCTTAAAATAGATCGCCTTAAATGGGAGTACCTCAACGAAAGTACTTTTTTTAACTATTTTACCATCGAAAGGGTTATGGCCTTTGTATATAAGCTCTTTATGATTGAAAGATGGACAGAGCTAAACGAGGACGAAGGCAAAAAAATGTTCCAACAACTATTGAGCGAATTGAAAAATAGCTTCGAGTTTCCTGAAGAATATAAAATACGACATGGAAAGAAAAAATAAAACTATAGGAGTGGTAACCGGGATTATATCCAACCTTGTAATTGTTAAGGTCGATGGCCCCGTTGCCCAAAACGAAATTTGTTTTATCCGCCATCCCGAAAATAAACTGATGGCCGAGGTAATTAAAATTACAGGCGATAACGCTTACGTGCAAGTTTTTGAGAGTACACGCGGATTAAAGATAGGTGTGCAGGTAGAGTTCGAGAATCACCTGTTGGAGGTGAGCCTGGGGCCGGGAATACTGTCACGTAACTACGACGGACTGCAAAACGACCTGGACAAGATGGACGGCGTATTCCTTAAAAGAGGCGATTACACAGACCCGCTGAACCGGGAGAAGAAATGGGACTGGAAACCCCTCGCTAAAAAAGATGATAAAGTAAAGGCCGGCTCCTGGTTGGGCGAGGTGCCCGAAAACGGCATGCCCCACCGTATTATGGTACCTTTTAAAATGGATGGTGAGTACACTGTTAAAAGCGTAGTGCCCGAAGGTGCCTATACCGTGGACGACGTAGTGGCCACCGTGACCGATACCGACGGAAATGACATTGAATTAACCATGGTGCAAAAATGGCCGGTTAAAATGGCTATTACAGCCTACAACAATAAACCGCGCCCCTTTAAGCTACTCGAAACGGGTATACGTACCATGGACACCCTGAACCCAATTGTTGAAGGTGGAACAGGTTTTATCCCCGGCCCTTTTGGTACCGGAAAAACCGTATTGCAGCACGCCATATCAAAGTTTGCCGAGGCCGATATAGTGATAATTGCGGCTTGCGGGGAGCGTGCCAACGAGGTGGTGGAAATTTTCACCGAGTTCCCCGAGCTCGAAGATCCGCGTACCGGACGAAAGCTTATTGAGCGTACAACCATTATTGCCAACACATCCAACATGCCTGTGGCGGCTCGTGAGGCATCGGTATATACCGCCATGACCCTGGGAGAGTATTATCGCTCCATGGGGTTAAAGGTGTTGCTGATGGCCGACTCCACCTCGCGCTGGGCACAGGCGCTGCGCGAAATGAGTAATCGTTTGGAAGAACTTCCCGGGCCGGATGGGTTCCCCATGGATCTGACAGCCATCATCAGCGGTTTTTATGCTCGCGCCGGATTTGTATACCTCAATAACGGAGAAACGGGTTCCATCACTTTTATCGGTACGGTATCACCGGCAGGGGGTAACCTAAAAGAACCGGTAACAGAATCTACACGGAAGGCAGCGCGCTGTTTTTATGGTCTAAATCAGGATCGTGCCGACAGTAAGCGCTATCCCGCCATCGACCCCATTGATAGTTATTCTAAATATTTAGAATATCCCGAAGTGCAAAATTATTTGATGGAGCACATTGGCGAAGGCTGGCTGGAAAACGTGGCCAAAGCCAAAAACTTACTCTTAAGGGGACGCGAAGCCATGGAACAAATAAATATCCTGGGCGACGATGGTGTGCCCCTTGAATTTCATGAGCGTTTTTGGAACTCCGAACTGATAGACGGCGTTATACTTCAGCAAGATTCCTTTGACGAGGTGGATGCCAATTGCCCCATGCCGCGCCAAAAATATATGCTCGAAAAAGTACTCAACGTAAGCGAAAAAAAGTTTGCGTTTGAAAATTTCGAGGATTTGAGCAACTTCTTTAAGCGCATCATTAACGTTTTAAAGCAAATGAACTACTCGGAGTGGGAATCGGATAAGTTAAAAAAGCATGAAGCCGAACTGGAAGAGATAATGAATGAACGCTTAAATTAATCCTGAAAAATTTATATGCATGGAAACACAAGCATTTCAAAAAATATATACTAAAATAACTAACCTGACAAAGGCCACTATCATGTTAAAGTCCACCGATGTAGGCTACGACGAGATGGCGCTGGTGCATGGCAGGATAGGGCAGGTAGTGAAAATTATGGGCGACGACGTTATCCTTCAGATTTTTGGAGGAACGGAGGGAATACCCACGGATGCCGAAGTGGTGTTTTTGGGTCGCCCACCACAACTTAAAGTGGGTGAGCAGCTCGCCGGACGCTTTTTCAATGCCTTTGGTGAACCCATAGACGGCGGCCCTGAAGTTGAAGGGGAGATGGTGGACACCGGTGGCCCCTCAGTAAACCCCGTGCGACGTGCACAGCCCTCGCAACTAATAGCCACGGGAATTGCCGGAATCGACCTGAACAACACGCTGGTTACGGGCCAAAAGATACCTTTTTTTGCCGACCCTGACCAACCTTATAATCAAGTGATGGCCAATGTGGCCCTGCGAACCGAAGCCGATAAGATTATCCTGGGTGGTATGGGCTTATCAAACGATGATTATCTGTACTTTAAAAATGTATTCGATAATGCCGGGGCGCTCGACCGCATCGTGAGCTTTGTGAATACTACAGAGGATCCACCGGTAGAACGACTTCTTATTCCGGATATGGCACTTACCGCAGCAGAGTATTTTGCTCACGAAAAACAAGAGAAAGTACTGGTACTGTTAACCGACATGACCTTGTTTGCTGATGCCCTTTCCATCGTATCTAACCGTATGGATCAGATACCTTCAAAGGACAGTATGCCGGGATCGCTTTATTCCGATTTGGCGCGCCTCTACGAAAAAGCGGTACAATTTCCCCACGGTGGATCCATCACAATTATCGCGGTAACCACGCTTAGTGGTGGTGATATTACCCACGCTATACCTGATAATACGGGCTATATAACGGAGGGGCAAATATTTTTACGTATGGACTCGGATGTGGGTAAGGTTATCGTAGATCCGTTCCGAAGTCTTTCGCGACTGAAACAGCTGGTTATCGGAACTCAAACGCGCGAAGACCATCCACAGGTGATGAACGCTGCCATACGTTTGTATGCCGATGCCGCCAACGCCAAAACAAAGCAGGATAACGGTTTTGATTTAACTGATTACGACGAGCGTACGCTTAAATTTGCGCAGGAGTATTCCGAACGCTTATTGGCGGTGGATCTGAATATAGATACCGAAGAAATGCTTGACAGAACCTGGCAATTATTTAAGGAAAACTTTAGCCGCGAAGAGGTGGTGGTGCGCCAGGAGTTTGTAGATAAATACTGGAAATAAAGCTGGATTGTTACGCTATTAGCTATTAGACTGATAGATTATAGGTAAATGGATAATTAGAAATTAGATAAACGGATTGGTGGATGAAAACGGGGGCAAAATATTAAGGCAACAGACAATGTAAAAGTCTATTAGCCTTTGTCTTATCTCAAAGTTACTGATCGTTTGTCTCTTATCTCAAAATCTCAAAATAAATATGGCCATAAAGTTTCAATATAATAAAACCTCGCAGCAGTTGATGGACAAGCAGCTCAAAGTACGTGAGCGCGCTTTGCCCACGCTTCAGAATAAGGAAGCGGCTCTGCGAATCGAGGTTAAAAAAGCAAGGGAAAGGGCGCAGGAACTCGAACATGAACTTGAAGCAAAGCTGGCTGATTTGGATAATATGTCGCGGTTATGGGGCGAGTTCGACATGAATGCCATTACGGTTGAAGATGTGGAGCTTGCAAATAAAAGGATTGCCGGCGTGCAAACCCCCGAACTTGTGGAAGTTATATTTAAAAAAGAACCATTTGCACTGTTTAGCAAGCCCGTGTGGTTTTTAGACGGTGTTAAAATTGTGGAAAGTCTGGCTAAATTGGGCATCGAACGCGAGGTGTATATTCGCAAGATGGAGCTGCTGGATAGAGCGCGTAAAAAAACAACCCAAAAGGTGAATCTTTACGAGAAAGTGCAGATACCGGGTTATAAGGATGCGATACTAAAGATAAAGCGATTCTTGGAGGATGAGGAAAATCTATCGAAAGCAGCACAGAAAATCATAAAAAATCGTCAGGAAGAAATGGAGGTGCAGTTATGATTATACCGATGTATAAATATTCTTTTTTGGTGCATCACTCAGATTTTATCTCTTTCAAGGAAAACCTGAAGGAAAAGGGGGTGCTCCACATCAAGGAAAGGGATATCGAACCCGGTGCCGAGGTGCTTGACAATATTCAGCAACTCAGTGAGGTAAAACGGCATAAGCGCCGGCTCCTGGGCAGAAAGGCTGATGAGCACACGGTGCAAGTGCAGATACCACAGGACGGCAGTGAACTGATAGAAATGCTCAAAAGCAAAAATGCCCAACTGGATACGCTCCATCACGAGCAACAACAACTTGACAAAGAGGTGGAGGCGCTAAAGCCATGGGGCGATTTTAGCTGGGATACAATCCATAAGTTAAAAAAACAGGGTATTAAAGTCAGATTTTTTTATACCGCCGCAAAAAAATATGATCCCTTATGGGAAAGAGAGTATAGCCTGGCAAAAATTTCGGAGGAGCGCGGTTTTGTTTATTTTGTTTTTTACGACACCGAAGACCAGACGCTGGATTTGGATGTGGATGAAATAAAAATCCCTGAAAAGGAACTGAGCGATTTAAAAAAGCAACTGGATTCGATCATCAAAAAGATTGACCGTTTAAATCAGGAGCTGGATAAGATAGCAGAAGAGGGCATACCTGTTTTGGATAAATTTGAAAGCGATATTCAGGATAGGCTCAATGATGCCAGTTTTTTGGTAAACAGCGGAGATGGGGCAGATGGTAAAATCAAGATCGTAGAGGGTTGGGTACCCAAATCCCTGGACGAAGGGTTTGAAAACTATATAAAAGAGCAATCCGTTTATTATATACGCGAGCAATCAACCCAAAAAGATAAGCCGCCTATCTTGCTCCAAAATGGAAGATTTTCAAAATTGTTCGAGCCCATCGGCAAACTGTTTTCGCTGCCTTCGTATGCCGAGCTCGATTTGACAGCCTTTTTTGCACCGTTCTTTTTCCTGTTCTTCGGTTTCTGCCTTGGCGATGCCGGATATGGGCTCTTGCTCCTTATTGGCGCAGGGGTGGCCAAGTACAAAGTGGATAAGGACATGAAACCGTTATTGTCCTTGGTGCAATGGCTGGGCGTAGGTACCATCCTGTTCGGTGTGGTAACCGGAACATTTTTTGGTATTAAGTTGATGGATGTAAACATTCCGTTCTTCACTAATTTAAGGGAAACTTTCCTCGATGATCAGCAAATGTTTAATCTGGCATTAGGCTTTGGTTTTGTGCAGATACTCTTTGGTATGGCCATTAAAGTGGCTAATGGGGTTAAGCAAAATGGCTGGAAACATTCCCTCTCGGCAGCGGGTTGGTTCCTGTTTTTTATTTCAACGGCTATCATGGTAATTTTAGATGCCGTTGGAGGGGAAGAAAAATGGTTGTGGAGTGTTCCGCATATCATCTTAATCAGCATCTCGGGCTTGGGCATTTTTGTGCTTAACGATCCTAAACGAAACGTATTTATGAATATAGGTGTGGGACTTTGGGATACCTATAATATGATAACCGGATTTGCCGGCGACTTGTTGTCGTACATCCGTTTGTTTGCCCTGGGGCTGTCAAGTGCTATATTAGGCCTGGTGTTTAATTCTTTGGCCTTTGATCTGGCTCCCGACATACCTGTTTTGGGTTGGATAGTGACCCTGATAATATTGGTATTAGGGCATGGATTAAATCTTTTTATGGCATCATTGGGCGCGGTAGTTCATCCCATGAGGCTTACCTTTGTTGAGTTTTATAAAAATGCCGGTTTTGTCGGCGGTGGTAAAGAATATAAACCATTTAGTAAAATAAGTAAATAACCATTTTAAAAATAAGATTATGAGCGCTATTGTTTTAGCTTACATTGGAATCGGAATTATGATCGCACTTACCGGAATCGGAAGTGCCTACGGAGTGTCTATCGGCGGTAATGCAGCCATCGGAGCCATGAAAAAGAATGCTGACGCATTTGGTAATTACCTTGTGCTGAGTGCCCTTCCGGGCACGCAGGGACTGTATGGCTTTGGTGCCTTCTTTATTTTTAGTACCACAGGCATTTTAACTACCGATATTACCTGGCTACAGGCTTCTGCCGTGTTTGGCGCCGGACTTGCACTGGGGTTGGTTGGTTTGTTCTCAGCCATCCGTCAGGGGCAGGTTTGTGCTAACGGAATCGCTGGTATAGGATCAGGACACGATGTTTTTGGTAACACCCTTATCCTTGCCGTGTTCCCCGAGCTTTATGCCATCCTCGGTTTTGCCGCTGCCTTTATGATCAGTGCGTCCGTAGTAGGTTAAGCAGATAAAATAAATCATTAAACGGTACTGTGATCGAAGTGCCAATTTTTATAACCGATGGCGAAAGTCATCGGTTTTTTTTAGAAACAAATCGGCATAATGGCTATTTGTGGAAAGTATATGATCCATATAAACACAATACGAAGTACGCTATTCAGTCAGTCGCCACCAGCTTATAGAAGCTATTTAGATGCTTTTATATCATTTATCCCACTTAAGCCTGCAGCCATCTTGCACGCTCAACGCTTTGTTTTTGCTGCACGCAATACAAATGCTGCCATATCTTTTTTACGCCTGAAAATACCAATATTCACCTATTACCTATAAGTGTCATTCGGATTGTACGTTTCTACATGGCGTTCGGTTTTTGCCTGGTTAAACTCATTAATAGTGATGATGATACCGGTTTCTTCCACATCGCCAAAGCGATCGTTTACCGCTGTTCCGAATGATCGCATGGAAGGTGAAAGGTTCATATAGGCATTTACCAACGGAGGTATAGTTTCGCCAAGCTCCCTCACTTTACGATTCAAAATCTTGTAGTCTTCAACAAAGGTAGGGCCTGGGAAAATGCTGTTTATTTCCTCCTGGCTCAAAGCAATTTTAACTTTATAGGCTTCGCGTGGATAAACCAGTTGGTCAGGATCGCTAAAATATCTGTTCATAAAACTGAGAATCAAATCTCTGGCTTCCTGGTTAAAGTGCGTGTACATAGTCACTTTACCAAAAAAATATTTCATTTCCGGATGGTTTACAATCAGTGAGCCTAAGCCATCCCACAAGTTATCTAAAGCAAAAAGACTTTTGGCTCCTTGCTTACTCGACTGGTATTGGGGTTGCACAAAAGATCGACCTAATTCAATGGTTTTAGGAAAATATTCGTTTAAAAACTTTTGCGAGAAATGAAACAGGCGTGAGGTAGCTAATTTTACGTTTCCATCCTTGTCTTTGGGCACTTGGTTGCCCATAATATACCGATAACCACCTAAAATTTCTTTTTCTTCCGGATCCCAAACAATCAACTGATGATAGGGAACTTCGGCGGTGTCGTAATCGTCAATGTCCGCTTCCTTGCCTGTGCCACCCCCGGCTTGGCGAAAAGATTCTTCTCGTAAGCGTCCTACCTCCAGCATCAGGTTGGGTGCCTGATCGCCACGGAAATCGTAGATCTTGTTGCCTCCCTTGTTGGTATTGCGAACAAACCTTTCTTTTGTCAATTCTGCTTCCAGCTTTTCTTTAGCTATTGGAGCAATAATGGGTTTAATAGAATTCATCAAATTAGTACATGTTAACCGATACAAAATTAAATTAATTTTGGTAAGCCATAGACTGTTTCCTTTATTTTTTCTGCCCACACTTTGGCACTTTCACCATTTTCAAGTTGCTGCCACGGAATGACTGAGCCAAACCGCAATGTAATATGCTTATCTTTTTGCTTAAACATTTCATCTACAAGGTAGAGCATTTCAATATTCGCTTTTAAGCCAATTAACTTTCTGAAACGAGCCAGGTTATAAAAAAAGTTAGAATTACGTCCTTCTATATGTACCGGCACTATATTACGCTGGTGCGCGATGGCTTTTTTTATAAAATTGGGTTTCCAATCCAAATCCTTTATGCCGCCTTTTTGTTTTCGCGATACCAGTCCGGCCGGAAAATAAAGCATTTGGGCTTCCGATGCAAAAGCGTTCTCAATCAGTTCCGCTGCTTTTCTGGAATGTCCGCCATGTTTGTTAATAGGTACAAAGATATCATTGAAGCGTCCAATTTGCAACAAAATGTCGTTTACCGGAAACTTGATGTTGTCAAAAATACGGCCCACCTCGTTCATAAATATAATACCGTCCAACCCACCCAAAGGATGGTTCGATACAAAAAGATATCTACCATCAAGGGGTATTTTATCCAAGCCAATAGATTGGCTTTTCACACCAAAATGTGCAGTGCATATCTTTCCAAAATCAACATTGTATGCATTCGGATCAATGTTGAGCATTCGGTTTAAACTATCCTGATGGATAACTCTTTTCAGATACGATAAAATAAACCCCGGAATCCATTTTAATAAAGCAGGGTTTTTTTCCTGAAATACTTTTTCAATGTCGATGGTTTTCAGCTCTTGCTTATTCTTTTCTTTCATGTAAATAAAATAAAGTTCAATCTTACAAAAAAACCCTTAAACCTTATTGTTTTTCGTGCTAAAAATTATCGATACAATACATCAAAGGGAAAGAAATATAAATAAAGTGGATTAAAGTGGGTTAAAGTGGTTGATTGTGGTTTTAAAATTTCATACTTTTACATCAAATAATATAAAATCGTAATGGCCACATTTATAGGTGATTTTGTTTGCAAAGCGGATGCCAAAGGACGAATTGTATTGCCTTCTATTTTTAAAAAGGTGATGAATGCAATGAAAGAGAACCGTTTTGTGGTTCGTAAAGACTTATATACAAACTGCCTGCTGGTATATCCATACCCCGATTGGGAGGCACATGTGCACGACATCCGTTCAAAGGTAAATGTTTATGATAAAAACCAAAATATGGTATATCGACAGTACGTGAGAGCAGCAGCTGAGGTAAGTTACGATGCGAATGGTAGAATGTTAATACCTAAGCGATTAATGGATAAGATAGCGGTGGAAAAAGAAGTGGTTTTGGTTGGTGTGGACAATAAAATTGAACTGTGGAGCAAAGCTGAATTTGAGAACGGAGGGATGGACGATGATGAATTGGCTGCAAAAATGCAAACCTTTTGGGGCGAAAATATAAATGAAGACAGGAAGGAGGACGAGTAATGGGGGATGTATATCATGTGCCGGTTTTATTAAACGATTGTATTGAAGGCCTTAAACTGAAGCCCGATGGTACTTATGTGGATCTTACTTTCGGTGGTGGCGGACATACCAGGGAGATATTGAACAAACTGATAAACGGAAGGTTAATCGTTTTTGATCAGGATGAAGATGCCTACCGGAACCGTCCCGAAGATGAGCGTTTGATTTTTGTACGTCATAATTTTCGTTACCTGAAAAATTTTCTTCGCTATATCGGTATCGAAAAGGTGGATGGCATATTAGCCGATCTGGGTGTTTCTTCGCACCATTTTGATACACCTGAACGGGGCTTTTCATTTAGGTTTGAAGGGGATTTAGACATGCGTATGAATAAACAGGCAAGCATTACAGCCGCAGATGTGCTTAATACGTATGATGAGGATAGCTTATTTAAGGTATTTAAAAATTATGGCGAAATCAAAAAATCGGGCAAGTTGGTCAGAGCAATTATCGCTCAAAGAACCACCCGTCCGTTTAAAATGATATCCGATTTGCTGCAGGTAGCCGAACCATGCGTTCCGGGGCGCGAGAAAAATAAGTTTCTGGCTAAAGTATTTCAAGCACTACGTATCGAGGTGAACCGTGAAATGGAAGCGCTAAAAGATATGTTGATGCAAACAAAGGACGTACTGGCACCGGGGGGCAGATTGGTGGTTATATCCTACCACTCGCTGGAAGATAGATTGGTAAAAAACTTTATGAAAACCGGCGACTGCGAACAAACACAGCCCGAGCAGGATTTTTACGGCAAACCTTTGGTGCCATTTATAGCCATAAGTCGTAAACCTATTGTGGCAGGTGAACAAGAGTTGCAAAGTAACACAAGGTCGCGAAGTGCAAAATTGCGTATCTGCGAAAAATTGTAAGCATGGTGGCAAAAAAAAGAAGAGATAAAGAGTTTGTGAGTTCAGGTGCAGGGGCATCAAAACGATTATCCTTCCGCGATTTTGTGTCCGGAAGGATATTTACCCGTGCCGAGGTGGTCAACCAACTTCCATTTTTGCTGTTTTTAACACTCCTGGCATTTATTTATATCTCCAATCATTTTAAGATGGAAAAATTGCTCAAAGAGGCGGCAACCTTAAATAAAGAAATTCAGGAACTAAGGATTGAAGCAATAACCACTTCGTCCGATTTGATGTATTTTAGCAAGCAGTCGGTTATATTAAACAAGGTGAAGGAGGCCGGGGTAGAGCTTGAAGAGCTTACCGAGCCACCACGAAGGATAGTATTGAAAAAACAGTGATAGTTCAATGACAATAAAAAGAGACATAACGTGGAGGGTAGGGGTTATTTATTTAGCTTTAGTGATGTTGGCTGCTTATGTGATAGTTAAAGTGGTGTATCTGCAGGTGGCAGAAGGTAGCGAATGGCGTGCCATGGAAGCTAAAATGACCAGTAAAGAACGCGAGATAGAGGCCAATAGAGGGAATATATTGGCTTGCGATGGACGCAAACTGGCTTGTTCGGTACCCAGCTATCGTTTATATATGGATGTGGTGGCTGATGGCCTTACCGATGAAGTTTTTTACCAAAACATCGATAGCCTAAGCTATTGTTTGTCCGTATTCTTTAAGGATTTGTCGCCTAAAGGCTACAAGCGTCGCCTGGTAGAAGCCCGCCGGAAAAAAAGCAGATACTTTAGAATACATAACCGTAGAGTTTCTTATACCGAGTTAAAAAAAATTAAACAGTTCCCACTCTTTCGTTTGGGCAAAAACAAGGGGGGGTTCATCCCCGAACAGCTCGACATGCGTAAAAAACCTTTTGGTATATTGGCTTCTCGAGTTATTGGTAAATTGTACGAGGAAAAAGAAAAAGGGGGTATGATAGGCCTGGAGCGTGCTTTCAACCAGGAGCTTAAGGGCGAAAATGGCATCAACACCTTTACCCGAATATCTGGCAGGTGGGTTCCCGAAGAGGTGGTGTCGCCACAAAATGGAAACGACGTTATGACATCTATCGATATCGAAATTCAGGATGTGGCCGAAAATTCCTTGAAACAACAACTCATAAAGCATAACGCACATCATGGAGTGGCTATATTGATGGAGGTTGAAACCGGTGCAATAAAAGCCATTGTAAATTTGCACCGTAAAAGCGAGGGTTTTTATATAGAAGATTATTTTAATTATGCCATCGGCGAGGCAACCGAGCCGGGTTCTACCTTTAAACTGGCCAGTATGATGGCGGTATTGGAAGATGGATTGATTAACCTCGACGATACTATTGATACCGGAAATGGCGTTATTAAGTTTTACGATCGCACCATGCGCGACAGTCATTATGGCGGTTTTGGAAAAATAACTTATAGGGAGGTTTTTGAAAAATCATCCAATGTGGGTATCTCAAAAATGATAGTGGATAACTATAAATCCAGACCTAAGCGCTTTATCGACCGTCTTTACGCCATGGGGCTGAATAAAAAGCATGGGCTCGAAATTAAAGGCGAAGATGAACCCTATATAAAATATCCGGGTTCCGATTCATGGTCGGGTGTTTCACTACCTTGGATATCTATTGGTTACGAATCGGAACTAACGCCCTTGCAAACACTTGCATTCTATAATGCGGTAGCCAACAACGGCAAAATGATGAAACCTTATTTTGTAACCGGTGTTTACAGGCATGGCGAATTGGTAAAAGAATACCAACCCAAGGTGCTCAATCCTTCTATAAGTTCCCTGTCAACTATCGAAAAAGTACACGATTTACTGGTTGGCGTGGTGGAGCGGGGAACGGCCACCAACCTAAAAAACAACAATTATAAAATAGCCGGTAAAACCGGTACTGCACAGATTGCTAAAGGTAGAGACGGGTATAAAAATGGAGGGGTGGAATACCAGGCTTCCTTTGCCGGTTATTTCCCTGCCGACAGACCCAAGTATTCGTGCATTGTTGTCGTAAACGGACCTTCCAATAATGTATACTACGGAAATGTAGTGGCGGGCAGTGTGTTTAAGCAAATAGCCGATAGGGTGTACGCAACAGGATTCGACATGGTGCAAGAATATGCCCGCCGTGAGCCTGGTGAAGGGGTTTTACCCTATTCAAAAGGAGGTAAAAAAAGTGATTTGCTAACCGTGTTTGATAAACTAAGGGTAACAGTAGATGGAAGCGAGGTGGAGTCGGAGTGGATATCTACCTTGGCCCAGGAGCATAAAGTAAGTTTCAGCCAGAAGACCTTCAAAAACGGCCTTGTGCCTAACGTGGCAGGGATGGGGGCAAAGGATGCCGTAACTTTACTTGAAAATGCAGGTTTAAATGTAATCGTGTCCGGAAGAGGACGCGTAATAGAGCAGTCGATTTCGCCGGGTAGCCGACTGAAACGTGGAGTAAGGATATTTATAAAGTTAGGATAGGTATGAATAGGATGGTGCAATTAAAAGAATGGACCAAAGTAAACCAGTTGGTGGGCAAAACGGAAGTAAGTTTTTCTGAAATATCTTTCGATTCGCGAACAGTATCCGGGAAATCGCTTTTTGTGGCTGTGCGGGGCGTGCATGTTGATGGACATACCTTTATTGCAAAAGCCATTGCCGCGGGATGTGTAGCCATTGTTTGCGAAGTATTGCCCGAGCAGGGCTACCGGAATGTTACTTTTTTTGTGGTGAACGACTCCGCACTGGCGCTGGCTCAAATAGCATCCGGGTTTTATGGAAAGCCTTCGGAGCAGCTGCGTTTGGTTGGCGTAACGGGTACCAATGGCAAAACCACAATAGCTACTATGTTGTATCAGCTCTACAGCTCTATGGGCTTTGAAACCGGGCTTTTTAGTACGGTGGCCAATTATATAGGCCCCAAAAAAATTGCTGCCACACATACCACACCGGATCCTATTGCCTTAAATAAAATAATGCGCCAAATGGTGGATGCGGGTTGTGAATATTGTTTTATGGAGGTGAGCTCGCATGCCATCGATCAAAAGCGTGTGGCTGGATTAACATTTGCGGGAGGTATCTTCACCAACCTAACACACGACCATCTGGATTATCATAAAACCTTTGACGCCTATTTAAAAGCAAAAAAAGGATTTTTTGATCACTTGCAGAAAAAATCTTTTGCGCTTATAAATATCGATGATAAAAACGGAATGGTAATGGTGCAAAATTGCAAGGCACAAATTAAAACGTACTCCATCCGTACCATGGCCGATTATAAAGCCAAAATTGTAGAAAGCATGTTCGAGGGCATGCAGCTGCTTATTAACGATAACGAAGTGTGGACACCGTTTATTGGTAAATTCAATGCTCAAAACTTGCTTGCCGTGTATGGCACCGCTGTGTTGTTGGGTCAGCCACAGCACGAGGTTTTGTTGGGTTTAAGTTGTCTCACATCTGTGGATGGAAGATTCCAGACTCTACGCTCGCAAACGGGCGTTACGGCCGTGGTTGATTATGCCCACACACCCGACGCCTTGCAAAATGTAATAGAAACCATAAATCAAATTCGCCAACCAGGACAGGATTTGCTTACCGTGGTAGGAGCTGGTGGCGACCGCGACAAAACAAAACGGCCGGAAATGGCGCGGGTGGCTGTAATGGGAAGTAGCCGCGTGATATTGACCTCGGACAATCCGCGTTCGGAAGATCCGCAGACTATTGTGGATGAAATGATGGAGGGTGTGGAATTTAAAAACCGCATTAAAGTGGTGTGCATCATTAACCGTAAAGAGGCTATTAAAACAGCTTGTATGCTTGCTAAGCGTGGCGATATTATATTGGTTGCCGGCAAAGGGCACGAAGATTATCAGGAGATAAATGGTGTAAAGCATCATTTTGATGACAGAGAAATAATTAAAGAAATTTTTGAAATGACGCAGGAACGATTTTGAGAAGCCTTTTAGTATGCTGAGGCTGAAAACTAAAGTCGATTACCTATTGACAATTATCTAAAATATAAACTAATGTTATACTATCTTTTCGAATACCTGGCACAGATGGATATCCCCGGAGCAGGGGTGTTTCAGTACATTTCGTTCCGGTCGGGCATGGCCATTATCTTGTCGCTTTTGATAGGTACCATTTATGGTAAAAAAGTAATTAGCCTGCTTCAGAAAAAGCAGATAGGCGAGGTGGTACGTAACCTCGATTTGGAAGGTCAGTATGCTAAAAAAGGTACCCCAACAATGGGGGGCCTTATTATTATCGCCTCTATTTTAATACCCACCTTGCTGTTTGCAAAGCTATCTAACATATACATCATTTTAATGTTAGTATCTACTGTGTGGCTTGGTATTATTGGTTTTCTGGATGATTACATCAAGGTTTTTAAAAAAAATAAGGAAGGGCTGGCTGGTCGTTTTAAGATAATCGGCCAAATAGGTTTGGGTTTAATTGTGGGTGTTACCATGCTAATGAGCGATTCAGTGGTAGCACGCGAAAAAGTGCCCGGCGAAACGATAGTGATAAGCAATAGCCAGGGCAAACAAATAGAGCGTCCGGCTACGGTGGATGTTAAAACAACACAAACCACCGTTCCTTTTATGAAAAATAACCGTTTCGATTATGCCTGGTTTGTAAGCTTCATGGGACCCAATGCAGCCCAATGGGCTTGGGTAGTATTTGTACTGGCAGTAATATTTATCATCACCGCTGTATCTAACGGTGCCAACATGACCGATGGCCTCGATGGACTGGCCACGGGAACGTCTGCCATTATTGGTACTACCCTGGGTATTTTAGCCTATGTTTCCAGTAACACTGTGTTTGCCGAATACCTCAACATCATGTATATCCCCCAGTCGGAAGAGCTGGTTATTTTTATGAGTGCTTTTATTGGTGCAACCATCGGCTTTCTATGGTATAATTCCTTTCCGGCGCAGGTTTTTATGGGAGATACGGGTAGTTTAACTTTGGGCGGAATTATTGCGGTTTTTGCCATTCTCATTAAAACAGAATTACTCATACCCATATTGTGCGGGATTTTTTTGGTGGAGAACATATCTGTTATGATGCAGGTGTCGTGGTTTAAATATACTAAACGTAAATATGGAGTAGGACGGAGGATTTTTAAAATGGCGCCCTTGCATCACCATTATCAAAAAAAAGGATATACCGAATCAAAAATAGTTACCCGATTTTGGATTGTGGGAATAATTTTGGCGGTACTGACCATTGTTACGCTTAAAATTAGATAAAGCAAAACAAAAGAGTATAGCGTAAAGCACAGATGTTTTTTGTTTTGAAATTGTATAACAGTAAATGTAAATGAGCAAACGGATAGTCATATTAGGAGCAGGAGAAAGTGGCGTTGGTGCGGCATTGTTGGCGCAAAAACAGGGCTTTGAGGTGTTTGTGTCCGATAAATCCGTAATCAAAGATATTTTTAAGAAAGAGCTGATTGAGAATGGTCTGGCCTTCGAGGAAGGTGGGCATACCGATTTAAAAATTATGAATGCGCAAATAGTGGTAAAAAGTCCGGGAATACCCGATAGTGCTCCCCTTGTTATGGCACTGCGCAAAAAGGGTATCCCGCTTGTATCCGAAATAGAGTTTGCTGCAAAATTTACGGATGCTCGTTTTGTTTGTATCACCGGTAGCAATGGCAAAACCACTACGGCCATGTTGATATACCATGTATTGAGCGGGGCAGGTTTAAATGTGGGACTGGCCGGCAATATTGGTACGAGTCTGGCGCGCCAAATATTCAACAATCCAACCAAAGATTGTTATGTGCTTGAGCTGAGTAGTTTTCAGTTAGACGGTATGTACAATTTTAAAGCGGATATAGCCGTGCTAATGAATATTACACCCGATCATCTGGATCGTTACGATTATAAAATGCAAAATTACATCGACTCCAAGTTTCGGATTATTCAAAATCAAACCAAAGAGGATTGTTTTATATACTGTTTGGACGACGAAAATATTGTCAAGGGATTGAAAGAAAGGAAAATACAAGCGCATCAGCTGCCTTTTGCATATGGACAGGAGTTGGAGTCAGGGGCCTTTATTAAGGATGATAAAATAGTGTTTAATCTAAAGGGAGATACTATGAGTGTATTTATGGAACAATTGGCCATACAAGGCCGGCACAATCATTATAATACGATGGCGGCAGGCATAGTGGCACGTCTGTTTCAAATCCGTAAACCGCTTATTCGCGAATGCCTGTTGAGTTTCAAAGGGGTGGAGCACCGGCTGGAAAAGGTGTTGAAAGTTAGGGGGGTGACTTTTATAAATGATTCCAAAGCCACCAATATTAATTCTACCTGGTACGCATTGGAGAGCATCAATTCAAATATTATTTGGATAGCAGGCGGTGTAGACAAAGGAAACGATTATGCTGAATTAAAGGAAATGGCCGGTAAAAAGGTGAAAGCCCTGGTTTGCCTTGGTACCGACAATGCAAAGTTATTAGAAAGTTTTAAGGGTACCGTGCCTACCGTTGTGGAAGCTACAAGTATGGCCGAAGCAGTTAGCAAAGCATATCGCCTGGGCGATAAGGGCGATATCGTATTGCTGTCGCCTGCCTGTGCCAGCTTTGATTTGTTCGATAATTATGAGCATCGCGGAAGGCTTTTTAAAGAGTGCGTGCGGAATTTGTAGGGGATGGGCTTTATAAATAATAGATTAGCGTATTTTATTAGAAAAATTAAAGATGGGAATAAGAGCAACCTTACAAAAATACTTTAAAGGCGACCCGATATTATGGGGGGTAATCGCTTTTTTGGCAGCTATATCTCTTTTGGCGGTGTATAGCGCAACAGGTTCGCTGGCTTACAGAATGCAGGGTGGGAATACCTATTATTATATGATGAAACACCTGGTATTTTTACTTTTGGGCATGTTGCTGATGCTGTGGATTCACCAATTGAATTATCGTATTTTTGCCAAATATGCTACCGTAGCCCTTTGGGTGTCAATAGGTTTGTTGGCCTTAACATTGATTACAGGCATAAGTCTTAATCAGGCTTCGCGTTGGCTTACCTTACCCGGCATAGGTGTGTCCTTTCAGCCATCCGAACTGGCCAAAATAGCCCTGGTGATGTATATTGCCCGAACCCTTGCCCGTAATCAGGACGAGAAGGTGGGAGCCAAAGAGGCTTTTAAGCCCATTATGATTTATGTTACGCTGGTTTGTGCACTCATATTTACCGAGGATTTTTCAACCGCATTCCTGATTGGCTTTACGGCTTTTTTATTAATGTTTATTGGACGAGTACCGGCCAAATACCTTCTGGGCACCATTGGGGTGGTAGGATTGATGGCAGTTATTTTGTTTTTCGCATCGCCCCATTTGCCATTTTTGCACAGAGCGGCAACATGGAAAGCCCGTATCGAACGTTTTGTAGACGACGACGATCAGGTGTCGGAAGGCAGTTATCAGTCGCGCCAGGCACAAATGGCAGTAGCTACGGGTGGTTTTTTCGGAAAAGGACCGGGCAACAGCAAGCAGCGTAACTTTTTGCCTCATCCCTACAGCGATTTTATTTTTGCCATCATTGTTGAGGAGTGGGGGCTGTTGGGGGCTTTGCTGGTGGTGATGAGTTATATGGTTTTTTTGTTTAGAGCCGGTGTGCTGGTGCGGGGAAGTACCCGCACGTTCCCGGCATTTCTGGCCATCGGATTGTCGTACCTACTGGTTTTTCAGGGTTTTTTTAATATGGGGGTGGCCGTTGGTATATTCCCGGTAACAGGGCAACCTTTACCTTTGGTTAGTATGGGTGGAACATCCATTTTGTTTACCTGTATTGCCATGGGAGCCATACTGTCCGTAAGCAGAAATAATATGGAGGAGGCTGAGCGCTTAAAAAAGAAAGCCGCCGCCGCTAAGGGCTAGTAGTTTTTTGTATGGATACTTTTATTTGATAATCTAAAAATAACATGAAAGTAATAATAAGCGGAGGAGGCACAGGCGGACATATTTTTCCAGCCATTTCTATTGCAAACGCATTAAAACAAACCGATGCATCGGTACAGATACTGTTTGTTGGGGCAGAAGGTAAAATGGAAATGGAGAAAGTGCCGGGTGCCGGATATGAAATTGTGGGCTTGCCCGTAGCCGGTTTTCAACGTAAACTGTCGCTTAAAAACATTACTTTCTTTTTTAAGCTGGCAGCCAGTATGATAAAAGCCCGTAGCGTGGTACGGCAGTTTAAGCCCGATGCTGTGGTGGGAGTGGGCGGATATGCCAGTGGGCCTGTTTTACGAGTGGCTACAAGCCTGAAAATACCAACTATCATTCAGGAACAGAATTCTTTTCCGGGCGTTACCAACCGTATTTTATCGAAAAAGGTGAATAAAATTTGTGTTGCCTATCCCGGGATGGAACGGTATTTCCCGGCTTCAAAAATAATTCTGACGGGAAACCCGATACGGCAAAACCTGTTGCAAAAAGTGAATAGGGAGGAGGCAGCCAACTATTTTGGTCTCGATCCTAATAAAAAAGTGGTGTTCGTTACAGGGGGAAGCCTTGGAGCCGGAACCATTAATCAAGGTGTTCTGGCCGGGTATCAAGTCCTGGTAAAAAGTGGAGTGCAATTGATTTGGCAAACAGGTAAGTATTATTTTCGCGAATTGAATAAAGTAGTAAGCGAAAATGAGAACGTAAAAATAATGGCTTTTGTAGATCGTATGGAGGCCGCCTTTTCGCTGGCCGATGTGGTAGTTTCCAGAGCCGGGGCTTCATCTATTTCCGAAATCGCTCTGCTGGGAAAAGCTTGTGTTTTTGTGCCTTCGCCCAATGTGGCCGAAGATCATCAAACTAAAAATGCCATGGCTCTGGTAAAGGAGGATGCGGCCGAAATGGTGGAGGATAAAAAGGTAGCCGAAGAATTGGTAAAAAAAATACTGTCTTTGTTGAAGGACGAGGAGCGATTGATGCAACTGAAAAATAATGTTAAAAAATTTGCCATGCCCGATGCAGCCAAAGTTATTGTTGAGGAACTGTTCATGCTGGTAAATAAATAACGCATATGGATTTTAAAAAAATAAATAGTGTCTATTTTATTGGAATCGGTGGCATTGGCATGAGTGCGCTGGCGCGGTATTTTAAGGCCAACGGTTACGCGGTGGCCGGATACGACCTTAACCCGACGTTGCTTACCGCAGACATGGAAAAAGAAGGTGTAGACATTTGTTTTGATGATAAGGTAGAACTTATCGCCGATGAGTATAGAAATCAAATCACCACCCTTGTGGTTTATACGCCTGCCATACCCGCTAATCTTAAGCAATTAAATTATTTTAAAGACAACCTGTTTAATGTAAAAAAACGTTCCGAAGTGCTCGGACTCCTCACGCATTTGCAAAAAGGTATTTGTGTAGCCGGTACGCATGGTAAAACAACCGTTTCTACTATGATAGCCCATCTGTTAAAACAGTCGGAGGTGGATTGCAGTGCTTTTTTAGGGGGCGTATCACAAAACTACAAAACAAACCTTTTGCTCTCTGCTACATCAGATTTTGTAGTGATGGAAGCCGATGAGTTCGACCGTTCGTTTTTAAGACTCAGACCCTATTTGGCTCTAATCACATCTGCCGATGCCGACCATCTGGATATTTATGGTGACGATACCTCGGTAAAAGAATCTTTCCGCGAGTTTGCAGGATTGATTAAACCGGGTGGAATATTGCTCTCCAAAAAAGAAATCGATTTACTGTTTGCAGTTCCGGATGAGGTAAAACACTTTAGCTATTCCATGGACGATAGCACGGCCGATTTCTATGCTTCAAATTTGCACCTGATCGACGGTTTGTATCATTTTGACTTGCATACACCGCAAGGCCTTGTTACAAACATTACAGTGGGCATTCCGGGTCTGGTTAACGTGGAGAATGCGATTGGTGCATGTGGGGCGGCCTATTTGGCGGGGGTGTCGGAAGGCGCTATGCGAATAGCTATGCCACAATTTAAAGGAGTGCGTCGCAGATTCGAGTATCGTATTAAGCGCGACGATTTGATTCTGATAGACGATTATGCGCATCATCCCGAAGAGATAAAAGCCACCGTAACATCAGTTAGGGCGCTTTATCCAAATAAAAAATTGACGGGCGTATTTCAGCCTCACCTCTATTCGCGCACCAAGGATTTTCATCGTGAGTTCGCTTTAAGCCTTAGTATGCTCGATGAACTTATCTTATTGGATATTTATCCTGCGCGCGAAAAACCAATTGTGGGGGTCAGCGCGCAAATGATTTTGGATTTGGTAAAATTACCGGTGAAAGTATTAAGTACAAAAAAAGAACTCATCGAGCAGATAAAAAATATCAAGCCCGAAGTTTTATTGATGATGGGTGCTGGCGATATTGATAAAGAAATTGATAAAATAACGGAAAGCTTAAAATAAAATAATGGCCACCATAAGCCAATTCCTTTGCAAATTCAATACGTCTTTTTCCTGTTATGGGGAGGCCTTGGAATATAGGGAGAGTTGGCTATTTAATAAATGATAAGCAGGTTTTAGTTGATAAAAAATGGATAATTGTTTATAAATAAGCCTATTTAAATTGTGTTAAATAAAGTTATTCAGATATATTTAAGCAGTTTGCGAAAGGTGCGTAAAAATGATTGATAAAATAAAAAATATAATACTGTGGACGTTGATGATAGCTTACTTCCCGGTGCTTTATGCCTTTGTAAGTAAAAGCAAGAACCGTGTGGTATGTGCAGATATTAGCGTAGCAGTAAGCGACAGTACAGAGTCCGGTTTTGTGCATTCACAACAAATACGCTCTCTTTTGTTAAACAAGTATCCAAAAATATTGGGCAATAAAATAGAAACTGTGCCATGTCAGGATATAGAGCAATTTTTAAAGAAGCACCATGCCATTAAGGTGTGCGAAGCTTATTATACTATCGGAGGTCAGTTAAATGTTGAGCTGAGTCAGAGAAAGCCCTTATGCCGGGTATTTTCAGGATACGACTCGTATTATATTGATGAAGATGGCAAAAAAATGCCCTTATTCGATAATTATACCGCCCACGTCCTTGTTGTTAGCGGACACGTAAACAAACTCGATAGCCTGCAGCACGTGATACAGCTGGCAAGGTATATTAAGGCGAATGAGTTTTGGGACGCACAGATTGAGCAAGTATATGTAGAAAGTAATGGTGAATTTACCCTGGCACCACGTGTGGGCGACCAGATTATTTATATGGGAAAGCTGGATGACTTTGCGCGTAAGATGGAAAAACTGTATGCGCTTTATACCAAAGGCTTGCATCCGCGCGAGTGGAACAACTACAGTAAGATTAATTTAAAGTTTGAAGGTCAAATAATTTGTACAAAAAAATAATACCATGAGTGAAACATCCAATTTAATTGCTGCTATCGATATAGGTACTACAAAAATTGTAGCTGTTGTTGGACAAAAGAGCGAGGACGGTAAGTTACATCTGCTGGGTATCGAAAAAGTGATTTCCACAGGTATAAAAAGAGGGGTGGTACTCAACATTGATGAAACGGTGAATGCCATTAAGGAATTGGTTTTTAATGTAGAAGCCAAATACGGTGTAAAGCTGTATGAGGTGTACGTGGGCATTGCCGGGCAGCATATTAAAAGCCTTCAAAATAAAGGATATCGTTATATCGAAACCAACCAGGAGATTACGCAATACGATGTGGATCAATTGTTCAACGATAATTATAAAATTCCGCTGGAAGCAGGCGAAAATATATTGCACGTATTTTCGCAGGATTATACGGTGGATAATGAAGCAGGTGTTAGAATTCCTATCGGGATGTCAGGCCGTCGCCTCGAGGGGAACTACCATATTGTTTTAGGAAGGGTTGCTTCGGTTAATAATATTGAAAAATGTATTAACCGTGTGGGATTAAAACTAAATCATCTTATCCTTGAGCCTATGGCATCGGCACGCTCGGTGCTTACCGCGGAAGAAAAGGAAGCAGGGGTGGTATTGGTTGACATAGGCGGGGGAACAACCGATGTAGCCATATTTTACGATGGGGTGATACGCCATACCGCAGTAATTCCTTTTGGGGGCAATGTGGTTACTTCAGATATTAAAGAGGGCTGCGGTGTGCTGCAAAAGCAAGCCGAAGCGCTGAAAACACAGTTTGGCTCGGCATTGGGCGACTTAGAGCGCGAGGATATGGTGGTTACCATTCCGGGTATAGAAGGATGGGAGCCCAAGGAAATCTCGTTTAAATCCCTGGCCTATATTATTCAGGCGCGGATGGAGGAAATCGTGGATTACGTCATGTATCAAATAGAATATTCAAAGCTATACGACAAGTTGGGTGCAGGTATTGTTATCACCGGTGGAGGAGCTTTGCTTAAAAGTTTGCCCCAGCTTATAAAGTACCGTACAGGATTGGAAGTTCGCTTGGGTATCCCCAATAGATACCTGCATAGTAGTACGGTGGAGGAAGCAAATATGCCTATGTATGCCACCAGTATTGGTTTGTTGCTTAGCGCTATTGACAACCCGGTAAAAAAAGTGGTGGAGCAAGAATTATTCGCAAACGAATTTGAAGAGCAAAGCCCACAACCCAAAAAAGTAGAGCCTCCTACGCGTAAAGAAAAAAAGCGCAAAGAAAAACCGGAATACACTACGGGCGACCTTTTTGGAAGCCTGAAAAAAACTATTGCGGGAATATTTGACGAAAAAGACGTGGAGATGTAAAAACAGATGGCTGTTTAATTAAAAAAATGAGATGAACATGAGCGAGGAATTAATGAATTTCGATATACCTCAAAACCGCGATTGTATTATTAAAGTGATTGGAGTTGGCGGTGGTGGAAGTAATGCGGTAAACCACATGTATGCACAAGGCATAAAGGATGTTAACTTTATGGTGTGTAACACCGATGCGCAAGCCTTGGAAAATAGTCCTGTCCCCATTAAAATACAACTAGGCGATTCGCTAACGCAAGGTCGTGGGGCCGGTAATAAGCCCGATAAGGGAAAGCAGGCCGCTATAGAGAACCTGGGCGATATTGAAAGAGTTTTGCAGGACAATACCAAAATGGTTTTTATTACAGCCGGTATGGGTGGCGGAACAGGTACCGGAGCCGCACCAATTATAGCTAAGGCGGCCCGCGATATGGGCATTCTTACCGTGGGTATTGTAACCATACCTTTTAAGTTTGAGGGCAAGCTGCGAATAAGCCAGGCGCTCGACGGCATAGCCGAGATGGAGAAGAATGTAGATTCCCTGTTGGTAATTAACAACGAAAAGCTACGCGATATGTACGGCGACTTGAAATTATCAAATGCTTTTTCAAAGGCCGATGATGTGCTGTCGACGGCTGCAAAAGGAATAGCCGAAATTATTACTGTACACGGATATATAAACGTTGACTTTGCCGATGTAGAAACCGTGATGAAAAACAGCGGCGTATCTGTGATGGGAAGTTCATTGGCATCAGGCGAAAATAGGGCACTGCTGGCTATTCAACAGGCCTTAGAGTCGCCTCTGCTTAATAGCAATGATATTACAGGTGCACGAAATATACTGCTCAATATTACCTCTGGAGTGGATGAGATTACCATGGACGAAGTAGGCGAAGTAACGGATTTTGTACAGGAAACGGTGGGGGCAAATGCTTCTATTATTTGGGGTACAGGAAACGATGCTAACCTACAGGACAATGTTAGCGTTACAATTATTGCTACCGGTTTTAATACCAAAAATATTGCTGAATTCTCGAGTCGTAACCAACCCAAGGTACAGCGGTTTTCGTTGGATGGCGATATAGTAAAGGAGGATGAATTAACAAAGCCGGTACACAAGGAAGAAGAGCATATGCTGCTCGACTTGGGCGAGGTGGAAGAAGGGCCTAAGCGAGTGGTGGATTTTGACAAGATTGAGCGTGAACGTGAAGAACGTATCAATTTGTTTTACAAGGATACGAACCGTAACAAGCCCGAAAATCAAACGGATCGTGATTGTTCCACGGGATATGTCGAAGGCCGCATAACTGCGGGAGTGGGCGAACGTTTCCCTATTTCAATCGATGAGATGGAAGACGACCGTTATATCGAAAACCTCGAGAATATACCCGCTTATAAGCGCAAAAAAACCAGGGAAAATCAAATGCAACCCGAAAAAGACGAAGGGCAATATAGAATGTCGAGATTCACCATAGCAGAAGGAAAAGACGGCAAAACAAAAATTGTACGCGATAACCCCTATCTGCACGATAACGTAGATTGATCCTTTAATTATTTTGTGATAAGCCGTTTTCTGTTTTACGAATTTAATTAGCTATATCATATTATTATAAAACAAATATCATGACCTTAACAGAAAAGATAAATAGCGACATAAAAGCCGCCATGAAAGCTAAAGATAAAGTAGCTTTGGGCGCTTTACGCGGAATTAAAAAAGAATTGATAGAAGCCGGCACGGCCGAAGGTGCTTCCAATGAGGTGAGCGAAGAGGCGGGCATAAAATTAATGCAAAAAATGGTGAAGCAGCGTAAGGATGCCGCTGCTATTTATGCAGCGCAAGGGCGGGAAGATCTCGTTGAAGCCGAAAACGCTGAAATAGCCGTCATTGCCAAATATTTACCCGAGCAAATGACAGGTGCCGAACTGGAAAAAGAAATAGGGGCCATCATCCAAAAAGCGGGTGCCTCCTCCATCAAAGAGATGGGTAAGGTAATGGGTATGGCCGCTAAGCAATTGGCCGGAAAAGCAGATGGCAAAGAAATGGCTGATATGGTTAAAAAGCTCCTCAATACATAAAAAATCTCCCGGAGCAAGCAGGCCGGAACGTTTCTGTAAAAACAAGCTGCCCATCAGAACCGTTCCTTACATTAACCATGCTGCCCCATAAAAAAACTCCCCCAGTTAAAATGATAGTATTATTTCTTGCGAATAGGCTACCTTTTTTTAGGGAACGGTTCTGATTTGCATGACTTATATACAGAACCGTTCCAAGATAGGCGGGTACATAACAGATAGGACAGTAAGATAGTAGAATTTAGGTTCAGGTAATTTGTTGTTTCTTGATAAGATTACCATGCATTATGCCAATGACTTGAATAGAAATGAAGTTAAGTTTTTGGCATCATTCAGCAAGCTAAGCTTTTTGACTCTAACCGGTTTTTATTCGTTATAACTCCTATAAAATAAGGTCGATATACGGTTGCTTTAAGAGAACAATTTGTAGTAGAATCCGTTTCTCACATATACTGAGCGTACAAAAAAATACGTTGCAGCATATGCTGGATATTTATATTAAATGTATAATATAAACTTATTAGAAATGAATTTATTACGAGGAGCTTGGTTTGACAAAACCGATTTGATAATAACCCAATGGATGGCGCGTTACGGATACCGATTGATGAGCGTATCTATTGGAATTGTATTTGTTTGGTTCGGTTTTTTAAAATTCTTTCCGGGCTTGAGTCCGGCGCAGGATTTGGCCATACGCACCATTACCTTGATGAGCTTTGGGCTGATACCTGATTTTTTAATCATCAACGGCTTGGCTTTTTGGGAAGTGCTTATTGGCGTAGGCCTGATATCGGGTAGGTTTATGCGCGAAACACTACTGCTGTTATTTCTACAAATGGCCGGTACATTTGCTCCGGTATTCCTTTTTACCGATGAGGTGTTTACGCGTGTACCATATGCCCCTACGCTTGAGGGGCAATACATCATCAAAAATTTAGTTCTGATTTCTGCAGGAATAGTATTGGGTGGCAAGCTTCGCAAATAAAGAAATGGCCACGAGGTATGTCCCCGTGGCCATTTCTTTATCTGATAGATTTTCTATCTCATTAAACTTTCCAATTGAATGCCGGACAAAACAGGGCGCCCCTTTACTTTATTGAATTCAACGACCAACCCATCTTTGGCCTTTGCCTCAAAACTGATTTTAACCCCTCTTCCACTGCCGTAGTTTTGTGCTAAATTGATGTTTGGTAACACCTTGATTCCATTTGCCTTAATGTCAAATACGCGCAAAGCCGGGTCATCTATATCTTCCTCATCCGACAAGTTATAGATTACCGTAGACGCCCAAGAGTTGGGCTCCACAAAAAGCAGGGTTACCCGGTAAAGGCCATCCGCCAAATCAAACCTGTATTGCTCAATCCCTTCGCGCATGGTTTGAAATAAGGGATCGTTATCGGTTCCTTTTATATTGATAGGGGTTCCCTGGAATTTGTCATTGTTGCGTTGAAAAACCTGACCGCCCACATAGCCCCAGCCCCCGGGGCGATAGGCCTGATCGTGCACCCAAACTTCATCGGAAATGGGATCGGTGTAATCGCAATGCGAACCCACATTGACACACAAGGGCCGCTCGCTTATTTGATGCAATAGTTTCGATCGTAAAGCCAGTTGCAACTCACCGTGATGAATGGCTCCTCCGGCTTCCGCTTTTAAGCGATACTGTCCTTCGGGAAGCGAAAGATTAAAACGGGCTATACCGTTATCTACACCTGAAGTTAGATATAAAGTATCATTTACCCATAATTTTACCTCTGCCTGATTTGAAAAAACGTCTAAAACAACAAGGCCTGTGACCGAATCCAGGTCCACCGCATATCGCAGCTCACGGTTTTTATTGGCGATAAATACAAATGGCTTGTCCAGTAACAATGCCTGATAGTAGTGATACACATTTTTAGGGCTGCGGTCGAAATTGAGCAGACCCTTTTGATTGACAAATGGCCTGGCATCCTGCCGCCCGGAAGAGCCAAAATCGGCAAAATTCCAGGCGGCCATCCCCAGCATATAAGGGCGCTCCATTACCTGTTTATAGTAACTCCGGTGGCTTTTTAGCTGATAGGCCTCGCTGTAGTCCCAGGGCAATGGGGTATCTGTTTGGATACGGATATCGGCACCCGGGCCGTACTCCGAAATCATGATGGGCCTGTTGGGATATAGCCTATGCTGTTGGTCGAGAAAAGCACCCAAATCGTGTAATTGATCATCATACCAACCAAAATACAGGTTCCAGCCAATCACATCGGGGATATCGGCTATTCCTGTTGTATTGTATATCGGGTTGTTATGCAGGGCCATCACCGTCATTCTATCCGTATCAAGATCCCGGCTCAGGCTGTCCAGTTGTTGGGCAAGCCTTTTGGACGATAAAATAATTTCCTGTTTCTTCTCTTCGGTCAGGCCTCTTGTAAATACCATGCGAAGAAAAATTTCGTTCATATAACCCCACATAATTACGGAAGGATGATTATAAAACTGGCTGATGTGTTCGCGTTGCATCTGAAGGCAATTCTGTGTAAAGGCTTCAGAATTGGTTATCTCATTAATAATAGGAATTTCCGACCAAACCAGGAGCCCCAGTTCATCGCATAAGCGGTAGGCTTCCGGATCGTGGGGATAATGGGCAATGCGCACAAAGTTGCAGCCCATTTCTTTAATCAGGCGGTAATCTTTTTGATGTATGGCTTTGGGCAGAGCATTTCCCAGGCCTTCATAATCCTGGTGGCGGTTTACGCCAATAAGTTTGTAGTGCTTGCCATTTAAAAAGAAGCCATTGACGGGGTCGATGCTAAACCAACGGCAACCGAAAGTAGAAGATACCGCATCCGTCATGCTGTTATCCTTCTTATCCGCAATACTTAGCTCCGCTTTATACAAGGCGGGTGATTCAGGCGACCAAAGCGTTGGTTTGTTTATCTCCGTTTCAAATTTAACAGGCCGCTTTTCGCCCGGTTTAAGTTTTATATTTTGCTTTAATGTTCTAAGTACTGCCCCATTGGGTTGAACTAGTTTTACAATTACCTCTGCTTTTTTGGTGGAGCCTGTTTCATTTACCACCACGGCTTCAATGGCCACATCCGCCTCCTGTTCCGACACCGTTGGCGTGCTTATCATAAAACGGCCTGCGGCTTCATTCTGCACCTCAAAATGTAAAGCAGATGTGGAGATAATGCTAACGTCGCGGTAAATGCCCCCATAAAAGTTAAAGTCGGCCTCCAAAGGGGGGATGTCCGCATTGTGCGAGTTGTCCACTTCTACTTTCAGCTGATTTATTTCCCCAAAGGAAACATGACTGGTCAAGTCAAAGGAAAAGCCAGTATAGCCTCCTTTGTGCTCACCAACAAAATGATCGTTCATCCAGAGTTTGGCGACCTGGTTAGCTCCTTCAAATTTAATGTAAACGCGCCTGTTGCTCCATTCGGCGGGCACAAGCAATTGTTTGTGGTAGCTACCCTTTCCCCTGAAATATCCGGCCTCACCCTTAAAAGCATCCTCTGCATTCCAGGTATGCGGCAAATGAACTATTCCGGTGGATTCAGGATGCTGATGGAGCGAGAATTGCCATGCAGAATTAATGGTATGCTCAATGCGTTGCCCGCTAAGGACACCGTATTGCACAATAATACTAATGAGCAGAAATAGCTGTTTCATGGTTTAAGATTATACTTTAAACTGATTAATATGGAGCACCACCAATACATCGGAACATGTTCCGATGTATTGGCATCCCTTACTTTATCAATCCCCTGTCGCGATACTTTTGGATGTAAGCTTCGTCGAGCTCTCCCGAATCTTTATAATATTTGCGTGTTTCGTATAGTTTTAGGGTGAGTGAGTCTACTACATCCTGATAGGCCGGGTCGTGGTAAACGCTGTTCAGCTCCAGGGAATCGTTTAAGCGGTCATATAGTTCCCATTCGTCCACATCGTAATAAAAGTGTACCAACTTATACTCTTTGGTCACGATTCCATAATGCCTCTTTACGGCATGGAAACCGGGATATTCGTAATAATGGTAATAGGCCACGTCCCTGTGCCATTGGTCGGCCTGTTCGGTTAACAGGGGCATAAAGCTCTCGCCCTGCATATCTTGGGGGGCTTTTATGCCTGCAGCTTCCAGAAAGGTCTGTGCATAATCCAGATTTTGAACCATTTCGTCCGACACAGATCCGGGTTTTATTTTTGCCGGCCAGCGTACCACTAAGGGTGTTTTAAACGATTCGTCGTAGATAAAGCGTTTATCGAACCAGCCATGTTCGCCGAGATAAAAACCCTGATCGGAGGTGTAGACCACAATGGTGTTTTCGCTCAATCCATTTTGGTCGAGATAATCCAACACACGGCCCACATTTTCGTCCACGGCAGCAATACAAGCCAGGTAATCCTGCATGTAGCGTTGGTATTTCCATCGCATATAATCTTCGTTGGTCATGCCGGGATAGTCTTTTTTAAAGGTTTCGTTGATGGGTCCGTAAACGGCATCCCATTGCGCTTTTTGTTCCTCAGTGAAGCGGCCATACTTACTTTTAAACACCTTGAAGCCCCATTCCGATGGCTCAACAATCTTTAATTCCTTGGCCACTTCCGGATATATTTTGTTGTCGGCCGAAACAGTCATGTGCTTTCGCAGGTTCATCTCCGCTGTTTTGGCTGCCGTTCCCCTTCCTTTATAATCGTCGAACAGGGTTTCGGGTTCGGGGAAGATTTTTTGGGTAAAGGCTTTGTAATGCCTTTCTGCCGGTATCCACTCGCGGTGGGGTGCTTTATGCAGATACATCAACAGAAAAGGCTTTTCTTTTTCTCTTTCAGTATCCAGCCAATCTAATGTCAGGTCGGTAATTACATCGGTAACATAGCCCATGATGGTCGTATCGCCTTTGGGCGTTATAAAATCGGGGTTGTAATAATCGCCCTGATCGGGCAGAATCATAAACTCATCGAAGCCTTTTGGGTTGTTACCGAAATGCAGTTTTCCGAACATAGCAGTCTGATACCCATTTTGTTTGAGTATTTGGGGGAACGTGACATTGGTGGTGTCGAACGGAAAGTTATTATCGATTTTTCCGTGTATGTGGGTATGCTTGCCGGTAAGTATGGTGGCCCTGGATGGTGCGCATATAGAGTTGGTTACGCTGGCATTGGTAAATAGTATGCCCTCGTTGGCAATACGGTCTATCTGCGGGGTCTCTATCAGCTTATCATTATAAGCACTAATAGCCTGATAAGCATGATCATCCGACATAATAAACAGGATATTGGGTCGTTTCTCCTCCTTGGGTTGCTGGCAGGAGCTAAGCGTAATCAGTACAGCTATGGCTAGCATAAATACTGTTTTTTGTAATAAGGGACTATTCTTCATCACCATTCTGTTTTTTATATAATCAATTATTAATATTTTAAATTTTTAGCTTATTGCTTTAATGACATTGCCTTAATAATAAAGTCCTGGCCTTCGTCAGTTTTGTAGGTCTTTGTATAGGGCGAATAAGTTTTAACGCTCATTGTATTTGTACGGTGGTTTATTTTCAATATCCGTAAAAATCCGTTCCCCCCTTTAACAGATCCCTTAACGCCTGCCTGATAATTGGCCAAATGCTGATAAACGGGCCATCCATCGTCGTTAATGCTGACCAGATTGCCCACACCACTATTTAAAACATGTCCGGAGAACACAAAACGGATATTGCCATTTTCTTTAATCAACTTTCTCCATATCTGCTCACCGTCATTCACCGAGGAGGCACCAGTATCTTTACCTATACCATAAGCCTGCGGTCTCCAGTGGTCGCCTTTGTTCTGGCGCGTGCTGTCGGAATACATGTAGGAATGCGTATTTACGATTACTGTTCGATCTGGATAATTACGCACCACCCTGTTGGCCCAATCCAATACCATATCCCTCGGGCCAAATTCCAAGTTGATTATCAGCCATTTGAAACCTGCTTTTTCAATAAGATAGTAGGCATTGTCCATCTTTCCATCTTCAAATACGCCACCAAATGCAGGTAATTTAGACATTTGGTGATAGGGAAAAAATGCATTGAACATTTCAGTATGGCGGATATCTGCAAACTTGCCCGGTTCGCTACCCATATCATGATTTCCTACTGCCAGCGCGTAAGGCACAACTCCATTCAGCTTGTCAAACGCTTCTTTTACAACTGCCCATTCCTCCCGGTTGTTATTTTGAGTTAGGTCGCCCTGTTGCAATACTATATCGATATCTGCTTTGTTTTCAAGAATCCAATCCACCTGACTTTGCAATATATGCGGAAATTTTTGGGCATAGGTTTGTGTATCTGGCAGCAATACAATAGTTGTAAGCTGCTTTGATGATTGACATGCAGCTATTGAAAACAGCAGCAATAGTGCTACCAAGAATCGAGGTGCTTGTTTTTTTAGATTCATTTCTACATTCGTTTTATTTTGAGGGAAAAAGAGGCTTAAGTTATTCGTAAATCAATCGTTTTGTAATATTCGGAACGATTCTGTACGACGAATGCTTTGTGTATCAGATCCGTTCCTTACTTTTGATTTGCAGATTGGTATTTTAAGGAACGGTTCTGATTTGCAGCTTGCCAATACAGAACCGTTCCAAGCTGTTCCCTTTTACCTGGCTTATTATTTCACCTCCATCACCTTGGTTTTTTTCGAGATGCCGTTTTCGTTAAAAGCCTCAATGCTGAAATAGTAAGGTGTATCCCTGTCTAAGCAGCGCATAAAGTGCTCGTTAACATCATATACCAACCACGATTGGTACAGTTTGTCCGGAGCAATGCCCCACCGGATATTGTAGCCCTGGGCACCTTCTACCGGCTTCCAGGAGAACTGTGCATCCCGCCTGTCCTCCTGTCGTGTTACTTTAAAATCTTTAACCGAAGCCGGTTTTTTACCAAAGCCTTTGCCAAACACCCTTATTTCGGACAAGGCCAGGTTATTGCCCGGCACTTCCACATTATTGTAACGGACAAACCTTCCTTTAACGGGTTGGTTTAGGACGATATAGGCATTGGGCGAATCTTTATAGCTATTGCTTCTGTCCACTATGGTTTGCCATACTTTACCATCCTCCGAAACCTCAATGGTAAAACGGTGGCGCAATCCGTCTACACGGGTATATATACCTGACTCATGATCGTGATAGTTGATTTGCAAAGCGTAAATATTACCCGGTTTACGCATCTCTATCTTAACCCATTGCTGATTATCGTTTGCATCGGCCACCCAGAAGGATTTTGGGCTTTCATCGGTCAGCACTTCCGACATGATCTCGCCCGCCTTATTTTTTTTCAGCGGAAGCTCCGTTATATCGTAATCATCATCTGTGGATGTGCTTTTTACGATTTGCATTTTCGATGAGGAAACCGCTACCTTACCGTTGTAGGATAATAACATCCAGCCGCAATGTTGCCCGGCCATGGTGGGATGGTTGGATCCAAAGCGGGGGTAATCGCCATAATGGGTGTTGGAGTACATCAGCCCTTCGGCATCAAAATAGGTGGGGAACATGCAAAGGCGGCGTTCCCAGTGCGAGTTGGAAGCCAGTGCCATGGTGGCGAAATGCCAGTACTGTCCATTGGTTTGCTTAACGGTGATGCCGTGTCCGGCACCATTAGCAAAGCCACCCGGCTTAAAGCTCATGGGGTTATTTTTCATATAGGTAAATGGCCCAAGTGGTGTTTCACCGATATAAGCGCCATCGCCATACACATTAAACTGTGTTCCGGGTGCCGCATATTGCAAATAGTATTTGCCGTTGTGCTTGGTCATGGAGGCTCCTTCCATGTACCCTTCTTTTATGGTAGGGTGGAAATTGTTTTCGCCAAAGCGCTCCCAGCCGTGCTCCTCCTCAACCAGGTTAATCAACTCTTTCTGTACCCCTATTTCAAGGAAACGATCATCCCTGTTCAGCATTTTTACACGGATGGGGTGTACATTGGATGAACCCCAGTACAAATAGGCTTTTCCGTCGTCGTCGATAAACAACTCGGAGTCCTGTAAGTTTTTAGAAATAGAAGCTGTGGGTGTCCATTTACCGCTTTTCGGGTCGTCGGTATAGAGAATGCTGCCATATCCGGCCGGATCGCCTGCAAAATAAAGCAAGGAATCTTTATAATTAAATGCGGTAGGCGCATTACTTCCCTCAAAAAACCATTGTGTCGGTTTGATAAAATCCCAGCTCACCAAATCTTTCGAATGCCAATAACCGAACGAACGGGTAACAAACATATAATATTCGCCACGGAATTCAACTACCGCCGGATCGGCACCGGAACGATAGGATATATTCCTGCTGGAATTATACACCATGTAGGTGTAATCCAAATCCATTGGGTTGCAATAGGTTTGTGGAACTACCTCTTGAGATTGAACACTAACACTTAGCATTAAAATAATGTAGAGGAGGATGTAATTAATATATTTCATGGTAATAGCTTTTAAATTTGTGGGCATCAAGGGAGCGGTTCTGTTTTACAAGGCGCATATACAGAACCGCTCCTTATTTTTTTGTGGCTTGGGTAAGGTAGGGAACGGTTCTGATTAGAAGCACGCTTATACAGAACCGTTCCGCCGCTATTCCACCAAACTAAACTTTAGGTGCTGCGATTCATCATCAGAGCTGCTAGCTATCCACACGTCAAACTCGCCCGGTTCGGCCAGCCATTTCATATCGATATTGTATAGGCTTACGGTTTCCTCGTTGATGGTGAATTTTACGGTTCTTGTTTCTCCTTTTTTAAGGCTTATCTTTTCAAAGCCTTTGAGCTCTTTTACCGGACGGGCAACAGAGGCTACTTTGTCGCGGATATACAATTGTACCACCTCTTCGCCATCCATATCTCCTGTATTGGATACATCAACCGATACGGTGATATTACCACCGGGCACTAATTTTTCCGAACTTATTCTGGCATTGGAATAGGCAAAGCTGGTATAACTTAATCCATAGCCAAATGGATACAAGGGTGTATTTGGCACATCAATATACGATGATCTGTAATCGGCCGGTTTATTGGGGTTGAACGGGCGACCTGTATTTTTCACATTATAAAAAATCGGAATCTGCCCCACGTTCCTCGGGAAAGTCATCACCAGCTTAGCCGACGGGTTGTAATCGCCGCTCAATATATCAGCCACTGCATGGCCCGACATCAAACCCGGATACCAGGCCTCTACGATGGCATCCATATTTTCATCTTCCCACGATAAATCCAAAGGACGGCCATTAAAAAGCACGAGTATAATGGGTTTTCCTGTTTTTTTAAGTTCTTTAAGCAGTTGTCGTTGGTTACCCGGCAAGGTAATATCAGTACGGCTGGCTGCCTCACCCGACCAATGGTAATTTTCGCCCATGGCCACCAAAATTACATCACTGTCTTTTGCCTTTTGGATGGCTTCGGCAAAACCCGATTTGTCGGGAACCTGGTTGGTTGAAACGTGGGCTGTTCTTCGATCAATCAAAGGCAGTGTGGTGCCTTGGGCATAGTCGAATTGAACTGCTGAGCCGGCATACTTTTCTTTTAAGCCCTCCATCAAGGTAACGGATTTACTTCTGTCGCCTTTGATAGCCCATTCACCGTTAAGGCTGTTACGCTCCTCAACAAAAGGACCGATAAGAGCCACCTTGCGGGCTACATTCTTTTTCAAGGGCAATATATTATTGTCATTTTTGAGTAATACGATGGATTGCTGTGCCGCCTCTCTTGCCACCTCAATATGCTCGTCATTCATTATCACCTTTTTCTCGCGTTCGTCATCAAAATACCGGTAAGGGTCGTCGAACAGTCCCAGAAGAAACTTCATTTCCAAAATGCGCGCTACGGCCACATCAATCTGCTCTTCTTTTACTTTACCTTCTTTTACCAAAGCGGCCAAATGGCTAACAAAAGCTTCGCTAATCATATCCATATCGATACCTGCATCTAAAGCCAATTGAGCGGCGTGTTTTAAATCGGCAGCCACCCCATGGGCTATCAGCTCCATAATAGCCGTGTAATCTGTAAGAACCATGCCGTTAAATTTCCATTGGTCGCGCAAAATATCTTTGTACAAATATTCATTGGCTGTGCAAGGTACTCCGTTCAGGTCGTTAAATGCGGTCATAAAGGTAGCCACCCCCTCATCTACCGTAGCTTTAAACGGGGGGAGGTAGGTTTCGCGCAGAGTGCGTTCGGACATATCTACCGAATGGTAATCGCGTCCGGCCTGACCTGCACCGTAACCCACAAAGTGTTTGGCACAGGCCAGCATGGTATTGGGTTTGCTAAAATCTTTATAGGATTGGATACCCTGAAAACCTTTTACCCGGGCACGCGCCACCAGGGAGCTCAAATACACATCTTCACCGGCACCTTCCATCACCCGTCCCCAGCGCGGATCACGTGCTACATCAATCATGGGAGCAAAGTTCCATGCCACGCCCGCAGCTGTGGCCTCCTCGGCAGCTATCCGTGCGGTGCGTTCCATCAGCTCCAAATCCCAGGAGCAAGCCTCGGCAAGGGGTATGGGGAAGGTTGTTTCCAGACCATGGATTACGTCAGCCGCAAACAGCATGGGTATTTTCAAGCGCGAATACTTCATGTTCTGCTCTTGGAGCATGCGCAGATGATCGGTACCAAATACATTAAAAGTACTTCCGATCATACCCTTTTTAAGGTACTCGCCGGAACGGTTACTGCTCACTTCGCCCGTTGATGCAAAATTACCGGAATATTGATTCATCTGTCCTACTTTCTCATCCAGGGTCATCTTACTCAATAAGGATTCCACCTTTTTCTCGATGGCAGGATCGCCGCTATAGCTTTTCCAACTCGTGTTTTTTTGTGCATGTAGCTGAAAAGAAAACAAAGCCAGCAAAGCAAGTACTGTCAGTTGAAATTTTGTTGCGTTATACATATTTACGTTATTTATATTGTTATGATTCTAAATTATTATATGAACTGCGTAAAACCCACAGTTTATGATAAATCTCTACAGGCTGTTCCATAATCATCTTGCATAGTTCCGACGCTCAGAGACTTTACACTTATAAGTAACATTATCCTGCGTCGGATTTGCGTGACGTTATTTCCCCGGGTTTAAACCCGGGGTTAAGTTTTGGCAACTCCTACGGAGTTGTGTTTGCATTACTCTTGATATCCCCCAGTTGCGCAAACTACATTGGGGGTTATGCCTACTGGCAAAGAAAACTCCGCAGGAGTTTCCCTTTTCCATATTTCGATAGCCGTCAATTATCGTTTACAATAAACCCCAATTTCTCCAAGCCATTTTTTACATCTTTATTTTGCATAAATAAATTCCATAATAATCCGGTTCTATGGTTTTCAACCATCACGGGGATGGGGCCCTGATCGATAGCGAGATAACGGGGCACATACCAGTTATGGGTGTGGCTGTAGGCATCGTAGGGCCCATACTTCCCAACCAGCGAATCGGCCTCACCGTAGATATATCTTAAAAATTGCATCGACTCCTTTGGCGTATAGGGAAAGGATGACAGTGCAGCAGTTGGAGATATAACCCCCAAATCGGCTTTACCCGGCCGATGGGCGGAATAACCTTTAACCGAATAGCTGGAACTAAGTCCCCATTGTTTTGGACCATAACCTTTAAATTTTTTAGGATTATCCACGCAATACCGATAATTGATAAGGGCATGATTTTTATTTAATTCCCAATAATCGCCATAACTGTCCTGCAAACCTTTGGGATTAAGCCCCAGGTAGGAGTAATGTGCCCAAAATAAGGGTCCCACCGGATCCTTGCCTCCTTGATAATGATTGAGCACCGTGGGTAAATCATAATAAACGGTATCGCGTGTGATGTTACCGTTTGAAGTCCATCCCTGATGATATACTTGTGGGTGGATAGTATGCGTTGGCGAGGATGCTGCCAGAACATACATGACAAGACACTCGTTGTAACCTCCAATGGGGAAATCCATGTCCCACCCGTAGTTGGGCGACCAGTGCCAATACAGCACATTTTGCCCCCCATTGGTGTACCAGTCCCATTCCACTTCGTGCCACAAGCGGGTAATGTCGGATACCAATTGCTGCTCTTCGGCATTACCATCTTTAAAATATTCCGACACAGTGAGCAAGCCTTGTATCATAAATGCCGTTTCTACCAAATCGCCCCCGTCGTCCTTTTTACTGAAAGGCTTCACCTTAGCGGTGACTCCATCTAACCAATGGGGCCATACGCCATGGAAGCGGTCGGCACGAGTTAAAAAATCTACTATTTTTTGCATGCGTTTCAATCCCTCCTGGCGGGTAATGTAGCCCCGCTCAATGCCCACCAGTATGGCCATAACGCCAAAGCCGGAGCCGCCGAGGGTTACGATGTGTTGGTCGTTTTGGGGGTAGACATCGTCCGTATGGATACGTTCGGGTGCCATACCGGAATTGGGTTCGGCACCGCTCCAAAAGTAATCGAATGTTTGGCGCTGGAGGGTATCTAATAGCTGGTCGTCGGACCAATGACTTACTTTAGATGCCTCCGCTTTATCTTTTCCCATTTTTTTTGCGCCGGATGTACAAGCCATAAAACCCATTAGCAATAGGCTAAAAATAATTGGATAAGAGATGTGTTTTATATTTTTCATGTTTGTTAAAATTAGTATCAAGATGTGAGTGTCAAGTATCAATATGGGCGTATCAAGTTTAGGCGAACAGTACCCCAACGGAATGTGGTAGCATGTCATTTATAAATAAAAATCTCAATAATTAAACCCAAGCTTCGTTAAGCCCTGTTGAACATCCGTATCTTGCATAAATAAATTCCATAACATTCCTGTTCTGTGATTTTCAATCATTAGGATAATAGGTCCCTGGTCGATGGCGAGATACGACGAAGCCACCCAGCTATTACTGATACTAAAGGCATCGTAAAAACCATATTCTCCCCATAAGCGGTCGCCCAGTAAATAATAAAAGTGCTTTAACGCAGCCATGGACTCCTCCGGGGTATAAGGCATGGATGACAGAGCAGCCGTTGGGGTAATCACCCCTTTGTCGTTGGTAGGCGAATGTGCGGAGTAACCTTCGTGATTATCGCTGGCCGTCAATCCCCAACAATCGCCGCTATAACCTACAAAAGCCTTTGGATTAGCCATGCAGTAGCCACGATTAATTAATGTGTGGGCCTGTGCCTGCTCCCAATAATTGGCATAGCTGTCACTCAAATTGCGCGGATCTAATCCTAAAAAAGGATAGTGTTCAAAAAACATCGGACCACCATAATCATTGCCCAAAGGCAGGATGATATCGTAGAAGGATTTGCCGTTTTTCATATTTCCGTTTCGCGCCCAACCCTGATCATAAACTTCTTTGGTAATGGGGTGCGTAGGCGAGGAAGCCGCCAGAACGTAAACAATTAAAGATTCGTTCCAGCCCCTCACTTTCAGATTTTTTTCAAAACCGTATTCGGGCGACCAATGCCAGGTAATACTGTTTTCGCCTTGGGTGTACCAGTCCCATTCCACGGCTTCCCATAGTGCATTAATTTTGCTGATGATAGTATTTTCGGTAGGATTGCCCGGATTCAGGTATTGTTTAACGGTAAGCAGACCCTGGATCATAAAGGCGGTTTCAACAATATCGCCACCGTTGTCTTTTGTGCTAAAAGGCCTGGTAAGGCCGGTTGCCCCGTCCATCCAATGCGGCCAAACGCCGTGGAAACGGTCGGCCTTTGCCAAAAAGTCGACAATTTTGGCCAAGCGTGCCACGCCGTCGGCACGGGAAATGAAACCCCGCTCAATGCCAACAGGTATGGTCATCACGCCAAAGCCCGAGCCACCAATGGTCACCAAATCGCCCCCGGTACTCCTTTCGCGGCTGAGGCCGGATACGGGATGGGCAAAATCCCAGAAATATTTAAAAGTCTGTTGTTGTACCTTCGTCAATAGCTCTTCGTCGGAAATTACCGGGAATTTTAGCGATGAATCGAGCTGGGTAAAGAAATTTAACTCCAACCCGTCGAAAGGTTTGCCTATCCGTTTCTGAATTTGGGAAGAAATGGTAAACTGAAACTTTTGATAATCCTCCAATTCCTGCGTAACCGAGAAAGATATGGTAAGATCGTCGTCCTGGTTTAAATTGTAATTGAGCATAGCCCCATTACTACTAAACGTCGAAAAATCTTTCAGATCGCTTTGGGCGAGAGGTGTATTGAATCCGAACTTAATTGTCGGGATTCTATCTACATCTATTTGAGTAACCAAAGGATTGATCTGCTCACCATCTATCCATATCTTCTCCAAAACCAAGGGTAATGTAGTGGTGGTAAATGTGTAAGTCTGTTTTGTAAAAGTTTCGTTTTGCGCACCTTTTAAATCATCCGAAATACTTAAAGTGTATAAGTTGTTTTCCTTTAATAGGGGATGATCAATTTTTAACAGCTTATTTTGGTCAAAAAAGGCAAGAGTGACTGTGATATCCTGATTATCTGAGTCTATCAATTTGATTGCGTTATTGGCCGTGGTGGGATTTATCGGTTTATCAAATCGTATTTCGATCAGCTCATCGATGGATAAGTTTTTATTGTCATTAGTTATACTCAATGCCGCATCACCAATATATATGTAGGTCAGGTTCAGCTCTTCCGGCTTTGTATTTTCGTCCTGTTTATCCTTTTTACAGGCATACAAAATAGATGCAGTAAACAATATGAAAAGGAAGTAGCGCATGGATGATATGGTGAATAGTGAAAATGATTTGTTTGAATATGGTTCTGATTTACAGTTGGGTTACCTCCAATCTTTACTTTCGGCTTCCCGCAATTTTGCAAGACAGGCACTAAAGCAGGACGGATGCAATGTTTAGTTGCCGTCAACCCCTTGCTTCTCCGCTGAAGTTTCAGCGATACGAGAAAAGGGGTTGACTGGCAACTTGGGATTTAAGGAACGGTTCTGCTATGCACCGGGCCTATACAGACGCGTTCCATTGTCCTAATTACCAGATTGCTACATGCCGTCGTTCATCAGTAAAGTGACTTCCTCGGCGGTGAGGGCTTTTTTAAACAGATACAGTTCGTCCATCCTACTTTCGTCGGAAAGATGTCCCCAGGCACTGAATCTGGGTGCACCGGACATGATGGACAATAGGTCGCAGCCTGTCCAGTCGATACCGTCGAAGTCTCCTTGTTTGACCTCTGCACCATCGATATAAACCGTAGCCTTGTCGCTACTTACGGCAAAGGCAAAATGCACCCAATTACCGGTTGTGGGATCTACATCGGCCGCTTCGCCGCCATCGATCCAGGTATCCGCCGTGCCATTGCCCACATTGAGTTTAAAACGCTGTGTGGCTCCAGCATTACTGGCCTCCCTGAAGAATCTGAACCCGCTTTTTCGGTTGTTCTGCTTAGTGGGATATTCCGCATTTTCTGTGTCCTCAGGGCCCATGGTCAATATACCGGCCCTATCCGGAACATTGTTTATATTCAGCCAGAAGCTGGTGCTAAATTCATCGGCCTGCACATCCACATCGGCGGTTGAGAAAGTAAGGTACGAATTGGCCGCACCCATGTATGCATCGCCCACTACGCCTGCACCGTACACAAAGGTTGGAGAACCCTGCACGGTGGCTGCCGTGCCAGTGAGGGACTCTTTAAAGTCGCCGTTGAAATCCATGTAAAACGATGCCTGCTCTTTCAGCATCAGGGTTCGTATTTCGTCCTGCGACAAGGCTTTGTTAAATATGCGCAACTCGTCCATAGCACTGCCATCCGAGAGGTGGTCCCAACCTGTCCAGTTGGGTGCGCCCGACATAATGGATATTTGATCACAGTCTGTAATGTCGATGCCGTCGAAGGCGCCCTGTTTTACCACTTCGCCATTGATATAAACCGATGCTTCGGTTTCGGAGATTGAAAATGCCATGTGTACCCATTCACCTGTATTGGGCGTTACGTCGGCCTCGGCGCCACCATCAAACCATGAGTCGGAGCTACCCGTACCCACATTGAGCTTATAGCGTTGTGTGGCACCGCCGTTGCTGGCCTCCCTAAAGAACCTGAACCCTTTGGAACGGTCGTTATTATTATCAGCCGGCGGAGCCAGTACCAATATACCTGCCCTGTCCATGGCATCGTCAATTTTTATCCAGAAGCTGGCACTGATTGCCGTGGCACCCTGTAAAATGCTGCTAGGGAAAGTAAGGTATGCGTCCGCTGCACCTGCATAAGCCGTACCGCCTTGTATGCCGTCGGTAAAACCAGGAGAACCTACAGCAGTTGCCAGGCTCAGGCTGTTCATTTCCCTAAATTCGTTGTTGAAGGGCATATAAAATACTTCCCCTTCGTACAACGGTACATACGGAGGAGCTTTGGCAAAATTAACATCTTTGGTTGTGCTCTTTCCGTCAATATCGGTGGCTGTAATGGAGAGCACGTGCTGTCCGGTTGTTACATTGTCGTAAGTGTATTTTTTCATGGCCACCCGGTAATCTTTAAACTCGTTGTAGCTAACTATTTCCGAGCCATCCATCATTACCGATATAGAACTTATCTCAATGTCGTCAACTACCTTAAAGTCAATTTTAATGGAAGCTACGGCATCGTTGGTTTGAAGCTCATAACCTTCGGGCGGGAAGTTTACGGTTACTACCGGATCCGATTCGTCCGTACCCGGATCTACTTTCGATATACTATCGATGTAGTCCTGGTTGCATGCATTGAGCAGTAAAAACGCACATGCTAATGTGAATAACTTTATGTATGTTTTCATGTATGTAAAATTAAAATCAAGATATAGTTATCATGATTAATGAATATTTTCAATTATTTTATCCCTTCTCCCAATTGTGGCAACTCAGCTACCTGATCGGCCGGGAAGGGGAGGTAGGCTTTATCCATGGTAAATGTTTTTCCTTCGTGGCTGAGTTCGGCTGTGTTTTCCGTACGCACCATGTCGTAAAATCTTGTTCCCCACTCCATGGCCAGTTCGGCAAACTTTTCGTCAAGTACCTGTTGGGTTGTCACACCGGACAGATTGCTTAGGCCGGCACGTGTACGTACAAGGTTAACGGCATCGTCGGCACTCATGGAAATGGAGGACGTAGCACCTCGCGTTAGGGCCTCGGCATACATGAGCAACATTTCGGCATAGCGGATTACGATAAAGTTCTTATTGCTTCCCGGGCTGGTTCTTCCGGGAATTAGCTCAGTAGAGGGCTGGATATGCTTACCGCTGCCAAAATTCAGGCGCGCATTGTTGTTGAAAACATCGCCCTCCCTATTTTGATTGGATACCCATGCCGGAAGTGTGACACCATCATCCTGCAGGGCAGTTATGCCATCGGGCGTAAACACTACGCTGGTCTCCAAGCGAACGGTTTCACCCCTGTCCAACATAAATTTAATATACTTGGTAGTGGGTTCATAAAAACCCCAGCCGGCACCGGCTCCTGCCACCACGGGTGTCCAACCACCAATACCAAAAGGTGAAAAATTATGTCTAAACTGGTTGCCCTCGCCCTGGTTAAAGTCGGAGTACTGGAATTCGAGGATTATCTCGTCGTCGAGCTTACCTGCTTTTTTAAACAAATGGTAAAAATCGTTTGCCAATTGGTACTCCCCGGAGCTGATAATGGCAGAGGTGGCCTTAGCAACGCCCTGGTAATCTTTCATTTCCTGATAGGCCAATGCTTGTAGCGCATAAGCCGTAAATTGGGTTACCCCACCCTTGATATCTGCTCGTTTATTTGGATTGACGGCAGGAAGCATTGGAATAGCAGCTTCCATTTCATCTACAATGTACTGCATCATTTCCACTTTGTTGCTCACGGGTAGATTTTGGATGTTATCCAATTGATCGATTACAATACCTCCTCCGAAGGTGCGGCCGATATTAAGGTACAAATAGGATCTAATGACTCTGCATTCGGCGATGTACTGATCGGCCAATGCATCACTGGCTCCTTCCAGCCTGTATTTTTCAATTTCATCAATGGCCGTGAAGGTATTGATAATATCCTTATAATGACCCTGCCATACGGCATTGGCATTCCAATGACTGGCCAGGTAATTAAAAGCATCCTGCTCGTGCATGGGTGTCTGGTCTCCGGCGGCATTCACATCATCGCCTCGTAATCCCAAGGTTAATGGTTCTTCCCATCCTCTGGTATACAAACCGTGATAGGCACCTAAAACAGGTAATATCATATTCTCCCCGATGGAATAATTCACATCGCTGGTAAACGATTCATTCTCAAATGGATCATCAAACTTTTCGGTACAACTGTTTACCGAAAACAGGAGCAAGCCCAAGATTAGAATCGGTGTATAGTATTTTATTGTTTTTTTCATGATATTTAAAAATTAGTATCAAGATATGTGTATCAAGTATCAAGATAATAGTTTGTTTTTTAGCAGTATAGCTTCGTTTAGAATTTAATATTAAGGCCCACTGTATAAACCGAAGCAACGGGATAAAACTGACGATCCACACCGTTTGGTACTTCCGGGCTAAAGCCATTGTAGCTGAACACGGTCAACGGTCTTTCGGCAGTAAAATATATCCTTGCATCGGGCATATCTTCGCCCAGTAATTTTTTTCCATTGATATTATAAGCCAACTGAACGTTTTGTATTCTAAAGAACTTACCGTCTTCTAACAGCAGATCACTAAAGTTTTGGTTCCAACCACGTCTTAGACCTGATGCGGAGGGGTATTTATTGGATGTTCCTTCGCCACTCCATAAGTTATTGGCATAATCGGCATCGATGTTGGTGTCGTTGGTCCAAATAATCTCTCCTCTTTTACGGTTCAAGATTTTGTTTCCGCTTTGTCCGCTTATGTTCATGGAGAATTCAATATTCTTATAACTCAGGCCAAGTGAAGCTCCATAATTAAAATCAGGGATATAAGATCCCAGAAACACTTTGTCGTCATCGTCGAGCACTTCGTTGCCGTCCTGATTTTTAAATTTCAGGTCGCCCGGAACCAGTCCATTGGCTACGGCAATCGGGTCGGCGTCAATCTCGGCCTGGTTTTGGTAAACCCCTGCTACCTCGTAGCCATAAAAGGATGCTATGGGATGTCCCACTTGGGTACGCTGACGAAACTCTGACGAACCTGAATTGAGATATTCCTGTCCGAATAAATCGCGCACCTCATTTTTGAGGGTGGCCATATTTGCACCAATATTATATTTAATATTATTGCCAATAGCACCATTCCAGTTAACAGCCAATTCAAACCCGGAGTTTCTGATTTCGCCTACGTTTTTCAGAACACCGCCCGGCTGTAGCTTAAGGCTGACAAAGGTGGCTGCACCTTCCGTGTCTCTGACGTAATAATCCGATTCAATGCTTAGTCGATTGTTCAATAAATTGGCACTGATACCCACGTTGGTTCCTGTAACTGTTTCCCAGCCCAGATAACCAAATGTGCTGGTAGTAACTGTTCCGGTTACCTGTGTATCATCTATTGCCAGATATTCCGGCGTTGTGGTATTTGCTCCTGTCTGTCTGGTTATCTTGTCGTTACCCAGTTTACCCCATCCGGCTCTTAACTTAAAATAATCGATAAAACCGATGTTATTCCTAAAAAAGTTTTCTTCCGAAATAACCCATCCGGCACCTAATGCAGGGAATGTTCCCCATTTTTCCTGATACTTTGAAGTACCCTCTCTACGTAGTGTAAAATAGGCCAGGTATTTACTTTGGTAGTTATAAGACAAACGCCCAAAGTAGGAAAAGCCATATAGCCTATCGGCACTATCGTTTACTTTTTTAGAGTCCTCCGACAGGGACTGTCCGATATACCATGTATTTTCATTTAACGGAATATCCTCGGCCGAACCACTTAATGAATCGTACCACTCATTCCGATAGGAGGTACCTACCATTGCCGAAATGTTATGGTCTCCAAAACTATCGGTATAAGTTAAGGTGTTATCCAGAAACTGGTTAAAATATAAAGAGCGGTACTTACTGATGCTCGACAATTCGCGGTTCACATCTTCCGATGCCGATAAATAATAGGGCAGACCCACATTACGGTCGCTCAAATGTATAAGGGATAAATTGTAAGAAGTTTTAAATTTTAATTTCTCGGGCAGCAAACTGATTTCCGAATATACCCCTGTCAATACTTTCCGTATATCCAGGCGATGATCGCGATAATCGAGACTGATAAAAGGGTTTTGGGTACCCCGGTAACCCAGCAGTTTTGCATTTGAATACCTAATGGGAAAATCTGTTCCTGCGGCAACAAGTGCATCGTAATTCTCGGGGTCATAAACAGGTAAAATTGGTACGGCATGATAGGCTTTAAACCAGGCACCATCATCGGCAATGTATTGGGTGCCGTTACTTACATTCATATTAATACCGGCTTTTAACCAGGAGTTTACATTCTGGTCGAGTTTGCCCCGGATATTAAACCGTTCATAAGAATTTTTACCTTTCAGTAAGCCTTCCTGTTCAAAGTAACTTAGCCCCATCGAGTAGGCCGTGTTCTCACTTCCCCCGGTAACTGACAGGGCATGGTTTTGCTGCCTTGCCGATGAATGCATGATTTGTTTGTACCAATCGGTGTTTACATCCGGTACGTTAGGATTAATGCGACTTCTTCCGAAACGTTGCATGGCATTATCTACAAATTGTCTGTCTGCAGGTGCTCCAACTTGGTTAACGTAATTGACAAACTGCTCGGCATTGGCCATTTTTAATACATTTTGTGCTACCTGCACCCCAATATATCCGTCGTAAGTGATTGTTGCTCTGGATTTACGGTTTCCTGCTTTGGTAGTGATCAATACCACCCCGTTGGCAGCCCTCACACCATAGATGGCGGCTGCTGAGGCATCTTTTAACACGGATAAGGTTTCGATATCCGATGTGTTGATGAAATCGATGTTGTCAAAAAACATCCCATCCACCACGTACAACGGCTTTGAGTCACTACTGCTGGGGAACGAACCGATACCCCTGATTCGAACAGTTGGCTCGCTTCCGGGCGCACCTGCACTTACGATTTGAACTCCTGCCACTTTGCCCTGCAACGATTGCATGGCCTGGCCGGATGGAGTTTTTACAATTTCATCGGCTTTTACCGTAGTGATGGATGATGTAAGGTCTTTCACTTTTTGTGTACCGTACCCTACCACAACCACCTCATCCATCATCTCAAGCGATTGTTCTAAAATTACATTAATAGTAGTTTGGCCGTTAACGGGTATCTCCTGGTTGTTAAAGCCGATAAAACTAAATACTAATGTTGCGTTGGTGGGCGCGCTTAGATTATAATTACCGTCAATATCGGTAATGGTTCCTTGCGTGGTTCCTTGTATGGCAATGGATACGCCGGGTATTCCCATATTATCTGTATCCGTTACCCTGCCCTGCACAGTTATGAGTTGCTGTGCACTTAGCATGGTGGACACTAACAATAGGGAAAGAACATAAATCGTTTTCTTCATGATGCTAGATTTTAAAATTATTTGCATGAAACAAATTTAGAGGAACGAAGTAGGCATGTCAATTAAATCACCACACTACAAACTCTCATTGTTAAAAAATGCAAAATGGGGTGTGCATAACTACCTCATCTCTTCATCTGTGTATGTTGTATGGCGTTTATAAATAGGGTGTTATGGTTTTGGTGATATGATATTTGATTATTAATATAAACAAAAAAATTGATGTTGATGAGGTGATTTTTTAGCCAAATAGGGAATAATTATTGGACATTTACCCAGTAGGTACAAAAAGAGTTAAATTTATAATGGTATAGTTAAAGCTTAATGTTTACACAAAAAGGAATATCTACAACGAATACAAGTGGAATATTCGACCCTGACGGGGCTTTGTTTAGGAGTAGTAATTTTTTATAAATAGGTGAATCCTTCGATACATGGGCAGTGGAACAGTAAAGGAATAATAGCCGACTATATTTTAAGTGTATATCACAGAAAGCACCTCTTTTGTTTGTATAATCTTGGTATGTGGCTTCTATTTTCAACTAACTCCATATAAATGATTTATCTATAGATATATTTATAATAGAAACCTACCATTCCAGGGGAGTCGAATATTGATACGCCAAAATAAAGATTATGACCAATGCATGTTGACATATTTAATTCGTAAGCGATGTAAGCCACTGCCTTTGCTATTATTATTTGGAGCATTATACTTATATTACAAACAAAATTTAACGTCCATTGCTAAACAACAAAAATATTCCTTCATGATTAAGCAAGTTACAGTCATACTCCTATTACTGCATGTATGCATGTTGTCGTGGGCCAATTCGGGTATTCTTAATTTTACCAAAAAGGAATACCGTGCGGCCAGTCAAAACTGGTCGGTAGCCTTCGATAGCAATAATATTGCTTATTTTGGTAACGGTACAGGCTTGCTTGAGTTTGATGGATTGGCCTGGCACTTGCATCCATCGGCCAACAACACAATAATAAGGACGGTGGCCAAGGGGGATTCTAACCGAATTTTTACGGCCGGATATCGCGAGCTGGGCTACTGGGAACGGGATAGTTATAATACACTCCAGTATCAATCTCTTACTTCGCTGGTAGATAGTCACTTCAGTTCTAATGAAGAGTTCTGGAATATTTTGGTTAGCGGCGATAAAGTATATTTTCAATCCTTTTCGGGGATATATATATACCAAGCGGGTACTTTCAGGGTAATTAAACCGGGCGGTTTTATTAATTATGCCACTACATCCGGAGGAGATGTGTATGTAGCCATTCAAGATAGGGGTATTTATAAAGTAATTGAAAATCAGCTAATGCCATTTGTAGAGACCGCATTTTTTGTAAACAAGAACGTTCGTTTTTTTGCGGAGAGTACAAAGGCAGGCTATTTTTTACTAGGTACAGAATCTAATGGTTTGTTTATTTACAACAGCCTGAATGGAAAAATAACAGTGTATGCCGCTCATTTAAAAAATTATTTTATTGAGAATAAAATTAATCGAGGTTTGCTTACCCCATCCGGCATAGTTGTATTGGGCACTATTTTAAATGGTATAATTGCTATTGATACAGATCAACAATTAGTTTTTGCGCACAATAAAGATGATGGTTTGCAAAGTAATACGGTATTGGGTATGGCACAAGATGCAGAAGAAAATATATGGCTTGCGCTGGACAGAGGTATTGATTTTGTGAGTTTTCCGGACAAAAAAGCGTATCGGATTGTACCAATCGAAAAATTGGGAGCTGTTTATACTGCCGCCCTTTTCAACGGAGACCTGTATATAGGTACTAATCAAGGGCTTTATAAAAAGTCCTGGCCCGGCCACGAAACTGATTTTACTTTAATACCCAACACACAAACTCAGGTATGGGATTGTAAGTTGTTGGGGGATCGGCTATTTGTGGGCCACAATTCAGGTACTTTTGTTATTGACGACCAATCCGTTAAAATGATATCTGAACAGGCTGGAGGATACAGCATTATCCCACATCCTACTCAAAAAGACAAGTTAATTCAAAGTACTTATGCACATTTGGAGTTGTATAGCTATGAAAAAGGTGCGTGGGAGTTTTCCAATACCATCAAGGGTTTCAATAATCTGATACGTTTTATTGAATTCGATCATCAAAATAATTTATGGGCCAGTCATCTTTACGATGGATTATATAAATTGCGGCTCAATAGTACATTGGACAGCGTTGTGAATGTGCAAGCCTATACTATCCATCAACAGGATGCAACGAATAAGATTAATGCAAGGGTATTTAAAATTGAGGGACGTTTGGTATTTACGACCGGCGACCTGCTTTATACCTATAATGATTTAAACGATTCCATCATACCCTATACCTTCCTAAATGAGCAATTGGGCGAATTTACCTCATCCTATAGGATCGTTAAAGGGCCGGATCATCGCTATTGGTTTATAAGTAATAGTAAAATTGGCTGTTTCGAGATTACACCCGGAAATGTGCGTTTAATAAAAGAGTACCCTGTCCGCCTTTTTGATAACCTCCTGGTTCCGCATCACGAAAATCTGGCGGTGCTGGATGATAAAAATGTGCTGGTTTGTTTGGAAAACGGCTATGCCCTATTAAATACCGACTCCTCAACCGGGGATGACCATATAGGTAAATATTCACCCTGGTTAAAGCATGTAAAAATTCAGAATAAGAATGGCAAAACCCGGATACTTCCCACCCAAAACGATATCGTAACCTTACCCTATAATTTTAATAACATACAGGTACAATATGCTTTTCCTATATTAAATGACGAGCCGGTAGAATTACAATATAAAATATCTGGTCTTCAAAATAACTGGTCAACGCTTACCGATAAGTCTACTTTGGAGATTAACCGCATTCCACAAGGCGATTACAGGCTAAGTGTAAAGGTAGTTAACCTTTGGGATAAATCGTCGCAGGTACATCATTTAGCATTAAGGGTAAAACCACCCTGGTACCAATCGTTCCCGGCCTTGGTAATTTATGCGGCCATTCTGCTTATTCTGGCTTTTGTATCAAAGAAGATTACCGTGCGTAAGGTAAAACTAAAAGAGAGCCATGCCCGCGAAGAAAAAGAGAGAGAGATTATAAAATTGCGCAATGAAAATTTGATGTCGGAATTAAGTTTTAAAAGCCAGCAACTAGCCAATTCTACAATGGGCATCATTAAAAAAAATGAATTTTTAATTTCACTCAAGAAAAAAATCAGACACCAAAAGGAAAATCTGGGTAATCGCTATCCGGATAAATACTATCAGGATTTAATATCCAAAATAGATCAAAATATTTCGGGTGATGACGATTGGCAGCTTTTTGATACTAATTTTCAACAGGCACATAAAGAGTTCTTCACCGAAATGAAAAAAGCCTACTCAAATTTAACGTCGAATGATTTACGCCTGTGTGCCTTTTTACGTATGAACTTAACATCGAAGGAGATTGCACCATTGTTAGGTATTTCGGTACGCGGGGTAGAGAACCATCGTTACCGACTGCGCAAAAAACTTGGGTTGGCTTCAGACGAGAATCTGACAGATTATATTTTGATGAAATAGTAGGGTTGATATACAAAAAATAAGAAGTGTTTTATCGTTGCCCTGCATATCACCACTTATCTTTTCATTCATTGTATATTTAATTTCTAAACTTAATGTGTACTTTCATGCCTTTAAAAAACTATGAAGATCTTAAATTAAGCATAGCATGAAACAATCTCAATTATCTCAAAAGGCAAATGATTTTTTTAAAAGTTTGACGATTATTTATTTTGCCATGTTAATGGGGCCAATTATTTTTTTATTCCTGGTGTTGTTTTTAAAATTATCAGGAGGACAAATTATTACGGACAAGTTTTCCTCCTCCTACGGCGTGATGGTTTTTCTTATCTCGTTTATTAGTGTCAATGGTGGAAGATATTTGTATAAGCGCCTTGTGTTACAGGCACAATCAAAAATGAACATTGGTGAAAAACTTAATGCTTACCAGACAAGTGTAATCATCAATTTAGCGTTCATTGAAGGAGCAGTGCTATTTTCAATTGTAGTATTTTTCTTAACCAGTCAAGTTTACTTTTTGTTGTTCACTTTAGTTTTGATTATGATTTTTTTGACCATAAAGCCCACCAGGCAAAGAGCTATAAAGGATTTAAAAATCAATTCAGAACAAATGGCTAAAGCTAGCTTTTGAATTTTAGCACCAAATAGTGCGAAATGGCAAGTGGTAAAAATAAAATGAATCAACTTTATGTTGAATCTTCCCGTACAATTTATCCCAACAACGAGGAATATCCTCACTTTTTAATGTGATTCTCCATTATTTTTCGTTTGCCTTAGTTTTATTGGCCTTGGTGGCTGCGAATAATTATGATAGGCGGAGTGTTGGAGAGGATTTTTGCAAATAACGGCTAGGTAAACCGGACGCTTCAATTTATTTATTGCTATCAATAGACCGCACCATGTGTTGATGCCAGCTATCTACATGTCGCAGGCTTAAGGCTATGGAGCGTGCCGGGTTTTTGATGAACTGGCCTGGTGAGGCTAAATTGCTCATTACCAAAGGAAGTATTCCAAAGGCATGATTAACAGATAAATATAGCTGGCGAAACCCGGATCGAAAGAATAGCTGTTGCATCAAGGGGGCTCGCAGTTCCGTGCTTAAGGCCGAAAACCCGGTAACCACTACCAGGGCACGCAATATCATAACAACTCCACCGGCCAGTGCTGTAAAGCGGCCTTCAATGCCACTTCCCGAAGTCTGGCCAAAGAACCAGGCTAATGCTAAAATCACCAGTAATTGCATCCAAAACAGCCATTTTTTTAATCTGTTTATGGCAAAGCGATAACGCCATACAATAAAAACAAACCAGAGCAAAGTTAAAATCAAGGCAGGCCAAAGGGTAAGTTGCCCCAATGCATATAATAAAAGGGGGATTACGACCACCAGAATACCCAAGAACAGCGTGGAATAGTTTAGCTCGTAAACAGGTTGCTCCCAGTGATGTTTTTCGGATTCGGTAAATTTGGCTACGCCATTGTATTGCTCCTTTCGGGCCTGCCTGCCCAGCACGTAGCCTGTAAATGCCGCCACTGCACCCAATACTGCATATCCAATAAACAGGCTTAATACAGCCCGTGCGGCTCCTAAGTTTATCAGCCCGATTTTTTGTGTAGCAAACAGAAACATCTCCTCATATATTTTAAAAATATCGAGCCCGAACATGAGGAATAAACGTACAGTTTTATGAATCAATGCTCCTACCAGGGCAAACATGCCTGCCATCAGGTAGCCCGTCAGGTTGCGTCCCATGATGCGAATAGTAAAATCCATAATAAAGCCCTCTAAGGCTATGGCCACCATGGGACCCAGGATAACGGCGCTGGGCGATATGGATTTCATAAGTGCCGTGATGAGTCCCGCACGCCAGATAATTCCGTATTTGGGCCATATCTGAAAAAAACCAATGACCAGCATGATGGAAATCAGGGTGAGGAAGGTGCCCGACAAAGGGATGCGTAAGTTGTGCAGAAAGCTGCCTGCAATAATTTCTATTCCCGCCCATAAACCTGCCAGCACCGAAGCTTTTATCCATTTGTCGTTTACTGTTATCGATCCTTTTGCCATAACTCGCGCATTGTTTTTAGTGTTCCGGGGGTGTTTACGTTGGTAAACGTATGAGGGCTGTAAAGCGGATGATGTATATTGATATGGACTTTGTTTACTGAAGCCAAGGAGGCCATCATTTTCAATTTTAAACTCTTTTGTTTTATCTGCTTTTCTATCAGTGGAAGTATGTTTTTATGATACACCGCGCACAGTAGCTGAAGCTGATTATCCGCGTCAACAGGTACTGTAATCATAGCATCATTTTCCATCGCTTGCCCCACGAGTTGTAGTAATAAGGAGGACGAAATGAGGGGCATGTCGCATGATACTACGATATTTAAGGGGGTGGTAGAGGCTTTTATTGCCGAGTATATACCTCCCAAAGGGCCGCAGTTGATATATTCGTCGGGTATCTGCGGCCAATGAATGTTAGGATAGGTACTGCTACCGGTGCTCAATAATAGGTTGGGCGTTAAGGCAGATAGCTTTTCGATCATCCGTGTAAGCATAGATTCCCCATTTAAACTTGCTTCTGCTTTGTTAAATCCCATGCGTCGGCTTTGTCCTCCTGCCAAAACAATACCCGTTATATCTGCCTTTGAAATCATAGGTGCAAATTAAGTAATTATCACCATAAACCATCTATCTGTTTAAAGGCTTTTAGGGGATCGTTAAAATCATGGGGATAAAAAACTGCCTTCGGCTCGATATTCCATTTTTCAAGTATTGCCTTAAGATGCTTTTTTTTACACGTAAATATTATCGGTAGAGGAGACTTAATAAGTTGCGTAAAACTTTTGGCCCAGAGCTCCTCCATAAGTTCGTAGCTGCCTATTTCATCAATAATTCCAATGTGGGGTGGGGTTTTAAGAAGCGTATTAATCCAGTTATTGCCAACTTCTACAGCATTAGTAAATAGCTTAAAGTGATGTGGTCTCTGATGGAAAGAGTCCACACGCTCCATTAAGTTTACTTTCTGATGGGTCTGTATATTTTTTATGGAATAGATATCGCTTTTCAGATCGTGTGCCGACACAAAACCTGCAACAATCCTACGTTTGGTTTCCAGTAAGTTGATAAGCTGGAGCAAAAAACTTGTTTTGCCACTCCCTTTTTCGCCGGCAATTATAAATATGGGCTTCATCTCCTGCTGTCGTTCATTTCACCTCTCTCTTTTTTTTAAAATTCCATACCACCAGCTGATAGGGCCGCCACAGGTATTCGAAGGGATACACCAAAAAGTGCATAAAGCGGGTAAACGGTATCATGCCCACCAGCACAAAAGCCGAAATAATGTGTATCTGCACCATTAGCGGAAGCTGTGTTACTGCCGCTGCATCGGGATTGAACACGAAAATAGATTTTAGATAGGGCGTCAGCACCAGGGCAAACCACGACGAGCCCCATCGGAAGAAAAAGGCGGTCCACAAACCGGTCACAACCTGAACCAACAGAATGAGGTAAACAAAAATATCCATACGCGTGGTTACAACATGCAGTCTCTTGGTTTTAAACCTGCGGATAATAAGCATCACAAGGCTAAATAATACAATAAGGCCAAAAGCAAAGGCCGTTATTTCGAGGATATACATACGTACAGGGACCTCGTTCCATGCCAGTACCGAATGGGGCAATAAAAAAGCGATCAAATGCCCAAAGAAAAGGAAAATAATACCCCAGTGAAAAGGCCTGCTCCCAAAATACAGTTGCTTGCTCTCCAAAAACTGGCTCGAAAGCGACGAAACCTGAAAGCCATAATAACGGTATCTGTAAATACTTCCCACCAACAACGAAAGGATAGCCATATATGGCAGCACGATAAAAAAGAATATTCCGTTCATAGTATTTTGGTTTAATCGTTTATTGTAAGATAATTAGGACTTCAATTCAGTCCATATAATATTTTTCAGGAGGCCCATTTGCCAGCACTAAACATCTGTTCGAGATTGAAAATGTTGATAATAAATTATCGTTTACATTACCTGTCCCGCCAAAGCGGGAGTCCGTATCATTTTTCCTAGGTATTTAGCGTTAGTAAATTTTTTAAGCTTCTCTATCCTTTTCCACACTTGGCCAAACATTCAAAACTCTTTGCTTTTTGCTGAGTGCTAAAATTAAATCGTTCAAACTCCGATTCGGGATAGTCATGCTCCATTATTTTTAATAAGGTTTGGAGCATTCCTTTATACACATTGTCGTCTGAACGAAAGGAGTCTATCATTTTTTCCAAAGCGGGTATCATCACCGAATAAACCAGTTCTTCGGCAAATACCTCGTCTTTTAGTTTTGGCAGCAGCGTAAGCATGTTGGGCAAATGGTCGGGGAGCTCGTGCCCACAATCGTTGTCGGCATTTTTTTGTTCCTGCTTCATGTTCACCAAAAAAACGCCCCGGTTATAATCTTCACCATAAAGCACATAGCCAATATCCAAATAACACATGGCCTGCACATCAAAAGTAGCGATATAATACTCTTGTTGGGAGGCGATTGTTTTGTTCTCAACGTGCTCCACAAATGCTTCGAGCTTTGGTGCCATTTCCGGAACGCGATGCGCCACAATCTTTTGCCAATCCTGTATAGCATTCCTCCTGTCGGAGCTAGGATAGCTGAATATTTGGGCCAAAGCCGTATAGTGGTTTAGGTTTGTCATATTATAATCCTCGATTTGGTTTTTTAGTGAATCCGAATCCCGTATTGCCTTTGCGTTCGTGTGTTTCTTCCAGCATCTCAATCGCCTCTTCGCGATGTGCCGGAGGAATTACAAAGCGGTCGCGCAGTTTGGCCAACGATGTCAGGCGGTAGATGTCATCAGCCACCTCAGCCGTCAGGCCGGATTCCAGCAAAGCCTTGTCCACCTCATTCCGATCCAGGTCGCCCACGGTTACGGCACGGCGGTGCATGCGCACGCTCATCAGCTTTTTAAGCACATTGCGGATGGTTCCTGTATTGCCCGCACTAAAAAGGCTGGCCAGGTATTGTAACGGGAGGCGCGAGTTATCCATATCTTCCCAAAGGTAGGAGCTGGCCGTATGGTAATGGTCATTTTCGTTCTTCTGTGCCATGGCAGGAAGTAGTGGCGGAACATAAAACAAGCTGGGCAAGGTACGGAACTCCGGGTGCAAGGGCAGTGCAATGCCCCACTCTTTCACGTATTTATAAACGGGTGATTTTTGAGCTGCCTGAATGCTGGAGTCAGCTATTCCGCATTCTTTGGCTTCGCGTATCACCTCCGGATCGTTGGGATCCAGGTAAATATCTAACTGTTTCTTTTGCAGGTCTTTTTCGTTGCACGAGGCCATCTCCTCCAGTCGGTCGGCATCGTACAGCATCACGCCCAGATAACGTATGCGCCCCACGCACGAGTGCATGCAGGCCGGCGCCTGATCTGTTTCGATGCGGGGATAGCACAGGATACATTTTTCAGATTTGCCCGTGTGCCAGTTAAAATATACTTTTTTGTAGGGACAGGCCGTAACGCACATGCGCCAGCCACGGCAAACCTCCTGATTGACCAACACGATGCCGTCCTCACCTCTTTTGTAAATGGCGCCCGACGGACAGGCTGCCACGCAGGCCGGATTGAGGCAATGGTTGCAGATGCGCGGCACATAAAACATAACCATCCTTTCCAACTGGAACATGGTTTCTTGTTCGGCAGGGCTCAGATCCTTCATGTTCACATCGTTGCGGGCATACTCGGGCGAGCCCCCCAGATCGTCGTCCCAGTTGGGACCCGCCTTGGGCGTTATCTTTTCGCCGGTAATCATCGAGATGGGCTCGGCAGTCGGCTGGTCGTCGCCTTCGGGGGCATCCAGCAGCTTACTGTACTGATAGGTCCATGGCTCGTAGTAGTTGTCCATGGTGGGCAGGTGCGTATTATGGAACAAGGTTTTAAGCCCCTTCGCCTTGCCAGCACCTTTCAGCCGTACGCTGTCCCCTTTCTTTTCCCACCCGCCCTTGTAGGCATCCTGATCTTCCCACTTGTGCGGGTATCCGGTGCCGGGCTTGGTTTCTACGTTGTTCCACCACATATACTCGGCCCCTTTGCGGTCGGTCCAAACGTTTTTGCAGGCAATGGAGCAGGTGTGGCAGCCAATACATTTATCGAGATGGAACACGATGGATATCTGAGATTTTATATTTTTCATGCGTTTAAAATTTGACTTCATCCATTTTCTGTACATATATAAAGGTATCGCGGTTAACGCCTACGGGGCCCCAGTAATTCATACCAAAGGTGAACTGTCCGTAACCGCCCACCAGCAGGTTGGGTTTAAGGTGTACCCTTGTTAAACTGTTATGGCCCCCGGCCCTCCTGTTGCCCCGGCTGGGCGACTTGGGCACCGAATAGGTACGCTCGGGCGAGTGGTACACAATACATATCCCCGGCGGTATGCGCGAACTCACGCAGGCGCGGGTACAATACACGCCGTTATCGTTCAGCACCTCTACCCAGTCGTTATCTTTAACGCCCAGGTCTTCGGCATCCTTTTCGTTCAGCCAGCAAGGCTCCATCCCCCTGCTCAGGGTGAGCATCCGCAGCGTGTCGCCGTAGGTAGAGTGGATATGCCATTTGCCGTGGGGCGTGAGTACGTTAAGGAGCTTGGCCCTGCCCTCTTTAATCGTTTTTCGCAGATCGCCGTACATTTCGGGCCGCGGCGAGGGTTTGTAGGTGGGCAGATGTTCGCCAAAGGAGATATAACCGTCGTGATCGAGATAAAAATGCTGTCGCCCGGTGAGTGTGCGCCACGGAACAAGATGTTCAATGTTTAGGCTATATGCCGAGTAGGCCCTGCCGTTTTCCATCAGCCCCGACCATATTGGCGAGTTGAGCAAGCGGCGTGGTTGTGCCAGCAGATCATTATAGGTACAATTTGATTCATCGTTTCTTGGTCGTAGCTTACTTAAATTCAGGCCGGTATTCTTCTCCATGGCCTCGTACGCCCGTTCGCTCAGCTTACCGTTGGTTAACGACGACAGGCGCAGCACAGCATCAATAGCCTGCACATCTTCTTTAATGGAGGGGTAGCTTCTGTCCCCAATCGTATTAACGTGCGGCTTGTTGGCCAGCAGTTGGTCGTAATAATCCTCACAGTTAAAAGAGGTGCCATGTGCCCCCAAACCGTTTCTCACATTATCGCCCAGGCTTGTAAATTTGTTATATAACTGCGTGTAATCCCTTTCAACCCTTACGATATTGTGCATGGTTTTGCCGGGTACCGGTTCGCATTCCCCGGCCATCCAGTCCTTAATTTCGGTTTGTGCAATCTCACCGCGCGAGTCGTGATTAATGGGTACGTTAACGATATCAAGCGTACTTCCGGGTAGGTGTACCTTGGCCACTTCGCTGGTAACACGGGCTATCTCGCGGAATATCTCCCAGTCGGTCTTTGATTCCCAAACAGGTGGGATAGCCGCCGCAAGGGGATGAATAAAGGAGTGCATGTCGGTGCTGTTCAGGTCGGCCTTTTCGTACCACGAGGCTGCTGGCAGCACGATATCCGAATACAGGGCGGAGGTATCCATCCTGAAATTCAAATCTACCACCAGGTCCATCTTGCCTTGCGGTGCTTCTTCCTTCCATTCTATCTCCTTTACAAATTCTTTGGCCACCTCATCGGCAATCTCGTTATGATGGGTACCCAAATAATGTTTCAGGAAATACTCATGCCCCTTGGCACTCGACATCAGGGCATTGCCCCGCCAGATATACCACACCCGTGGAAAGTTTTCCTCGGCATCGGGGTTGTTAACCGAATATTTGAGTTCGCCCGATTTGAGTTGACCAATGATATAATCCTGAATCCCCTTATCGCCGGTAGCACCAGCTTTTTTAGCTTCTTCGGCAATGTCGAAGGTGTTTTTATTGTACTGCGGAAAAAACGGCATCCACCCGTTGCGCACCGATTTGGCGATGAGGTCGGCGGAGTGTTGCGACGAGAAGTCGTTCTTGGGCACGCTGTTGTAATCGGCCTGGTTGCCATCGTAGCGCCATTGGTTGGAGTGCATATAGTGCCATATGGGCGACTGCTGAAAACGTGGCGGATTTTTCCAGTCTTTGCCCGACATGATAGCGCTCCACGAATCAACGGGAGCCAGTTTTTCCTGTCCCACATAATGGTTCATGCCGCCGCCGTTAACGCCTATGCAGCCGGTAAGCATCAGCGACATGGTGGCAGCCCGATACATTAAATTACTGTGGTACCAGTGGTTGATTCCCGCGCCTATTATCACCATGCACTTGCCCCTGGTGGCTTCTGCGGTGCGGCACCACTCCCGGGCAAACTGAAGCACGGTTCCACCGCTTATTCCGGTGAATATTTCCTGCCAGCCCGGGGTGTAAGCCCTATCGGTATCTGTAAAATCTTCGGGATAATCCCCTGCCATACCCCGTGCCACTCCATACTGCCCCATAATCAAGTCGTAAACAGTGGTGTAAGCTACCTTCCCTTTTTTGGTTTTGAGATAACGGACGGGCACCCCTCTTTTTACTTTTTTATTTTGCTCAAAATGGGTAAACTCCACTTGCAAAACTTCATCGTTCTTGTCGATCAGGGTCAGCAGCGGATTATAACCTTCACCTGTTTCGCCATCCTTATAACGGAGGTTCCAACTCCCTTTCTTATCCTGCCAGCGGTGCCCCGAACTTCCGGGCGGGCAAATAAACTCGTCTGTATCTGCATCGATATTTAAAAATTTCCAATCGCCGTTTTCTATATCGGCATACTTGTCAATACGATTGGCCCTGAGCAACTTGCCCGGTGTATAATTCCCATCCTCTTGCTTAAGCTCTACCAAATAAGGGGAGTCGGTATATTTTTTTGTGTATTCGATAAAATAGGGCACTTGATTTTCGTGATGCGCCTCTTTCAGGATAACGTGGGTTACGGCCATCCAAAACGCGCCGTCCTGTCCGGCATGGAGCGGCACCCACTGATCGGCATATTTGGCCACCATACTAAAGTCGGGCGAAAAAACCACCGTTTTGGTGCCGTTGTGCCGCGACTCTGAAAAAAAATGTACGTCGGGCGTACGCGTCATGCCCAGGTTGGCACCCATTACCGCCACAAACTTGGCGTTGTACCAGTCGGCACTTTCGCCCACATCGGTCTGTTCGCCCCATATCTCGGGGAAGGAATTGGGCAGGTCGCAATACCAGTCGTAAAAGCTCAGGTGTACCCCGCCAAAGAGCTGCAGGAATCTTGAACCCGCGGCAAAGCTCATCATCGACATGGCCGGGATGGGGGAGAAACCCACCACCCGGTCGGGCCCGTATTTTTTGGCGGTATAAATATTGGCTACGCCGATTACTTCGAGCGCTTCGTCCCAGCTGATGCGGCGAAAGCCTCCTTTGCCGCGAGCTTTCTGATAACGTTTTCTTTTCTCCGGATTTTGCTGAATGTTCTTCCAGGCCTCCATAGCATCTCCGGCTTTTTCTTTTTCCTCCCGGAACATATCTATCAAGGCACCCCTTACCATAGGATATTTCACCCGCACCGGACTGTACAGATACCATGAGAAAGAGATTCCGCGCTGACAGCCCCTTGGCTCGTAATGCGGAAGGGAATTCTCCAATAAAGGATAATCCAGCGCCTGCGATTCCCAAACCACGATACCGTCCTTTACATGGATGTTCCAGCTGCAACCGCCTGTACAGTTTACCCCATGGGTACTGCGCACAATTTTGTCGTGCTGCCAGCGGTTCCGATAAAACTCTTCCCAATTGCGGGCTTTAGGCGAAATCATATCTTTGATCCAACTCATTTGTTCCGGTTTTTACAGGTTTAAAAATAATTGGGCACTCTATCCTTTTCTATTTAGGTTTTTACTTTTTTGATTCAAGATTTGAAAATGGCAGTTCTCTTTTTTTACTAATTATTTAGGATATGACGGTACTTGACGGTTGTCGTACAGCAAGTAGATGTGAACCAGAAATATCATGGCCAACACAAATCCAAAAATAGAGAACATTAATCCGGAGCTTGACTTTACGGGGCTCTGACCATAGCGCTTATCTATTTCATAAAGCATTGCAACAAGTGATTCTATTTCGTCGTCGGACAGTTTGTTGTGGCGCAAAGCAACATTCATAACGGGGTAAGGAGGATTGGATAGGATGGCTTTGATACCGGCAGGACCGAGGCGGGTATAGGACTCGGTAAGGTTCAGGCTTAATTTTCCACCACCTAGTATCGCTTCGTAACGTACACTATGGCAGGCAATGCAAGCAGAGGCTCCGTTGGTGAATTTTTCGTGACCTAAAAATAAAGCTTCTCCTTTTTTTATCAATTCATTGGAGTAACTGATAAGAGCCGTGTCGCTGGCAGTTGTGACTATTTGTTTTGTGCTGTCAGTAGCTTGATCGCCACCAGCCAATTCTCTTGCTTCCCCCGAATCAACTTGACGGATATAATCGATGATGTTCATTATTTGAGCATCATTCAAATTATTATCGGGCATGGGCACCTTATTGTATTCATTGTGAAGGGCTACAGCTATTGGGTCGCCATCTTTTACCATTTTTTGCGACGAACGGATAAAGGGTATCAGCCAGTCGGTGTCCCGCCGTTCGTACACTCCACTTAAGTCAGGCCCCACCAACCGTCCTTTACCAATGGTGTGGCAGGCAGCACACGTGGCTTTATAATGTTCTTCTCCGCTGTTTTGCGCTTGCAAAACGGATACAATAAAAGCTAACAGCAGAAATACGGTAAGTGATAAAGAGCTTTTTATCATTTTTTCTGAGATTATAGTTAAACTAAGCTGTATGCGAATTGAAGTAATCTTTTACCAATTTAATGTTTTATTTTGATATGATGATAGCTTGTAAGTAGTTTATAATCATTCTAAAAAACTGCGTATATGGTTTTATATTTGTAATAAAGTACACCGTGTCGTTGGCACCATTTTAATAGTATATTTATTTATTGGATGTGCGCGTATTAAGCCATTTTTAAAACGCTATCGGCCTTAGCCTTGTTTTTAAGCAGTAGGTAAATGATGAACAAATTGATTGCGGCCAATACCACAAAAGCCACAAAGCCCCGTGCATAACCAATATGGCCGTATCCTTCTACAATAGCACCCATTATGGGGGGTAGGGCAAAACCGCCAAAAGCGCCCAATCCACCAATCCATCCTGCGGCACCTCCAACGGCTTTAGGCACATAAACCGGAACAAGTTTAAATACAGCCGCATTGGCTATGCCCATCCCTGATGCAAGTAATAAAACGGCAATCATGCTTATGGTAATGGAATGGCCAAATGATAAGATGGATGAGGCAAGCAGTATGGCAACCATAGATAGCATTGCAACTTTTTCGCCGCCAAGCTTATCTGCAATAGAACCGCCGGGAATACGGATGGCAGAAGCAAAGATGGAGAAGATAGCGGTAAACAAACCGGCTTTTATAGGTTCAAACTCTTGATAAATGCCCCAATAGGTAGGAAACCAAGCTGTTAACGCCAAAAAGCCACCAAAGGTTGTAAAATACAGTGCAACCAATGCCCAGGTATTTTTAATTTTCGCCGAATTAATCAGGCTGTCCTTAACACCTCCTAAAGGAAACATTTCCTGACCTTTTTGTGCAGCTTTTTCTTTTGCATGTTCACCGGACATTCCTTTTCTGCGGTATTGAAAATAATAGGCATCCACAGCGAGTAAACCATAAAGTAGTGTACCCAGCAACAAAAACAGAAACCAGGCAAAGTAGGCCGAAATAAAACCATAATAGCTTAAATAAATAGGAAGTACCACGGAAAAAATACCGGGAGCCAGATTTCCTATACCGGCAAAAGTACCCAAAGCCAAACCCTGCTTATTACGAGGAAACCAGTACGAGGTTTGCCCTATACCTACTGAAAAAGTAGCGATGCCACATCCACTCAAAAAACCAAAAACCAAAATAAGCGGATACAAACCCTCCAAACCATGGGGGTAGTTGGTGGCCAAAAGTAGGGTTACACCACCCAACCCTATCACACTAAGTAACATGAGGATAAAAAAAGGTTTTTTACCTCCCGTAGTATCCACCCAGGCTCCAAAAGGAATACGCAACAACGAACCCGATAGTGCCGGTATGGCAATGAGCAGCCCCAGCATCAGGGGCGTTAAATCCATCGCTTCTTTAAACTTAATGGCGGTAGGTCCGTAAAGTGCCACAGCGGCAAAACCAAAAAAGAAACCCATGGTGGTTCCCGTTAGTCCTCTTTTACTGTTTCCTTTAATTTTCATGATGTTGGCTTTAGATTAGTACATCTAAATTTATAAAATTTAAAGGGGATAGCTCAATGATTTCTAATTTTTTAGAGGGTAAAAAGGAATTTCAAGCAGGCTTTCGGGCTACCCGTCTTCCAATACATCCGGAACGAAACCTTTAGTCTGGCATTTTAATTTATGGGCAATAAGGAAACCCTATACAGAAGCCTGCCTCTTATGTGGTTGGCGACAACAGCCCTAGCAGTATTGGTTGGCATGGGAGTGCCAGTTTTGTGTAGATTGATTCGTGATATATAAAGAAAGGACTTGCTATCAAAGGGGCTTGTATCCTTTCTGTATAGGGCAGGTTTAGTTCTAAAATACGTTATATGTGTCTCTTTTATTTATATAGAATATAAAAAGATGTTAATGTCTTCTAATTGACTAATATTCTTTGTAACTTGTGTCGACCGTCTGAGAAATAGAGCTTTAGAACACCCTGTTTAATTAATATAGGTAAAAACGCAATGGTCAAATTCTCCCGCACCAAGTGTATATTCCATAATATAGGCTGCATCAGGGGAAGTCCCCTTTAATGTAGTTCATCCAAATTCATAAATGGTTTTCATCAGAAAATTTTTAAGGCACCTCACACCCTTTTGTATTGTATCGATATGGTTCCTGCCGGAAAGGTCGATTCTTCCAATATTATTTAACTCTCCCAATAAAGGGTATTGTTTCTTCTTTAAATAAAATCATCATGAAAACACTTTTTACTATTATTATCGTATTATTTTTATTTGCTTCCAGCGAGGCAAAGGTTGTTTACCTGAACAATGAACTCTCCGCACCGGTTATTTCCGAGAATTTATACACCAACTGGGCTGATGCTTATGCCGCTGTTTCTGCCGGCGATACCATTTATGTGTATGGTTCTAACTTTGACCATGGACATGTTAGCATTTCTAAAAGATTAACCATAATTGGTCCAGGTTACTTTTTAGATGAGAACCTCGAAACTCAAGTAGAAAAAAAAATGGCGCTTTTTAATTCGATTTCTCTTGAAACCGGCTCGGATGGTTCTGTATTTATGGGAGTTTCGTTAACAAGCAATGTATATGGTATAAAATTTAATAATATTGTAGAGAATATAACTATAGCAAAATGTTATATCTCTAATATAAGTTTTACAATATACAATGAATATGTTTATAATAACATCATCATAAAAGGATGTTACTTCTATTCTCGATTAGATGCAAATAATAACTACAACGGAGTTTTATCGAATTTGGTTTTTGCTAATAATATTATTAATGGAAGTTTTAGCGTAAATGAAGGATCATCGGGAATAATTTCCAATAATATATTTTTACATAATACATTAAATTTTGGAACATCATCCTCGTTTGAGATTTACAACAATATTTTTCTAAATACCAACACCAATAACTTTACTATCCAACCGCTCCCCGATGCCGCGGTGCATCATAACATCTCCCTGACTGGTGCTTTCGGAAACGACAACAACAACTTTATCGCACCGCTGAGCACACTTTTCAATACCGACGAGAATGCATCTACCGATGCCAAATACCAGTTGTCCCAAAACAGTCCGGCTAAAGGAGCGGGCAGTAATGGTTCAGATATCGGTGCCTTTGGCGGTCCTGTTCCGTATCGCTTATCGGGCTTGCCCAACCTGCCCAATATTTATGAGCTCTCTACCACCGGCCTGGTTTCCGGCGACGTATTGCCCGTTCATATAAAAATCAAACAATAAAAAGAAGGGGCAAACCAATGAAACGATATATATACATATTGTCCTTGTTTTGGGCAATTATAATGCATGTATCCGCACAAAATGTAACCCGGCTCGAATATAGCATCGATGCCTTTGTTGCGGAAGGAAAAGGAACCCCGCTGACTATTACCGGCGATAAAACGGAGGTAAATTCTTCTTTTGACATAGATATTTCCAACCTCGGGACAGGGGTGCACAGCATCTATTTCAGGTCGATGAACCAGAATGGTATTTGGTCCTTTCCCGTTAAAAAATCATTTTATATTGCCGAGGAGCCTATCACAGAGGGTATTGTGGCTATGGAATATTCAATAGATAAGAGGGTAAAAGAGGGGAGCGGTGAGCTGATAATGTTCGACGAAGCCTCCAATTGGATAAACAATAAAATGGATGTTGACATTGCACAGCTCGAAGCGGGCATACACAATATTTATTTTCGTGCCAAAAACAAACTGGGTACCTGGTCGTTGCCGGCAAGCAGGGCTTTTGTGGTGGTTGCACCGGAAACGGCCAAGGTTGAAAAGATTTTCTACCGGTTTTTTAACGAAGCGTACAAGGGAAGCTGGATGACCGCCGATGTTGATCCGGCACAAGGGCAGGTGGATTCAACTTTGGCTACTTCTGTGGCGGCATTGGCATTGGAGCAACAATACTCGGTTGAATTCTTTGCGCAAAATGATGCCGGGGTGCGGGGATTGCCTGCTTTTTATTCGCCCATCGATTTACGGGTGAATAAGGCACCACAAAGGCTGCACAATGCGCTATCCATTACCGTGATAGCCGGCAAATCGGGCGGTATTGCTATGGATACCGTTTTTACCGATGCGGACTTTGTTTATGGCGACAGTCTGGTTTATAAAATTCCGAATGCCGGAAGTATCGGCTTATCCGTCTTTAGTGAATGGACAAGCCCATCGCTGTTAAATATTGCCCCCGGTGAAGAGCACGAGGGCCAATACGACTTTTGGATAAAGGCAACTGACATACCCTGGGAAAGCGACAGCGTTAATGTACTACTGACCGTAACGAGTGCTACCGGGCTTTATTCAAAATCGAGGGATAAACATTTTAGTATTTATCCAAATCCCACAAAATCGTTTGTTACCATTAAACTTCACAGTAACAGCCTGGCAGCCGATGGTTACAATCTGAAACTTTACAACAGTATGGGGCAGTTACTTAAAACAGAATACGTTAACGATCCTGAACACCAATTGCATTTTCAGGATTATGCCAAGGGCTTGTATTATATAGTATTGCAAAACAACGCGTTTAGGGCGAGACAAAAAATTCTACTTAAGTAAAGGATAAAAGATTGTTTGCCCTGCCTATTGGCGGCGTGGAACGTTGTTCTTTGAGCAATGTTCCACGTAGTCAGTAGTTTGGGATAGTTACTTGAGGATAAATTGATTAAAAAAATTAGATTATGAAAAAGGTTAAGTTTATAATTTTAGCAGTTATAATCCTTTTGGGAATTACCATTGTAGGTTGTAAAAAAGATAATGATACCAATCCGGATATCGGTAAGGGTACGATGACAGCAAAGATTGACGGTAAAAATTTTTCTTCCACAAGTGAAGCGTCTGCGCGATATATTGAAGGTGTATTGCTGATTTCCGGGGTTAGCAAAACCGGTCAGATACAGCTATCTGTATATAACACTACAAAGGCAACAGGAAACTTTCAGATTGCAGATGGCAGTACAAATATGGGTATCTATATACACAGTAAAGATGTCAATGAAAATTATTACAGTTATGTGGATAATGGAACCGGAAATATTAAAATTATTGAATTTACCGGCAATGATGTAAAGGGGACCTTCCATTTTACGGCCGGTAATATCAATGGCGGCTCGGTAAATATTACCGACGGAACTTTTGATGTGAAAATTATAGCTACTGATATAAGCTACAATTAACAACCGGGTAATTATCCATTAGGATTTTTGAGCTATAGTGATTCGCAGGATTAATCGATAAAGACGTAAAATATCCTTTTGGATCGATTCGCTTAAATGATGATGTAAAGGACTTATATATTAACGATTTACAAACTTTAAAAAACCAGGAAATCATGAAAAAAACAATAGTATTTATATTAATTTGCTTTTTGTATGTGCCGGTTCATTTTACAAATGCGCAAATCAAATCCGATAAAAGAAGCGATGTGAAGATTCGGATGGAAAAAATAAAAGAGAAATGTAAAGACCTTCCGCTGGACGAACGTATTCGCGTGAGTGTTGCACGGTTTTCGGCCACAGCAAGTAACGCCCCAAGCGTATTGGGCGAGAACATGAGTACCATGTTTACCAATGCATTAAGCCAGGTGAATTGTTTTAACGTACTGGAAGAACAAAAAAACCTGGAGGACATGACAGGCGAAATTGATGCCTCCGGCTCAGAATATTTCGATGCCACAACCGGTATAGAAAAGGGCAAGATGAAGCTGGCACAATTAATTGTAACGGGCGAAGTTACCGAATATAACGACGCATCTACCGGTACAAAGGTGCTGGGTATCGGCGGGTCTGTATCAAAAGCAAGAATAGGGTTTATCCTAAAGATTATAAATCCGCGGACGCGCGAAATCCTTAAATCCACAAGCATCAATACCGAAAGTACCAAAGGCAAGTCGTTTAGGGTTAGTTTTATATCTAAAAGTGTCAGCTCAAACCCTGCTGTTGCCGACGCATTGGAGAAGGGAATTATCGCGGCTACAGAGTATCTTGCCGATGAATTGGATAATATCCCCTTACCATCGGATGAGGAACTGAACTCCAACTTTACAACACTGGAGGTTCATGGCGTATCTTTTTCCGGGAAAAGTACATTTCTTAACCTGATAAAAAACAATAGTGCTGTAGTAAAGGCCGAACTAGCCAGATATGCCGATAATACGGCTATTTATTCGGTAAGGCATACCGGCAGTACCGATGAATTAGCCACCATGATTGATGCCAATTATGGCGAGCAATACGAAATTACCGGGGTTCAGTCAGGTAAAATAGAGGTTAAAATGAAATAGGCAGCACAAACAAAAAGTAACCGTCATGATACAACTACGCGCATTAATCTCAGCTTGCTTATTCTTGTCTGCCCTCGTAATTAGTGGACAAACAATAGAGGATAATCTGCAATTCCTGAAAGATAATATTGGTTCGGTGCAGGGTAAGAAAACCGAATACCAACAAACATTCAGCTACGATGTAAACAATAACTTATTGCTGTCGCTGGTCATAGTTAACACTCAAAAAGGGGAGGAGCGCACCCGGCAGGTTAACGCCCTGGATTTGAATCCTTATCAAATACAGTTTGATCCCCATAAAGAGTGGGTAAAGATTACGGCCGGAGTATATGGGGGCAAGCGCCTGGTAATGGTAAAGGAAGATGGCGAGGTAAAGCACTACGATAAGCAGTTAGAGTTTTATGCACCGGGGATTGAACAAGCCCGCAAGCTTACCGATGCTCTGAAATCGGTGGCCCAATATGCCAAGGATCATATTCCCGATGCCGTGCCTGTTGACAATAATATGGCCGTCTTACTCGATGCCTTGCGAACCGGCATTACCAACGTGATGGTGGGCGGCGAAACCTATGCACAATCCTTTAATTTTGATGCGCAGAATAATCATATAGCTACTTTTGTGTTGGACGGTGCAAATGGCGACAAAATAGAGAGGTATACGGTGAACCTGTCAGATATAAACCCGCACAAAATCGATTTCGATACCAAACGTAATAAGGTGGTGTTGCCGCTAACAACAAAGGGAGGACGCAAGTTAATTGCATATTCCGAAAACGGTGAAACGGGTAGTTACACCCATGAATTGCAATTGTTGACGGCTACCGTGGAGCAGGCGCGCTTGCTGGCTGCACAAACAAAAGCACTGGTACATCTGGCAGAAAGCCGTGCAACAGAAGATTATACCACTTATAATTACGAAAAATGTGTACAGGTGCTAAACCACGAAGTTGGCGATGTGGTCATTAATCAGGATGCTTACGAGCAGGTATTTGCGATACAAGCCAACAATGGATCCGTGTTCACTTATTCGGTAGTTGATGTGTCGGAGGGTGAAAAAAAGGAATTTACGGTTAATGCGGCCGATCTGGGCAAGATACCTGCGACCTACGACACCAATAAAAACAGCGTTTTTGTAAAGCTTGCGGTTGCCGGAGACAGGGATCTGGTGCTGGAGAAAACAGATGGCACAAAATCCGATTACAAGAGTAGCCTGAAGATACGGGCACCGGATATTGAAACAGCACGACGCTTGGCTGGTGTTTTTACACGCTTTACTGCCTTAGCGCTGGAAAAAATGAACGCTGAAATTGCATTTGCTTCGGTGGTAGAAGCACGAACCTACGTATTGGAAAATATTGGCGAGGTGGTGGTAGATACCGATACGTACCGGCAAACGATGGCGCAAAAAAGCGAAGATGATTGCCTGTACAGTTTGAACGTGGAAGATATTTCTGACGACAAACGGTTTGAATATCAGTTTAACCTGAAAGATGTGGACGCGAACAAAATACAGTTTTTGACCCAAAAGGGGGAGGCACTGCTTACCCTGGCCATAAAAGGAGGCAAGGATCTGGTGCAGGTATTTGAGAATGGCGAAGCCGATAAGTTTACCCATGAGGTGTTCATCAAAACCCTTGACCTGGAACAAGCACGCAGATTAATGACGGGCTTACGCATGATGGCCGATGCTTGCAACCCATAGGGTGTTGTATAGCGTAGTTTTATACAAGCTTTTTTTGCTCCTTAACTTGGATAAGCCAAAACTATTATTGGCCTCTCCGGGATAGCGTTATAACAGTTGTACCTGCCGATGCAAGCAACCGAAAAATAGAAAAATAATAAATACGACACGCGGTCAAGAATCTTCCCACCGGCCTAATTGATCACGAAGACTTTTTAGGGCTCTTTTTTTATGTGTTTTCACGGTATTAACCGAGATGTTCAGGTCTTCTGCAATTTCTTTTTCCTTCCAATTATTGATTACACTTAATTCAAATACCTTACGCCCTTGCTCCGGCAGGTTTTCAATGGCTTTGTAGAGCCTATGGTGTACATTTTCCTCTACTACGGTTTCCTCAAATGTTTGTTCACTTAAATTGCTCAGGATTTTTTCGTGGTGATCTTCTTTTCGTTTAGTGTTACGTACATGATTAAACACGGCATTACGAACCGATGTATAAAGGTAGGATTCAAATGAACCTATTTCTGTAATCTGTGCTCTCTTTTCCCAAACCTTTGTAAACACCTCTGCTACAATGTCTTCAGATACCATCATATTGTTGATGTATTTCATAGCTACACCAACAAGTTTAGGATAGAAATCTTCAAATATCTCCTTAAAAACCCTTTCATCTCCTTGGGATATTTTAGTGATATGTTCCTGTTTGATGTTAAGCATAGATTCTGTCAAAAATAGATAAAAAATTAAGACTCATCCAAAATCAAAGATAAAAGAATGGTTTTAGCGAATTGGTTATTGGAAGAACTAAATTGTTATAGATATTAACTTTATTATACGAAAATGTAATTTAATGTCACCCCAAATTAATAAGTTGGTGTGTATCTAATATAAATCGGTATCATATGGATAATAGAAAAAAGATATATTCCTTAATTTATAAGCACCTTATCCGGCAGGCCAGCGATGATGAACTAAGGGATTTAGAGTTATGGCGTAAGCAAGATGCGAGTAACGAAGCCATGTACCAAAAGATTATTAAACATGAGCGCATCAATGCTTCTTTCAAGGTATATACATCTGTAGATACGGATGCCGCATTTACAAAAATAATGGCTCCTAAAGGAAAGAAGAAGGGCTTATTATTAACTTTCTTAAAATATGCAGCGGTTATTGCCATCCCAATTGTGTTAGGGCTAAGTATCTGGTTATTATCTAAACAACAGCAAGCTAGTGAAAGTATTAGTGAAGTGATTGTGCCCGTGAGTCAAAAAGCGCTGGTTGTGCTTAGTGATGGGAGTACAGTGGAGTTAGCTAATGAAAACTCCAGCGTACTGCTGAAGGAAGAGGGGGTTGTAGTAGGAAAAGATTCTTTGAATACTTTAGCATATACTTTCGTAGAGTCTAATGAGTTGATATATAACACTATAAAAATTCCCTATGGGGGCGAGTACCATTTGATATTAAGTGATGGCACAAGGGTGTGGTTAAATTCTGGTTCTAGTTTAAAATTTCCGGTCAATTTTATAGGGGAAAAAAGAGAAGTTTCTTTGCAAGGCGAGGCTTATTTTGAGGTGGTACGCAATAGCGAGAAACCATTTATTGTTCGCACCGGCCATTCAACTACCCGGGTGTATGGTACTTCCTTTAACGTGATGTGTTATGAAGATGATATGGTGGAACAAGTAACACTAATTGAAGGAAAAGTAGGATTTAACATTAATGGCAAACAGACTTTGTTACATCCGGGTCAGCAGGTGGAGCTATCCTTGAACAATTCAAAAGTCGAAGTAAAAAAAGTGGATACATCCATCTATACATCATGGACAGGCGGTGTATTAAAATTTAAGAATATGCCAATTAGAGAATTAGCCAAAAAACTGACACGTTGGTATGATGTTGATTTTTATTTTGCCAATAGTTCTGTGGAAGAGATAAACTTTACGGGGAGAATCGAGAAAACTGCCGATTTTAAATATTTTATGAGTTTAATAGAAAAAACAACCAATGTGAAGATATCTGTTGATGGCCGAAACGTAATGATAGAAGAAGTAAAATAAAAACCAAAGAATGCGCAAAACATTCTTTGGTCAATTAATTTAAATATTTGGGTTTGAGCCTTCGAAACTTAACCCAAAAGTATTAATCCTTAGCTACAAATGTATGAAAAAAAATCAGAAGTGGCATTCGCTCCTTTTAGAGCTCCCTAAGCCACGAAAATTATTGTTGACTATGCGAATTAGTTTTATTTTATTGTTTACCATTTTAGTTCAGGCTGCAGCCAACGGACTTGCCCAGAAAGTGCATCTTAATCAGACCAAACTCACTTACGAGCAATTATTTGATAAGATTGAAGCACAAACTGGAATAGCAACGCTGTTGAGTAATCGTGAGCTTGACCTACAGGAGCAAATTGTGATTGAGGGTCAGGATTTTGAGTTGAAAGAGCTATTAGATGTGGTGACCGGGAACACCGAGCTAACCTATGAGTTAGTGGATAATTATTTAATTATAAGACCATTAACAGCACAGGAGAAGACAAATATCAAAAATGCGCAGCAACCCGAAGAGAAAAAGATTACCGTAAAAGGTTCAGTTGTTGATTCTAAAGGCGAAGCATTAGTAGGGGTTAATGTTATTGTAAAAGAAACAAGGAGAGGAAGCATTAGTGATGTTGATGGTAATTACATTGTTACTGTTGATTCGGATGCCACCTTGCTGTTCAGCTTCATTGGAATGAAGGATCAAGAGGTATCCGTGCAAGGAAGAACAGTGATAGATGTGATTATGCAGGATGATGTAGAAGCGTTAAGTGATGTGGTAGTAACGGGATATTACGAGCGTGATAAAAGCACTTTTACAGGAGCAGCAGAAACCTTTTCAGGTGCCGAATTAAGGACGATTTCAACCTCTAATGTAATTCAGTCCATTGGCATACTTGACCCTTCTGTTGTTGTAATGGATAATAATATTATGGGGTCGAATCCCAACCATATACCCGAAATTATTATTAGGGGTACAACCTCATTAAATGCCTCCAATGAAGCCGGAATTAATTCACCACTCATAGTTTTAGATGGGGTGGAAACCACTATCAATGCTTTGTATGACATGGATATCTTTGAGATAGAATTGGTTACGATACTTAAAGATGTTTCGGCCACTGCCTTATATGGTGAGCAGGCATCCAATGGGGTTATTTTGATAACACGCAAAAAAACATCACAAAAGGAAGTACGCGCATCTTATAATTTCTCGGGTACGGCAGATTTTGCCGATTTGAGTCAGTATTCATTGATGAATGCGAGCCAAAAGCTTGAACTGGAACGTTTGGCAGGACTATACGATAGCCCCAATGGTGCATTGGATATTGAATACAATGAGAAACTGGCAAAGGTAAACAGCGGAATTGATACGGATTGGATAGCTAAACCATTACGTAATGCATTTTCGCAAATGCACACATTTAACGTAACCGGAAGAGGTTCTGGCATGTCGTACGGTATAAATGGCCGTTACGGACACACGAATGGTGTGATGAAGGATGACTTCAGAAAGAATATGAGTTTAGGTTTTTATTTCTCCTATAATCATAAGCAGAAATTAATAGCCACTTTTAGGGCCGATTATGACCAATTAAATACGCAAGCATCCAAGTATGGATCTTTTAATGATTATACCAGAGCTAACCCTTATGATGCACCCTACGATGAGGATGGCGAATTGGTGAAAGAGCTTTCGTATGGCTTAAATAATCCACTGTACGAGGCTTCGTTGTCCTCTTTTGGTAAATCAAAAACAAAAGTATTAACAACTTCACTGAATTTACGATGGAATATCAAGCCCGGCTTTTATATCACAAGTAATGGTTATGTGAGCAGCAACGATGTTCGAGCGGATAGCTTTTTGTCGCCTAACTCAAATACTTTTATTGCTGTTACCGATCCGGCTAAAAAAGGTTCTTATTCATTAAATGCGACTGATGATTATAATTTTTATCTAAAAGCGGCACTTAATTACAATAAAAATCTGGATGGGGAAGGTTCCATGTTATCTTTTAACCTTGGTGGTGAAACAAGGAAAAACAATACAGATCCGTATGGCTTTATTGCTCAGGGCTTTTTTAACGACATGTCGACAGATATGTCTTTTGCAACTCAATTTCCTGAAGGTGCAAAGCCAAGTGGCCAGCCGCTGGAAAGCTCAAGTATTGGTATTTTCTCGGCTGTAAACCTGACTTATCGTAACCGCTATTTTATGGAAGGATCTTACCGGATATCAGGCTCCTCAAAATTTGGCACCAATAAACGATACGCTCCGTTTTGGAGTATCGGTGCAGGATGGAATTTGCACAAAGAAAGTTTTCTTGATTTTGAATGGATTGATATTCTTCGCTTAAGGGGTAGCTACGGACATACCGGAAGCATTAATTTTTCGCCATATCAGGCCATAACCACTTATAGGTATTCTTCGGAGTTATCCAGCATGTATGGATATGGTGCCAGTCCAATTACAATGGGTAATGAGGATTTAACCTGGGAAACCACTAAAAGCACAAACCTCGGATTAACATCTACCTTTTTAAATAACCGCCTAAACTTAAATGTAGATGTGTATAAAAAGGTAACCATCGATATGATTGTACCCATTTCAATGCCTCCATCAACAGGTGTGGATGTGGTGAATAATAATGTTGGAGAACAGGAGAATGAAGGTTTTGAAGTCGCATTATCGTACATGCTTATTAACAAGAAGGACATCAACTGGAGACTAGGAGCCAATGCCTCACGGAATAAAACAACGCTTATTGATATTGGCAATACCCTTCGGAAACAAAACGAGGTAAATGCCTCAAACATGATATCCACCTCGCCATTAACCATGTTTGTAGAAGGCGAATCACCTACCATGCTGTATGCCGTGCCTTCTGCGGGCATTGACCCAGCAACGGGCCGGGAAATATTTATTAAAAAAGATGGATCATACACTTATCAATATGATCCGAAAGATAAGGTGGCCATAAATGATCGTAACCCAAAATTGAGAGGGGCTTTGTCATCATACCTTACCTATAAAAAATTCACATTAGGTATCAATATGACTTATTCACTTGGGGGATATATTTATAACTCAACCAGAGCGAGTAAAATTGAACAAATAAACCCCATGTTTAATGCGGACTCAAGAGCCTTTACCGATAGATGGAAAGAGCCGGGTGATGTGGTGGATTACATAACCATTGTGGCCAACGAAGATGGGATTGTGAATAACTATCACTCCAGCAGATTTGTGGAGAAAGAAAATTATTTAAACGCCTCGTCCATAAGTTTAAATTACGAATTTGATAGGGCTTTTGCCAATAAAATTGGATTCAGACGATTGAGTGCAGGTATGTTTATTAATAATGCGTTCCAGTTGTCAACTGTAGCACAGGAGAGAGGCTTGAGGTATCCTTTTGCCAGAGGATTTGGTTTCACTCTAAGTTCAACCTTCTAAAAATGATTAGTATGAAAAATATTTTAATACAAATAACAATTGCCATAGCTATCCTGACATTGGTTTCGTGTGATGATTTTTTGGACATTAATCCGGAATCAGAGGTGGTAAACGATGATATGTTTTCTAATAAAAGAGGAATAGAAGACGCTATATATGGTTTGTATGGTAAGATGAAGTCGCCTACTTTATATGGTGAAAATCTGGCCTGGGCTTATACCGAAGTATTGGCACAAAACTATAATGGGCCCAATGCACTTCCATATAACGATATTGAAAATTATAATTTTGAGGATGCTAAAAGTGATTTGGGGAGTATATGGCAAAAAGCTTATGAAGTTATTGGGCATGCCAATAATATCATTGTAAACCTGGAGGGCAAAGAGGCGGAATCCTACGAGTTATATCATTTGTATCTGGGCGAAACATACGGTATCAGGGCTTTTCTGCATTTCGACCTTATTCGTTTGTTTGCACCGCACATAGAACAAGAACCTGAAGTAAAAGGTATTCCGTATGTAAAGAGTTATTCCTTCGAACATACGGACTTCTCAAGTGTCTCCGCTGTATATGATTTTATTATACAGGATTTAAAAAAGGCGCAGGAATTATTAAAGGCAGATGATGAGTATGTGCAGTATCCCAGAATATTGGCATCGGAATTAAACGAAGAATTTTTGATGGGCCGTCAATTGCATTTTAATTACTATGCGGCCACGGCTACTCTTGCAAGAGTTTATTGGATGAAAGGTGATTTGGAGAAGGCTAAAACAGAAGCATTAAAAGTAATAAATTCCACTAAGTTTCCTTTGGTAAAGAAAGATGAGATTGTGAATTTGATTGCCGGGCATCTCTCACCAAAGGAATCAATATGGGGCTTATTTTCCACGGATTACTTTAACACAACAGAAACAAGATTGTATCAATCTACCTCTTGGGCCTCCTTTTCGCCTTATGACCCAAGTAGTGGAGGTAGTTATTTAATGCCATACAAATCAGTGTATGCACAGTACCAGGGCGAAAATCATGGAAACGATGCACGTTTAGGATGGTTTAGGCCCGCTGTTGAAGGCGGCATATCGCCTAACTGCCTGAAAGTAGTAGATGTAAAAAGGATTAATTCCGGAGAAGGATCGGATGCAGGGAAGGAGCTGATAGAAGGCATTAGCATGATTCGTATACCGGAGATGTATTATATTGCTTCTGAAGCCGAACTGGAGGCCGGGAATACAGAGATGGCAACACAGCTGATTGATGAAGTATTGCAATCCAGAGGAATGACCAGGTTGGCCGATCGTATCCCTGCACTAACACTTGATATAGATTTATTGTACAATGAACGTCATAAAGAATTGTTTGGAGAGGGACAACGCTGGTTCGAGATGAAAAAGAAAAACATGGATATTGTTTCGAATGCCGAAAATAAGATTATTCCTGCTTCGAATGATGTGTACGTGCTGCCAATTCCTATTGAAGAATATGAATATAGAAATGACTAATTTTTCAATGTGTAGTAATGCCGGGTGCGGGTTTATCTAATCAACCGGCCTTTAAATGTCATTTAAAATAAACTTTAAACATGAAAATACAAGTATTAAATATATGGATTAGCATCGTCATGATTATTGGATTTTCAGCATGTGAAAATACCGATTATCTAAAATACGATCTGGAGCAGAAAGATGGGGTTTTTCTTAATTACACGGAAGAATCCGATTCAATGTTTTACAATTTTGGATTTTACGAAATTACAGAGAAAACAATTGAAGTGCCTGTTAATTTAATAGGCATGCCACGTGGGTATGACCGCGAATTTAGTTTGTCCGTAAGCAACGAACGTTACGCGGATGAATCTGCGGTTGCAGCCACCGAAGACTACTATGAAATACCTCAGAAAGTACTTCTTAAAGCTGATTCAATAAGTGCAATGGTGCCCGTTAAACTTATCAGACATCCGGATCTGGAAAATGTAAGGGCGATTATCACATTCAATATTGAAGCTACAGAGGATTTAGATGTTAAAGGACATGCTGAATTTACCATCACTTTTGATGATAAAACACCGGAAGAACCTAACTGGTGGACCGCATTCGACATGGGGGAATTCACTAAATTTAAAGGGCAATTGTTCTACCGTTATTTCTGGGAAATGGAGCAAAATCAAAAATCTATTTATGATGCGATTGTTAAGCGTTGGGGTAAGTTCCTGGATATAGAGCCTAATAATTGGGGTGATAATCCGCTGTTTGTTTATTATATCTCATTTAATAAATATGTGAAGCTGCGTATGTGGGAATATTCGGAGGCGCATCCCGAATTAGAATTAAACATTCAAAAACCAACTATTTAATTTAAAATCCAGAATGTTATGAAAAACTATATATTTTTATTGTTATTGCTTTTCTTTGCATATTCCTGCGCCAAAGATGATTCTTCGTTATTATATCCTGTAGATAATCCAGATTTTTCATTTATTTCTATCTCATCGCCTACCGATAGTTTAAGTGTTGATTTTGGTCAGGAGTTTGAATTTACACCCGAAGTAACACAGAAAATAAAAGGCAAAAGCCTTGTTTATGAGTGGTCTGCATGTTTAAAAAAGGATGGCGTAAAAAATGATTCCATAGTTATCGGACATACGCAAACGCTTCAGTACGCATTTGAAAAAATGGGAACCTACGACTTGCGTTTGGAGGTTAAGAATGAAGATTACAGCGAGTTTTATACCTGGCATGTTGATGTTCGTGTTTATGACGAAGGATACATGGTGGTTGGAATGAATGAAGCTGGGCAAGCAAATATTGCCTTTGCCCGTATTTTATCCTCAACAGATGTACTTGAAGGCAAGGAGCTGACTTTTGTGTCCGATCTGATTGGAAAAGTTAATCCTGAGTTTGATATCCGGGATGTTATCCATGTAAGAAAATCGATTCTTGCCTGGGGGAGTAGCGATGCCTATCTATTTATTTTTTGCAAGGATAATATTTATATCGCAGATCCATTGACGTTCGAAATTTTTGCTGCCGTAGATGTGGGCGGTACAATACCTGGTGCCAGGATATCAAAAGTTTCGATTATGGATACCTACACTACAGGCGGTACTATATTTACAGAAGATGGTCGGAATTTATCTTTCCAGAAATTAGAAATGTTGCTCTACGAGAGTGTAAACATTTCAGGTACATACGATGGTTTTTATGGTAATCTGTTTTATACCAGGGGTTCAAATATGGATCTTGCCTATGTTAATGTAGATTATCAGGCATCTAAGATTTGGACCACGATATTTTATCATGCCGGCAGTATGCCTGTTAATAATACCACGAACAATGTTGAACCTTATGAAGATGATTTCAGGCCTAATGACTATGCGGGACGTGACATTGTAACCGTTGGGCGAATGAATGGAGATTACTTTGGGGGAACCAACACTAATTTTTGGGCAATTGCAACAGATAAAACAAATGCTAAAGATGTAAAAATTGTTGAGTTTGGAGCAGATTACGCGGCAGGTATCAGCACAATAAACGCTTATGAGTATGTAGCCGATGAAGAAATCACTTTGCCTATGCACACTGAATTGATAGCAAATGCCAGATATGCTTCTATGTATTACAGTAAGGGTGGTGAAATATTTATTTGGTATCCCGGTAATATACCACCTCATAACCATTTGCCAAAAACGGCTGCAATTACTTTAGATGGTAATAAAGAGGTAACATGTATGTCGGTAAGTTATGATATGCGCGAGTTGTATGTCGGGGTCTACGATTCAGATGCAACAGGCGATTTGAAAGGTAGCTTGTATATCTACAATTGTGCAGATATTGGTTCGGCTGCTAATTTGCAACCGACCCGAAAGTTTGAAAATATTACTTCGCGCCCCGTTCAGGTGCTTTATAAACCAGAGGCATGGGGTATATATAATTCGGGCGATTAATCAAATTCAGTAATCCAATTACAGCTTGTTTTTTAGCCTGTAATTGGATTAACATTCTGCTTTACGCTCCAATATAAGGTTTGTAAAGCTTATAGTTCACCTATAGAATAAAAAAAACAAAGCCATTTCAGTCACAAAGGCAACAATCTGTAGTGGCTTGTTGCAAAAAACAAATTTTAATTATGAAGTTATTTATAACAGCAGTATTCTTATTTATTTCTATTACTGTTTGCAAAAGCAACGATAACAATAGTACTTGTAAAGTAAAAGTCAGTTTGGAAGATAGTTTAAGGATCAACGAAATGGAAATTTCTGTGATTCATCAGAAACTGGATGATAATCAATACTCATCCGAAATGTTTAGTATAAAACAAGGAGAGGAGTATAAGCTCAACATTGAAAGAACTTGTGGAGATTTTGATGTATTTTATTTTTATTTTGCACATAACGATTGGAGAGATTATGTTAATGTATATGTAGAAAAGGGTATTGAGCTGGAGTTGAATTTTTACGTGGAAAACAACCGGGTAAAGCTGGATAGGAGTAAAATTAACGACCAGAATGTTTTAGCACTTTTACAGTATGCCGACTTGTTAAACAAAACAGGGCGCGAAATATGGTATGGTGAATTTTCAAAAGCGGAGTTTCTTACCCGATCTGATATATACCTTGATAGAACAGAGGAATTCCTTACCAATACTAATGGTGTTAAGGATGATGTAAAAGCTTATCTTAGATTTCTGGGGCAAGCCAATTATTTAAGCGATATTGGTTCAATTCCTTATGCATATAAATTTAGATTTAAAGAAAGTGCACCGCTTGACTTTGATACCAAGCATAACGCCATTGATGTGTTTAATAGCCCTTTTGCAGAGTTTTATGGTAGTGCAGCCGGCATGATTGTTCGAGAAGTACAGAATCAGAAAGAATTAAAGGGGTTAACCGCGTTTAATTTAGCCAATCAACAGATAAAAATCGTTAAGGAAAGGGTAAATAACCCAACACTACAACAAGTAGCTATTGACATATTGCTTGAAGCTTTTAAAAAAGAATTTAAGGGTGATGTTAATTTCGAGAAAAAAATAGACGAATTTAAAAAGTTAGCACAGAATATTACCAACAAAGAGGAAAGAGAAAAACGGATTATGGAGGTGGAGAACCTTAAGTATTCAATGCCCGGCGCCGAGCTGCCTAACTTTTCAATGCTTGATGCCAATGGTAATTTAGTTAATTTAAGAGATCTTTTAAAAGGACAATATATTTATTTCGATCTATGGGCCTCATGGTGCAAGCCTTGTAGAAAAGAGATACCGGCCCTTAAGCAATTAGAAAAAGATTTTGAAGATAAAAATATTTTGTTTGTCGGTGTTTCTTCCGATAAAAAGGATAATATCTGGTTAAAAACATTAGAGAAAGAAGGACTGCATAATACCCAATTGTTGGATGTTGATAATAAACTAGGCAAAAGTCTTAATGTAACTGGTATTCCTCGATTTTTGCTATATGGTCCTGATGGCAAACTAATAAATAGTAATGCCCCGCGACCAAGTAATCCCCAAATACAACAATTTTTAAACAGATATGTACAATAAAATTCAAACGAGCCCCCGAAGGATCGGGGCCGGCTCCCGATGAAAGATCGGGACAGGTTATGAGAGTTTTCTCTCACACTACCTGGCCCGTCAATGCGGGAAGGGAGCTTATTAATGGCGAGACCATCAAATACCAATAAAGGTCAAATATTTATAATGAGATGAAAAAAATTATAGCACTAATTGGCATTATAGGCATACTATCAGCTGTAAATATTAATGCTCAAAAAAGCAATATAAAAGTTCTGGTTGTAGCACATAATCCAGCCAAGGAATATGTAAAAAGCTACAGTGGACCAATGCCGGGTGAAAGAATAAAAGAATTGGCGAACAAACGAGGTGAAGAGTATAAAAAGTTCTTGAGTGAATATTTTAAGAAGGTAGATATTGTAAATTCAGATGAATATAAGGCCGCTATGTCTGATGCTTACGATGTAACAATTCTCGACGATTTGCCTGTGCCTATTGATACTTTGGATTTTGGTTTATACAGAAATGGGAAAAGTATTGTATATGGAGGAGAACCATTGATGTATCCCAGGTATTTGCCCGAAGATTTTGACAGGGCTTTGATCGTAATAGGAGATCAAACAGATGACTTGGGCTATATGATTCCGTCTAAACTGATGACCCAATGTCATTGTATTGAATTTGGATATGGCTATAATACAAATACTGAGCATACTATTTTTAATGCACCTCTTAAGGTAAATTTGGATTGGGTTAAAGTAAAAACCCCTAAAAATTTCAAGAAGTATTACTCCGGTGTAAACCTGCCAGACGAAATAGATGTATGGTGGGCACAAACCGAATCATCAGGCGACCGAAAAGGCTATTGGGTTGGCCAAATCCTCGTTGGCCTTGGCTTTGATGATTCACCGGACAGTGAGTTTATTTCCAGTAGCAATAGTATTAAGGATATTAGTGGAATGGCATTAGGTCGTAATGGCAATATGTTTCATTGGGGCTTTTCTGCTTCACCGGCATTTATGACCGAGCAGGCAAAAGAAGTTTTTGTGAACACCATCCATTATATGGCTAATTTTAATGGTAAATCAACTATTACAAATTACAAATCCAACAGCCGCCTTTGGGCCAATGAATGGTGCTACAGAAAAACAAAGCAGCTTTTAGATACGGAAAACGAATATACGCCAACAGGTGATGCTGTAATCGATAGTACCTATCTCTATTATAAAGATAACTATCCCTATTTCTATATAGATGGGATGGGGGTGATGCCAATAGTGGATGAAGAAGCAAAATCGTTGGGCATAGCCAATAACGATATACAGCTTATAGAACAATGCATTAAAATGCTTGGGAAAGGCAAAGAAACAGAAAAAGCCTTACGTCTGTTGCATCGCTATACCAACTTTAATTATACCACTGCTAAGGATTGGAAAAATTGGTACAAGACCTATAAAGACTATCTGTTTTTTACCGAACTGGGTGGTTATAAGTTTATGATTGATACTTACAATAATCCTGAACTTAAAATACAGTTGTCTACCGCTGATAAAACAGAACCTAAGGCGCGGCTTGTTAACAAGGTAACTAACCACGAAGACGAGATTTTAAAGATAGAATGTAAACTTTTATCCGGTACACAAGATAACTATACCGTAGAGTTAAATCTTGATATTAAAGACGGCTGGCATATATATGCCGATATGCCGGAGGATGGGATTTTTATTGAAACCAAAATTAGTTTCGAAACACCAGAGGGTATCGTACTTAATGGATCGTTAAAAAAGCCCAAAACACATAAGTATGACGAAATGGAGGGGGTAACATTATACCAAGGGAAATCCTTATTTACGCAAAGCATAAGTTTAGATAAAAAGAAGTACAACGGCGCCCCAATTGTATGCAAGGTCTACTATCAGGCTTGTGATTCATACAAGTGTAACCCTCCTGTAGAACAACAATTAAAATTAATGGTTAAATGAAGATAAAATACAGATTACTCCTGGTTTGTATGGTTTTTATTTACAGTGCCTCCTATAGTCAGGTCGCTCAAATGGTACAAGACCAGGTAATTGAATCGCAACTGCTAAAGGCTGCTCTTGATCTAAAAGCTAGGGGGGATTATGTAAAACCTCAGGAGCTGGAATCGCAGGTTAAATCAAGAGTTGGTAAGTTAAAACTAAATAGTGCTGTTGGGGCAAGTGCCAACAAAATAGAGGACTATTATGAGGTACAAAAGAACAAAACCTTAATTATTGCTCGATTATGGAATCAGCCGGATGGGCAAAGCAATATTTTATATAAAAGCTGCGCTTTCCCAATCACTAGCGATGGGGTCTGCGTGACTAACCATCATGTTTTTCGTCTTCATCCCGAAAAAATGGAGGATATACTATATATCGTAATGGACTATGAAGGGAATGTATATGAAATAGAAGAGGTGTTGACCGGTAGTTATCAGGACGACATGGCTGTGTTTAAATTAAAAGGTGAGCCCAAAATGAGTCCTGTTGCAATAGGCCGGGAGCCAAAGGTTGGCGATAAGGTTAAACTGGTCAGTCACCCGGCAGGTAGTTATTATTATTATAGCCAAGGTTATATCACACGTAGCTACTGGTATGCCGATAATAAAAGTAAACGGATGAGCATGACGGCAGATTTTTCATTGGGAAGTAGTGGTGCTCCAATTTGCGATATCAATGGAAATTTAGTAGGAGTTGTAGCCAATACTTACTACCTGCCAATGGGGCAAAACCCTCAAATTATCGTCAAAGAGTTTAGTCCGGTAAGTAATCTTTTTAAGTTGATAGGAATAGACTAAAGGTTATTGGCCTAGTAAAACAGATTTAGCTTACATCCAAAAACACACCTAGTATTAAATTATAGGTTTGTTTAACACAAAGTACATCGTTAAGCTGACTTGACTTTTCTTATTTAAGGATTGCTGGGATGGAAGACCCTCTCCAATGGACGGTCTTCCATTCTATGCAAGAAAGTTAAGGTTTAATGTTGAACTGCCGTGTTTTTTAGGGTACCTCCTGATCCTGTGCTTGCTACTAATGCGAAATCACGGGCTATCGTTTTACACCCCGGAACGTAACTGTATAATCGGAGTATTTGTATATCTTTCAGTGATAATCAGAATCAAATAGGATTTAGATGCCATTAATCTTAAGCTATGAATCAAGGCGGTCAAAATGCTCTTTTTTATTCTTTTTGAGGGCATACTTCCGAAAATCTTCCGCTAATAGGGATAATCATCCGCCGTAATTAAAAACAAACCTTAAACTGGCCATCGTAGATAGGGTTATTTTATTCCTTTACATTCATAGGGCAATGAAAAAATAAAAACAGTTTCATTACTCAAGGTCTCCACCCAAATATCACCACCAAACGCCCCCATAATCTTTTTTGAAATGGACAATCCTAAACCAACCCCTGAATTGGCAAGTGTTTGATCATTATGAATCTTAACAAAGGGTTCGAATATTATTTGTTTTTGATGATCAGGTATACCTCTACCCGTATCCGAAACATAAAATTTAATTGTGTCATTGGCTACCTCACAACCGTACTTTACCTCACCTTTATCTGTATTTTTAATCGCATTATTTAGCAACTCATTAAACACTTGCTTTAACAATAGTGGATCAGTATGTATTTGTTCTGTAAAATTAGTCGCTAATGGTATATGTGACAATTTAAGCCCCCTTTTTTCTACTCTATCATAAAATGAACTATAAAGTTCTCCGAAAAACTTATTGATATCAATAGCAACGATTTGAGGCTGAAGAAATTCGGATTCTATTTTTGACATGTGCACAAGATGGTTAATAATTTCAAGCAACTCATGTCCTCCATTAATTATTTGTTTAATATATTTAAGCTGAAACTCTCTACTGTGATCTTCAAGCTCTAATACTTGAGAAAAACCAATTATACAATTCATTGGTGTGCGTATCTCGTGGCTAATGTTTGACAGAAACGATTTGGTTAAACGTTCACTTTTTGAAACTTTGACTATTGCTTGTTCTAATTCTGCATTTAGTTTAGTCAAATTTATCTTATCATCAGCCAGTCGTTCATTTGCAAATTTTAAACTTTCAATGGTTTTCGATAATTGAATCTGCATTGATTTGACAGACCTGGACAAATCTCCAATCTCATCGTTTCTTTGAGTTAAAGAGTCATCAATTGGTTGGTCTAAGTTTCCTTTAGCCAGCCTATTTGTAAGCCAACCAATACGAGTAATAGGAACAGTTAAATTTTTTGCCAATGAATAGGATAAAAAAATGGTTAACAAGAGAAAAAATAAGCCTAACCAAATTGTATTACTCTTAATGACTTTTAGTACGGTTACTAAATCTTTATGAGGAACCAACATAATTATGGTATGCTTTGTTTTACCAAGCGGCATAACAGCAACTTCATAAGATTCGCCGTTAAACTTTATTTCGGGCAAAAGGTGAAGTGACTGCCTATTCAAAAAATACTCACCTTTTTCATCAGGTAGAAAATTATAAATGGATTTATTATACTCATTTCGATTCTCAGAAAGTTTAATAATCCCTTCCTGGTTTATTAACCATATTTTACTATTAGGTGAAAACTTGTATTGCTCAAATTCACTTATTAATATGGAAGGATCAAATGCAACAGATGCAACTCCTACAGGTTCAGTTATATCTCCAATCATAACATTGATAAATAATAATGTTTTTCCTAAATTCTCGGTAAAATCCAGGTGAAAAGCAATTTTTTCTTTCTCTTTAATGAATTTAAAAAACCACCTGTCATCCGGATCAGAATCGGAAATAGAATCGAATAATTGATTGTTATCTTTCCAGTAATGGTTCGTACTTTTATTGACGATGGAAACCATTGCAAAGCTTTGAACCTTCTTTATCCAATCTAATTTTGATAAAATTTGATTTCTAAGTTCTTCATCTTTTTCATCTTCTATAAACCATTGTATTATAGTGGAGTCAGAAGCTAATAACTCTGCCGTAATAATTGACTTTTCAAGAATCGATTGAAGGGATGACTGAGACGCTTTCAGATCAGTAATGAGTTGTTTGCCACGGATTTCATTTATTAAAGCTTTTTTTACCGCGAAATAATGAAAAACACCAAGCAAACAAACAATAAAAAGAACAAACACGCTTATTTTAATAAACATCAAATTGTTAATGCTTTTAAAACGATAGTTTACAATCTTCGTTATAGACATAGTAATTAAAATAATTGATGGTTGTAATAATTGATATTTAACTAACTAAACAATACTTTTGATATCATACCAAATGCAAATATACGCTATTTAAAGTCTTTGGTTTCAATATGTAAATTGAGATAAGATTGCAATATCTAGTATAGTGCGTAGCAGTAGACCGGGCATTCTGTTTTTTTCGGACACCCGATCCGGTTTTATTCGGGTGCTTTTTTGGACTGGCAATACGATTGCTAAACAAAAATGTGCGTAAATTTACCACATACGAAAAATATACTCCTACCTCAGGTTACGATCTCTATAATATACAAAAGAAGCACATTGTTTTTGAGTAAAACAATATCACAGAAATATTCAATATTTTCAACTGAACCAACTTTCTTTATTTTCGTTATATATCTTTATATTAGGGGTTTTTTTAAAAAAAGTATACTTGAACTTAGGTCTAACATACGCTGGTATTTTATCTTCTTTTGATACAGTTAAAGGAATATTATTGATTTTACATTTTTAATATATACTCTTTTAATTGGCCCATTGTATGTATATGGCATTTATTATCACGCCTATACTAATATTCCTGTGTCCTTAATCAATGGCCTCATCCTGATGGGATTTGTAACTATCACTATTTTTAGTAAAAAGATTCGGCTAACAATAAAGAAAAATGTACTCTTATTTATATTAGTATATGGTATACTGTCAAGCATTTATAGCTTTGGAATTTTTGGTGGTGCAGAATTTTTTATGATTCTAATATTTGGATTATCAACCTTTTATTATTCAAAATGGTTTGCGATATGTATCAACGTGAGTGTAGTCCTTTTCTACCTTACTTTCATGATATTATATACGAACGAAGTATTAATATACACTGTTTCACCAATCGAATCAGCCAGCAATGGAATTATATGGCTGTCAGACCTTCTGTTAACATTTATAACTATAGGCATTGGTGGTTACGCTCTAAATAAAACCTTTTTAGCTTATAGTCAACAGGTGAAAGAAAAAATAGAGAACTCGAAAGATATGCATCACACCATCGAGAACCTACCAATCCCTGTTGGAATAGTCAATCGCAATAAAGAAATTGTTCTTGTTAACAAACAATTTAACAAATACTTTGGTTACAAGGATAAGGATATATTAACATTTAATGATTGGCTGCTTAAGGTATATCCAAACCCGATAGAACACAACCGTAAAAAAGAAGAAATTGAATTGTTAATGAAAAAAGGATTCGAGGAGCAGCAGGCTGACCCAATAGAATACCCTAATTTACTAACAAACCACAACAAATTAAGAAGTTTAGAAGTACATCATACAATAATTGGGGATATGGCCATTTGTGCATTCATTGATTTAACAGAAAGGAAGCGGCAAAAAAGACTGCTCGTTGAAACAATGATGCAGGCAGAAAAAAAAGAGAATGCCAGAATTGCCCGTGAATTACATGATGGTATAGGCCCATTACTCTCCACAGCAAAAATCTATGCCCATAGTGTAGGCAATAGTTGTGTATGTAATATGAATGACGAACGTTTAGAACGTTTAAACTACTTATTAGACAACTCTATACTTGAGATAAGAAATATAATCAATAACATTGGCCCCCAAATATTAGAACAATATGGCCTATCAAAAGCCATTCAGTCATTTATCGACCATATTCAACCCGTATCAAATATACACTTTGAGTTTAATAGTGGCAGTATAAATGTTACCTCCGGGCTTATTGAATTTGCGATTTATAGAACCTTAATCGAATTAATTAATAATTCAATAAAATATGCCACCCCAAAAGTCATTTCTATTAATATGATGCAAAGCTCAAAAAAATTTAAACTCAGATATAAGGATGACGGAATAGGCTTTGATTATAAAAAGGTATGGGCAAAAGGCTTTGGTCTTGAAAATATAAATAGCAGAATAGAAAATATAGGTGGTAATGTAACGTACACAACATCAATTGGCAATGGTGTTTGTGTTGATATTCTAATACCACAAAAGAGTATAGTTGTATGATTAAAATTGTTATAGTTGAAGACCATGAAATGGTACGCGAAGGCTTAAAAGTACTGATAAATCAATGGTCTGATATGAATATTGTTGCCGAATATAGTACCGGAGCCGAATGGCTTGACAATATCGGAATGATTGAAGGTGATGTGGTTTTAATTGATATTAACATGCCAAACATGGATGGTTTAACAGCTATTAGCCAAGCTTTAACGATAGATACAGCTATTAAAGTAATTGTGTTATCCATGCACAATGACAGTAATTATTTTAGAGAAGCATTTGTTGCAGGAGCAAAAGGCTATTTACTTAAACAACTTAGCGCTCAAGATCTTGAAAAAGCCATTAGAGAGGTTTATAAAGGAAATACTTATTTTTCAGACGAGTTTTTATTAAAAGTTGCAAAAAGCATAAAAAGAGGACAAGATAAATCAGTCGAAACAACTAAGGGTAATATTTCGCTTTCTGACCAAGAGCGTCAATTGTTAAGAAATGTTTGTAAAGGATATACGAACAAGCAGATAGCTGAATCTATGTTTTTAAGCGTTAAAACAATAGAAAGTCAAAAATCAAAGCTAATGAAAAGATCTAACTCGAAGAATAATGCCAGTTTAATTGTGTGGGCAATTAAAAATCAAATTGTGGATTTATAGCACGGCATTAGGGAAAACCCTTGATGCAAAATAGAATTTTCCCTACACAAATATAGGGAACTCATGCAAACTTATTTGTTTCTATATCGTTCAATTAGTCATGAAAGCAGAAGAAAGTTATAAGGTAATTATTGCCGATGATAGTCATTTATTTATCGAAGGTATGCAATTACTTTTTGAAGAGTTGCCACAATATGAAATAGTTAGTATTGCACACAATGGTAACGCAATTTTGAATCATCCCGATCTGGCATTTATTGATTTATTACTATTAGATGTTAATATGCCCTTGTTGGATGGCATATCGGCAGGACGCCAAATAAATTTTAAATATCCTGATTTAAAGATGGTGGCGATTACCTTAAATAGTGATCAGGTTTATTTGGAACAGCTCATTCGTTCAGGATTTAAAGCTTTTATAGACAAAGCTAAAATTACAACACATTTAAGTACTGTTTTAAATAAAGTGATGGATAATAATTTCGTTTTTCCACAAGAAATTTTGTCTAACCTAATTCCTGAATAATACATCGGCATCCCCCTAAAATTATTCATAATTAATCATTCTATATTTCCTGGGATAATACGGCTAAAATCTATTCAATATGGATTTCAGAATAATGAGTGGATATTCCGGAGCAAGCTGACCCCCTTAGCAAACGTTGGTTGAAGTCATGAATTTAGCATGACATTCCGGCGGATGCTGACCCCTTAAAGTGC